>JADGQO010000227.1 GCA_017881725.1 Fibrobacteria bacterium
GTCCGGTACTTCACTGTCCGGCGCTTCACCGGCGGGAAAGGCGCCAGCGGGATTCTCCGCTTCCGGTTCCGTCCCTTGATCCCCTAGCCTCTCCGCGTCTGGCGGCCATTGGCCGGCGGCCGGTGCCCAGCGGTCGGCACATCGGCGGCCCTCTTCGGTGCAAGTGCCCGCTTGGGCGCGATGGTCGTTGATCGCTTGCGCGTGATGGTCAGTTGCTATCTTTCTTCCCGGTCACGGATGAAGCATCAACTCGGATATCTTTTCGTCGAAGCGTTCCGGGGATTCCGGTCCGACAAATTCCTGTCCGTCACCTCCGTCATCACCATCGGCATTTGCACTTCGGTATTCGCCGGGCTGTTGCTGGCGTTCGCGCTGGTATGGTCGCTCGGCGTCGGCGCGCCGTCGGACAGCACCGTCCGGGTGTTCCCGGGTCCCAAGTACGAAGAGCAAACCTCGCTGGACGCCCTGGAAAACAAGCTGCACCGGTTGCCGGGGCTCGACTCCATCCTGTTCGTGAGCAAGGACGACGCCCTGGTGGAATTCAAAAAGCAGTTCGGGGACGAAATGGTGCGTTCACTCGACTGGAATCCCCTGCCCCATTCCTTTCTTTTGTATCCGTCCCAGGGTTACCGTTCCTCGGCGCAAAACAAACTGCTTCTCGATCGCTTGAAGCAAATGCCCGAAATCGAGGAAGCGAGCGCCAATTCACTCTACTTGGCCTGGTTGGACAAATGGCGCATTCCCGTGGAAGGGGGATCGGTCGTGCTGATGCTCCTGGTCTCGGGAGCCCTTTCGCTCATCATCCATAACGCCGTGAAACTCAACCTGTATTCGCGCCGCATCCTGGTGGAAAACATGAAATATTGCGGCGCGGGAGAAATGTTCATCTTGGCCCCGTTCCTGATGGAAGGGATTTTCCTCGGCTTCCTGGGAAGCCTGATCGGCGTCGGAACCCTGGCTTTCCTGATGATTTTGTCCGGCCTGGTCTCGCCCGAAATTCCGGCCCATATTCATTTCGGCCCCTGCGCGGCCGCCTTGCTGGCCGCCACGTCCTGCATCTCGGCCATCGCCAGCACCCGCACCGTGCGGGGTTTCCTGCGCGGCAATGCGTAAGGGAAAAGACGGAATTCAAAATGCAAATTGAAAATTGCAAATTGAAAATTGTTGAAAACCAAAAACCGGTTTACCCACCATGGTTCTGAGTGATGGCGCAATGCGTTTGATCCGCCGCATGAGCCGCTTCCATTTTGCATCTTTCAATTTTCAATTTTCAATTTTCAATCTCTCTTCTTTCCCTCTCATCCCGCTCCTGGCATTTTCCCTGTGGGCGACGCCCGTCGCCGCGACCGAGAAAAAGAATTACGATCGTGAAATCGCGCGCCAGAAACAGGAGCTCGAGGATTTGCGCGCCCGTCTGCAAAGCGGCCAAAAAGAATTGGCGTCGCTGAAGGAAAAAAAGGAATCCACCTTGGGTCGGCTCGAGCGCATCAGCGGCAGCATCCGCCTGACCGAGCAATACCTGAACCGTCTGGACGCGACCGAACAAACGCTCAACGCCTCGTCGGCGACGATCAAGGAGGAGTTGGACGAAATTGAAAAGCGCATCCGGGAACGCAACCTCATCATGGCCAAGCGGGTCCGGTCCCTGTACATCTGGGGCGGCCCGGATCGCATGGTTCTGGAGGGATGGCAATCCGGCAACGGCGATTTCCTGAGCAAGGTGTTCTTCATGAAGCGCGTGGTGCGCTATGACCAATCCCTGGTGGACGGAGGTCGGCAGGACGCGGAATTAAAACGGCACTCGGCCGCCAAGCTCAATCGGAGCCGGGAGGAATTGAATGCCTTCCGCGCCCACAAAGCGCATGAGAAAGAAACGTTCAGCCGCGCCAAACGCGAACAAGAACGCAACCTCGCGTCCATTCAAAGCGACGAGTCCGCCAAACAGCAGGCCTTGAAAGAGATGGAAGAAAATTCCAAGCTGATCACCGACATCATCACAGCCTTGGAAAAACGCCGCCAAGAAGAATTGGCGCGCAACAAAAAAGCGACGGTACTCGAATCCGGATCCAAATATTGCCTGCCCGTAGAAGGCGAGGTAGTCAGCAAGTACGGCCTGCAATACCATAGCACTCTGAAGACCACGACCAAAAACCTGGGCATCGAAATCCGCGGGCAGCCCGGCGCCACCGTGCGCGCGGCCGTGAGCGGGGAAGTGGCTCTGATTACGCGCATCCCCGGTTACGGCATGGGCATCATCCTCGACAACGGATCGGACATTTTCACCATCTACGCCAACCTGGCGGGCATTCACCTGCGCCAAGGCGACAAGGTGAAAACCTGCGAGGAGATGGGCACGGTATCCGTCGAGGCCGGTCGCGTTTATTTCGAGGTGCGCAAAGGCACAAAGACGCTCGACCCCGGCGAGTGGTTGAAATCCGGGGGGAAGTAACCACGGCCGCGCCTACCGAGGCCGCAGGGCTGATTACCGGGGCGACAGGGCCCGCGTCGATCCGCGCGCCTAATCATCCGCGTCTTTACTCTCGCCCTTTCCTTCCGATTCAGTCGCCCCTGCCTTCCTCGCCTCCATGGCTTCTTCGGAACCCTTTTTTCCACCTGCGGATCGGGACGCGCCGTTGGCATTGTCGGCCACGGCTTGATCCCCGACGAATGCCGCCGCGGCGCCGTGCTGGTAGACCAAACCTCCGCCGGAATGACCGACCCTTATTCCCAAGACTAAAACCACTACGGAGGCGAAAGTCCCCAGTCCCCGTCCCAACCCGCCCCAATAACCGGACGACAATCCCAGCGCCGAGAGGAGCAAGGCCAACCCCGTGACGTACAAAAACACCTGCGCATTATCCGCGTGGGTTTCCAACGGTCCCTCCGAAACCAGAACGTTTTCCACCCGCTCCTCGTCGTGCTCGCCGGTTTGCATGGCCAGTAATCCGGAACCGGCCAACAAGGCGTTGACAACCATGACGCCGACCCATAATTTTCGGACATTACTACGGCCGAGACCGATGATTAGGACGGCAATCGCAGCCAACGGGAAAGCGACGGACAAGACGATGGGAAAATGGACGATGAGCGGATGCCAAGGTATTCCGAACATAAAAACCTCCTTTGTGTGTACAGGCAAGTTACCCCGGCGCAGCGGCGCAACCTATCCGTCAAATGGTCTAGAGCGGATGACCCATGCCTGAATTGCTGAATTCGCGGTTGTCGCTCTTCATCGCGGCCCTGATGGCGGCGTTGACCTTGGCCGGAGTAATGGATTTGATCCAAGACGCCCCCAAGGAGTGGACCAGTCCACATGTCCTGATCGAAACGCTTTTCATGGTACTGAGTCTCAGTTCGGCGGTTTTTTTATGGCTCGGCTGGAGATCGGCCAACGTCTCCCTGGCGCGGACGCGATTGTCCCTGGAGTCGCATCGAGCGGAAAAGGAAGTCTGGCGCGACCAGGCGCAAAATTATTTGCAAGGCTTGGGAGAAGCCATCGCCAAACAATTATCGGCCTGGGGATTGACTGCGGCGGAAAGCGAAACGGCGCTGTTGTTGCTTAAGGGATTGAGCCATAAGGAAATTGGAAACATTTCCGGTAAAAGCGAGAGGACGGCGCGACAACACGCGATCGCCGTGTATCGGAAATCCGGTTTGGGCGGACGCGCGGAATTATCCGCGTTTTTCCTAGAAGACCTTTTGCTTCCTTCGGAAACGCCCGCAGCGCCTCAGCCCGGAGATTTACCTCCGCCCGGAGTTTTACCTCCGGCCGGAACGGCCCCAAAATAAACTCAACCGCCCAGGGGAAATTCCTGAATTCCGCACGCACCTAAAGCTTCCGCGATGCGTCGAATCCCATTTCCCGTCGGAAGGAGATCGGAAATATTCGCGCGGCTTTGGGTATATTTAAAGTATGACCAAATTAAATCGGAATTTTATACGAAATCTCAGCATGCCTCTGATCGCCTCCGCATTGCTGCTTTCATCCTGCACGCCGGACGATTTTTTGAATACGGTTACCGTCCTTCCCAACGGCAGCGTGGAGGAGCGCGTGGTGCTGGGATTGAAAACGGCCCTGAGCGTGGGCATCGATTCCAGTTCCGGATTGGCTTCCAAGCTGAACGGTTATTTGGCCAATCAAGCCATCAAGATATTGTTACCGGATGAAGCTGCACAAGCATTGCAAGCCGTGGCGCAAGTCGCGACCTATGTCAAGCCGTTTACGTCGCAATTACAAGCCGTCCAATCCGTGGCGAATCTCACTTTGGGGCTCGACGCCTCGCCGGTGACGAGCAACCTAGCCGCATCGACTTCTTTGATTTCGGAGATCAACGCTTTGCCGACTCTGAGCGATTCGCTGGTCAAGTACATGAACCGCGCCGCCGAATACGCCGCGCCGCGATCGGTTCCCATTTTCAAAAGCGCCATCACCGGCATGTCCATCATGGATGGGTTGAGCCTTCTCAACAGCAGCGACAGCACGGCCGCGACGGCGTATTTGCACGGCAGTACCTTCGGGCCACTGGACACGGCTTACACGCCGCTGGTGGACTCCACGCTGAAGCTGGTGCCGCTCACGCAATATTGGGGACAATTCCGAACCACTTACAACAACATATTGAGCCAGTACAATTCCCTCCTGGCTTTCCAGACTTCCTGGAACAAAAATTCCATCGTCGCCAGCGCTTCCAGCCTGCAAGTGCATTCCTTGCAGAGCGTAACCTACCAACCGATCAAGACCGAAAGCCTGGGGCAATGGACCACGGAGAAGGCACTGGGCGGCCTGTTCTTCCTGGTCGGTAACGAGGAAACCAAAATCCGCCGCGATCCGTTCACCTACGTGATGAACATGACATCCGACATCGCCAACATCCTGAGCGACGTGTTCGGGAAGATCATGGATCGAAGCGCGAAGTAACCACACAATCAAGGTCTAGGCGCGGCGCCAGGTGGGCATGCCGGCCGCGAGCAACCGCCGGCGCAATAAAACCAGATACAGCAGGTCCGCCAGGAATATGGCGATGAAAAGGAAATTCAAAAGCGGAGAGCGCGGGTAGGTCAGGTGAAAAAGGATGGACGGCAAAACCGTTCCGATCATTTTTGCCGCGGCGATCCACAGCGATTGGCCTTGCGCGTTTTCGCGGTTGATGGCCAAGCCGATGAAGAGCAAGGACATCATCAGGTTTTGCCCGAATGCGGCATACATGCCGCCCCAATCCGAAAATTCCAACGTGATTGTGTACACGGCGAAAAATCCTCCCACGACGGCGGCCCCGAGCAACGCGTAGAAATTTTTCCGTAGCCAAGGATGGACTTGCCTTTCGCGACCGAATCGCAAGGTCTGCCAGAGTAGACCCAAATCGAAAAGCAGCCAGACCCGGTTGACTTGCAATTGCGGCGGTTGATGCGGCAGCACGAATGAGAAAATGAACTCCCACGCCAGATTGGCTCCGAGGGCGGCCAGGGGCATTCCGTAAGTGCGGTCCTTCCAACCTCTGCGGATGATCAGGATGTAGGCCGCGGTCCAAAAGAATCCGGAGCCGATTTTAAGGGCGATGGAAAGGGTCGGGTCTACTTCAGCGGGTGTCATCATTCACGAAAATATACATGTCCGGATTCAATCGATTCCCCAAGCATCGCAGCGCTTACCCCATGCGTCACGATCAGCGCCGGCCACCGGATGCAAATATTCTTCCAAACGCGGACGATGGATTTTTTCACCTGCGTCTCCCCAAGCCAAGGGATGCAATTTTTCGATTGGCACCGTGAAACTTAAGCCATACAAATCCTTTTCGAGCGCATCGGCATGGGCTAAAATGGTGATGGCGGAAGGGCTATGCGACAAGTCGGGAAGGCCGACGTGGAAATTGTCGGCCGGAAAACCCAGGGCTTGCAAGCGGTCGTTGAGGCGGGGATGCGAGTCATAAACGTCGGCGGAAACTTTGGTAAGCACCGATTCCAGGATTTTCGGTTGGGCCGCTACGATTTGGGGCGCAGCAAGAAACGACTGAAACCCTGCGGCTAGGGACGGAGGATATCCTTTGCGCACGGCCGGAAGGATTTCCTCGGCCATGAAGGCGTCGCATAACGGACCCATGACATGGACTTTTTTCAATCCCGAGGCCAAAGCGGAAGCCCCGGCGATGGCGGCCCCGAGCTGATCGGCCGCCAACTCCTGGCGCCGGGAAATGACCGAACTCATGTCCTAATACGGCGCGCAACTCTTCCGGATTCAAGGTCTGCAGGAGTGGCTTGATCCGACCGACCGGCCACGTCCCGAATCAGGGCGAACAATTCCCGTTGGGACTCTTCGGTCAATCTCGGCCCGGGCGGGGTGAAAAAATCCCGCCTGGGAATGACCGCCGCCAAAATGGAAAAGATGGCGACGGCAGTAGCGAATAAAATCTTGATGCCGCCGAACCCAAACCTGCCTTGCAGCATGAAATAGTCGATGCCAAGCAGGGCGGCGCACATTCCCAAAGCCATGGCGGGTTATCTATAGTCAAAAAGTTTAGAAAAATGGCCAAGTAGCCACCTGGTCGAAGCCTGCCGAAGTGACAACTACTTTTGATTGTCAATCAACCGTGGTTTAATTTCGCAATATTTAACATTAATACGATTTGTGTTACAAAAATCCAGATTGGGATGGATTTGTCATTTTCAGGGTAAGAGGGAAACGTGAAGAAAATCGAAGCCATTATTCGGCCGCATAAATTGGACGATGTCCGTACGGCGCTGGGCGACAAAATCAACGGCATGTCCGTCCTGGAAATCCGCGGGTTCGGACGGCAGAGAGGCCATACCGAAGTCTATCGAGGAGCGGAATACAAAATCGATTTCGTCCCCAAAATCCGGTTGGAGATCATTTGCGCCGATCAGGACGCGGAAAGCATCATCGAAACGATTTGCGCCAGCGCGCGCACCGGCAAAATCGGCGATGGGAAGATTTTCATCTCCGATATCCAGGACATCGTGCGCATACGCACCGGCGAGCGCGGGGAGGCGGTGATTTAATGGAAACCTCGGCGCTCAATACCGGCGACACCGCCTGGATGCTCATTTCCACGGCTCTGGTCCTGTTCATGGTTCCGGGCCTGGCGATGTTCTACGGCGGCTTGGCTCGCTCCAAAAACATGCTGGGCACCATGATGCATTCCATCATTACCCTGGGCGTCATCACCATGCAATGGGTCGTCGTGGGTTACTCCCTGGCCCTGTCGGACGGCAACGCCTTCATCGGCGGACTAAGCCAGGCCTTCCTGGCCGGGATCGGCCCGTCGGATTTGCACGGCACCATCCCCACCTTCGTTTGGATCGCCTTCCAAGGCACCTTCGCGTGCATCACTCCGGCCCTTATCGCCGGCGCCATTGCCGAGCGCATCAAGTTCGGCGCCTACATCGTGTTCATCCTGCTTTGGTCCACCCTGGTGTATGATCCAGTGTGCCATTGGCTTTGGCATTCCCAGGGGTTCCTGGCGCAGGCCGGAGCGGTGGATTTCGCCGGAGGCATGGTGGTGCATTTGACTTCCGGCATCGCGGGATTGGCCGCGTGCATCATCTTGGGCAAACGCCACGGTTTGGAAAAGGGCATCTTGCCGCATAACCTGGTGCATGTCGTGCTGGGAGCTGGCATTTTATGGTTCGGCTGGTTCGGTTTCAACGCGGGATCCGCCGTGGCCTCCAACGGTTCGGCCGGCTTGGCATTCCTGAACACCTTGGTGGGACCGGCGGCGGGCATGTGCGCCTGGCTCATCATCGAAAAAATCCACCTGAAAAAAAGCAGCGCCTTGGGCGGCGCCACGGGCGCTATCGCGGGTTTGGCCGCGGTGACTCCGGCCGCGGGTTATGCCATGCCCTTCCCGGCCATGTTACTCGCCGCCGTTACCGCCGGCGTCAGCTATTTCTTCGTATCGCGTAAAAACCGTTTCGGCTACGACGACGCGCTGGACGCTTTCGGCGTGCACGGCATCGCGGGCATCATCGGCCCCCTCGCCGTGGGCGTGTTGGCCTCGCAGGGCGTGAACTCCCTGCTGTTTTCCCATCCGGGCATCTCGCGCAGCGGCATGGATCAATTTCTGGCCCAGGCCAAGGCGCTGGGAATCGTGGGCACATACTCGCTGGTGGTAACTGGCGTTTTAGTGCTGGCCATCGAAAAGTTCATGGGCTTCCGCGTGGCCAAGGACGTGGAGGAGCAGGGTTTGGATTTGTCGCTCCACGGGGAGCAAGCCTACAACCATTGAGGTCGCCGTCAAGCGCCGCTATTGGGTAACCGCTAAGTTACCCAATAGCCCGACACGGAAGCGCGATGCCGCCAGGGCACGGCCGGGCTAATTCACGTTTCCATAATCCCGGGTCCAGCTGACCACGGGGCTTCCCATCGGCGGAGCCTGCTTGATATTGGTCACCATGCGACTGTCGGAATGGTTTTCCATCCGCTCGCATTGGAACAAATCGAAGTCATAGGTGTTGCCGAATTTCAAAGTCGTCATATCATCCAGGTTCAGGAAAATGCTGGCGGCCGGATGAATCCCTCCCAGGTCGACGACCAAGTCGTCGTTCACGAAAACCCAGGAATCGTCATCACCCGTAAATTCGAACTTCATGCCGCTTTGATAAACGAAGCTGGTATGCAGTTCCATGCAAAAACCGAAGTTGTGCCCGCCGTAACTTCCGACGGGATCCGCGCCGCGATAGTCCAGCGGAAAAAATTCCGA
>JADGQO010000228.1 GCA_017881725.1 Fibrobacteria bacterium
ACGCCTGTAGTTCATATCCTGCGATTTTCCACCTCCGGCCCCCAGTGCGGGCGATGGACTTAAAAAACAAACAAAGATTGACCTTGTATCCCAAATGGGGTATATTTATGGCACCTCTCCAAGGAGAACCCGCCATGCCCAAGTCTGCCATGATCAGAGCCCGCACCGATTCCCACTTGAAGGAGAAAGTCGAAGAGATCTTTGACGAGCTGGGGCTCAATGCAACCACGGCCATTAATATTTTTTACAAACAGGTGCTTTTAAGCCACGGCCTACCCTTTGAGGTGCGGGTTCCTAACGCGACCACCCAGAAGGCAATGAAGTCGGCCAAGGCTGGACGAACGGTTAAGGGATTCACGAACGTAGACGCCCTGTTCAAGAGCCTCAAAGCCTGATGTGGACGCCGGAGTACACCAAACAATTCAAGAAGGATTACAAGCTCTGTTTAAAACGCGGGCTCCCTGTGCCCGAACTCGAAGCCATCATGAAGCATCTTCTTCTAGGGTTGCCGTTGGCAGAAAAGCACCGGGATCACATTCTGAAGGGGGAGTATAACGGTTTCGGCGAATGTCATATCCGACCCGATTGGCTTTTGATTTATTTGAAGAGCCCGCCCAGCAAGGTGCTTACATTCGTCCGCACCGGAACTCATGGCGATTTATTTGATTGATGCGGGGGCGGCCCGGGTAAGGGCATGCCTTCCACCTCTTTGAGATTGCCTTTCGGCCTTCACCCGACTTACTTCTTGAACAGTACTTCCGCGATTTGCACCGCGTTCAGGGCCGCGCCTTTGCGGATTTGATCGCCGACCACCCAGATGTCCAGGGTTTTGGGCTGCGATAGATCCTTGCGCACGCGGCCGACCAGCACCGGGTCGCGGCCGGAGGCGTCCAGCGGCATGGGCCAGCGGTTGGCCTTGCGGTCTTCCTGCACTTCCACGCCGGGGGCGTTGCGGAGGATGGCGTAGACTTCTTCGATGTCCGGTTCTTCCTCGAACTCGATGTTGAGCGCTTCCGAATGGGCGCGCAATACCGGCACGCGGATGCATGTAGCCGTTACGCGGATCACATCGTCATGGAAAATCTTGCGGGTTTCCTGGACCATCTTGATCTCTTCCTCGCAATAGCCGTTGTCCGTCATGGGCGAATTGTGCGGGAAGAGGTTGAAGGCGTACGGATGCGGGATGACCGTGCGGGAGAAATCCTGTCCCTTAATGTAGGCGGCGGTTTCCTGGACCAGTTCGTCCATGGCTACGGCTCCGGCGCCGGAGGCGGCCTGATAGGTGGCGGCCACGACACGCTTGACCTTAAAGCGCTTGTGCAGCGGAAAAAGCGGCAAAGCCATGATGATGGTGGAGCAATTGGGATTGGCGATGATGCCCTTGTGCTTGACGATGTCCTCGGGATTGATTTCCGGGATCACGAGCGGCACGCCGTCGACCATGCGGTAGTGGGAGGTATTGTCCACGACGACGGCCCCGGCCTTCACTGCCGAGGGCGCGAATTCCTTGCTGATCTTTCCGCCGGCCGAAGCCAGGACGAGATCGAGGCCCTTGAAGGAGTCATGGGTCAACTCCTGGACCTTGATGCCTTCGTCCTTGAAGGTGAGCTTTTTGCCGGCCGACCGCGCGGAAGCGAGCAGGCGCAATTCCGAAATTGGGAATTTGCGTTCTGCCAAGATGTCCAGAAGTTCCGTTCCCACCGCGCCCGTGGCGCCCATGATCGCGACCTTGATACCCATGCTTTTTCCTTATAATCCCAGTGAAATTTCCCGTGCATCCGTCGAGCCCAGATACACTGCGCGTAAGCGCCGCGCAGACGCAAACCATGCTTAAAATTTAGTAAAAATTGTACCTTGTTACCCTTTCAAATTGGAATGCCCAAGGCTGCCGTCCGCGCATTCCGCCCATAATTTCCCGACAAAGGTGACCGCATGGAATTGACCCTAGAAAACCAAGGACTTTTCGTTTCCCGCCATATCGGTCCCGACGCCGAACAACAACGGGAAATGCTCAAGGCGGTGGGCTCCGCAAGCTTGTCGGAGTTAGCGGCGAAAACCGTGCCTGCGTCCATCCGCCTGGCCGTACCGCTGCAATTGCCCGCCTTCGAGGTGGAAAGTCGTTTCATGCAGGAAGCGCGCGCCTTGGCGGCGGAGAATAAGATTTTCAAAACACATTTGGGACAAGGTTATTCCGATTGCACGCTGCCGGGCGTCATCCAGCGCAATGTGCTGGAGAATCCCGGATGGTACACGGCCTATACGCCGTATCAGGCCGAAATAGCGCAGGGTCGCTTGGAAGCGCTGATTAATTTCCAGACTCTCGTACTCGATTTGACGGGCATGCAAGTGGCCAACGCCAGCCTGCTCGATGAAGGCACGGCCGCGGCCGAAGCCATGTCCATGCTGTACGCCGTGCGCGAGAAACCGGAAGCAAAAATCTTTTTCGCTTCGCAACGCTGCCATCCGCAAACCCTGGACGTGCTTCGCACGCGGGCGGAGCCGCTGGGCTTCGAATTGCGCATCGGGGACGAGTCGGAGTTCGCCGCCGGCCTGGGTCACTCCGGTGTTACCGGGAAAGACTCGGAGTTTTTCGGCGCCCTGGTGCAATACCCGGATACTTTCGGCAACGTTTCCGATTACAAGGCGCTGTGCGATCATGCCCATGCCGCCAGAATCAAGGTGGCCGTAGCCGCCGACCCGCTGGCCCTGGTGTTGCTGGCCTCGCCCGGTTCCTTCGGCGCCGACGCGGTGATTGGTTCGGCCCAGCGCTTCGGCCTTCCCATGGGCTATGGAGGCCCGCACGCGGCTTTCTTCGCCACGCTGGACGCGTACAAGCGTTTCATGCCCGGCCGCATCATCGGCGTGTCCGTGGACGCGCACGGCCGCCGCGCCTACCGCATGTCCCTGCAAACGCGCGAACAGCATATCCGCCGCGACAAGGCCACGAGCAACATTTGCACCTCGCAGGTGCTTTTGGCCGTGATGGCCGGATTCTACGCCGTCTACCACGGACCCGATGGCCTCAAGCATATCGCCTCCCGCGTTCACGGCCTGACGCGCGCGCTCGCGAACGGCCTCGCCGCGCTGGGATGCCGCCAGGAAAACGCGGTATTTTTCGACACTTTGAAAATCGCCGCGCCCGCCGCCGGTGACTCCGCCCCGGGGGTCGGGAAATCCGGTAATGAGGTAACCGATAAGTTACGTCGCGAAGCCTTGGCCGCCCGCCGGAATTTCCGCTACCTGGAAAACGGATCCATCGGCATCAGCCTGGACGAAACCTCGACTCCGGAAGACGTCGCCGCCATCGTCGCGATCTTCGCCGCCGCGCTCGGGAAATCCAAACCCGATGCCCAGGCCGCCGCCGCTTGGGGCAAAGGCTTGAAACTCGATTGGTCCGCGAGCTTGGTCCGGAAAGGGAACATCCTCACCCACCCCGTCTTCCACGCCCATCGCAGCGAAACGGAAATGCTCCGTTATATCAAAGGGCTGGAGAACAAGGATCTGGCGCTCAACACTTCCATGATCGCGCTGGGCTCTTGCACCATGAAGCTCAACGCGACCTCGGAAATGATTCCGCTTACTTGGCCGGAGTTCGGGAATATCCATCCCTTCGTGCCGGAGGATCAGGCCCTGGGCTATCGCCGCCTGTTCCGCGAATTGGAACGCGACCTCGCCGCCATCACCAACCTGCCCGGAGTTTCCCTGCAGCCCAACGCCGGATCGCAAGGCGAATATACCGGCCTCATGGTGATTCGCGCTTATCACAAGAGCCAAGGCCAGGGCCAGCGCGACGTCTGCCTCATCCCGTCCTCGGCGCACGGCACCAACCCCGCCAGCGCCGTGATGGCCGGCCTCAAGGTGGTGGTCGTGGCCTGCGACGCCCAGGGTAACATCGACGTTACGGACTTGTCCCGCCAGGCCGAAGCCCATCGCGGCAACCTGTTCGGCCTGATGGTGACCTATCCCTCCACGCACGGCGTGTTCGAGGAAGGCATCAAGGAAATCTGCGCCCTGATCCACGAAAAGGGCGGCCAGGTGTATATGGACGGCGCCAACATGAACGCCCAGGTGGGCCTGTGCAGCCCCGGCTCCGTGGGCGCGGATGTCTGCCACATCAACTTGCACAAAACCTTCTGCATCCCGCACGGCGGCGGCGGCCCGGGCATGGGCCCCATTTGCGTCGCGGCGCATCTGGCTGCTTTCCTGCCGGGCCATGCCGTGGTGAAAACCGGCGGCGCGCAGGCCATCCCGGCCGTGTCCGCCGCGCCTTGGGGCAGCGCCAGCATCCTGACCATTTCCTGGGCCTACATCCGCATGATGGGCGGAGCCAATCTGCGCTACGCCACCGAGGTGGCCATCCTCAACGCCAATTACATGAAGGCCCGCCTGGAATCGCATTATCCCGTCCTCTACGTGGGCAAGCAGGGCACGGTGGCGCATGAAATGATCTTGGATTGCCGACGCTTTAAAATCGCCGCCGGCGTCGAAGTGGAAGACATCGCCAAGCGCCTGATGGATTACGGTTTCCACGCCCCGACGGTTTCCTTTCCCGTGGCCGGGACCTTGATGATCGAACCCACGGAAAGCGAATCGAAGCCGGAATTGGATCGCTTCTGCGACGCCCTCATCGCCATCCGCAAGGAAATCGACGCGGTGGAACAGGGCCGGGCCGATCGTTTGGATAACGTGTTGAAGAACGCCCCGCATACCGCCGAACATGCGTTAGCGGCTGACTGGAAGCATCCCTATTCGCGTGAGGAAGCCGTCTATCCGTTGGCCTGGGTGCGGTCGAACAAGTTCTGGCCCGCCGTGGGGCGCATCAACGCCGCCTTCGGGGACAAGAACCTGGTCTGCTCCTGCCCGCCTATTGAGGACTACGCGTAGGCGGTGGGGGGGGGTAACTTCCAGGGTACCTCGCGCCTCCGGAGTACCCGGGCCGCCCGCGGGGGGATCGAGTCGTCCAGGGGCCGCGTCCGCCAGGGATCGATTACCGGGGCCGCAGGGGCCGCGTCGATCCGCGCTGCCATCCAATTCCAGGTAATCGTCGCAGCACCGAATTCCGTCCAGCTCTTACGGCTCGGGCACCGGCGCGTTTTCGCGGAGGGGTTGTTTTCGATTAAGGTCCTTGCAGGTATCGCCCGAAAACCGCCGTATCGATCACGACGCCGTTGTAACGGAATAGGGTCAGTGCCTCTTTATTATGCGTGTAGTAATTCGTGTAGGCATAAGCGGCCAGTCCGAAACGGGAGGAGATGCGATAGGTACCGAACCCCGACATATCGAAACTATCCGGCACAAGGCAGGAATCCTGCGCATCTCCGGAAAACTGCAAGGATGCGGGCAGGGTTGAACAGGCAGGGGGGATATTCGCGCTTAAAGTGTTTGGAAAAGTATCTCCGGGCGCTCGCTGGGTATTGAAAGGAAAAGGCCACAAAACCCCTTCGAGGCTATTGATGTAGCGGATCCAACTAGGCGGCCGCGAAAGCAATTGGTACGCGCCGGCTTGCCGATCCAATAAATAAAAAGAGGCCCCCCGCTTCACGCCGACGAAATGAACCACTTTTTCGGAATCCTGTTCAATACTGTCTACTGTATTCCCGCCAGCATAAGGATAAGGATGAGACCATATTCTGGTTTTCGTTTGGGTGTATTCCTCCATGGAAAAAACCTGGCAGGCTCCGGTTCTCGAAGTCGCGTCCACCTTAAAACGCATGAATCCTTGGGTTTCCGCGCCGCCGGAACCTTGCATCCAACTGACGATTGGGCTGCTGCCGCTTTCCTCAACAAGGTATTCCCAAGTCGTTCCGAAGCTTAAATCATAAGCGGCGCCCAGGCGGTTATCCAGCGTGTCGGGGCTGAAGGAAGCCGCGTCCGTACAAAACCCCGGCGGCAGGGAGTCGCGCAAGCCCGTCAAGGACGCTCCCAGTAGGGAACTATCGTGCGGCTTTATGGGACGAGCCCAATCCGCCCATAAACTGTCGTCGTAAATCTTTCCGTCCTTGGCCACCAAGGCGAGCGTGGTGATTTGCGAATCGGAGCCCGGCGAAACATCGACGGCTTGGAAAGATGCCATCCCGACGCCCGTAACGTATTTGGCTTGCGTCGAGCCGACATTGATCGAATAACTTTTTTCCGGAGCAAACCGACCCACCTCCGCCTGGACACCCGTTTTTCGCACCCGGTGATACAGCCATTCGTCGCCGATTCGCGCTGCGCGCCAAAACCCCGCGGGGTCCAGTACCAGAAACCCCCCGCGCCTTTCCAAGTACAATACCGTCGCCGAATCCCTGCGTGAGGTATCCACGGCGTCCTCCCCTTCCTGGGATTTTCCGTCCAGGTTGTAACGCACGCGGCTGCGGACGGGATGCGCGACGATCGACACGGTAATCAGGTTTCCGACCGCATGCTTTTCGACTTTAACGACGCGTTGTGACAAACGGGAGATGCGCTCCATCAGTTGTATCGAAGTCGTGTCTTTTCCATAGCGTTCCGAACGGTAATACTCCAATTTGGCGCCCGCCGCGACGGGCGCGAAATCCCCGGCCAATCCGGAGTCGCCTGCGCCGGAGTCATAGGGCGCCAACCACAGGTCCAATAAATTTTTCGGAATCCGGCTGACGGACCCGGTATCGGAAAGGACATTGGGTGGTGTTGATCCGCTGGGACCGGTCGGCCCTAGATCACAAGCGGCGATCCAAAGGAACGACCCGAGTAAAAGGAATTGAAAAACGAGCCTCATCATGACCCTCCAAATACCAACCGGTTTCGCCCGAGGCCAATAAAAGCAATTAACGGGCCGAACCGAAGGCGAAACAAACCCCAATAAAATGCGGGGTTCACAACCACTTGCCCACGGTTGGAAGGGATTCTATCGGACACAGGTAGCAACTTTTGACCGCTCCGCTAGTCGCGGATGTTTTGGTCAGGAAAAGGTTTGGAAGCGATGCTTAACGCCCCTGATTCGCAAGGATGCATTCACGCGGCTCCGGTTTTTTCCAAATCAACCAAGTGCATGTCCAGCGCCTGGACGGACATGCGGATTTCCACCAAGGAAATGCCCAATGAAATCAGCATGCACAGGATGCTGGCTCCGAACACCGCCTCGCCCACGCGATAATAACCCCGGAACAAAACGAACATGCAGCCCGTGCAAAGCAACAGCGACAACACGCCGAAGGATTGCATGTCGCGGATGAGACGGATGCGTCGGCGCAGGTTTTCGATTTCCTTGAGCAAAAGGGGCTTGGGCGATTCCGAATGGGATTTATGCAATTGCCGGATGACCGAGGCGAGGCTTTTCACATCGGCAAGGGGTCGAGTCCGCCAAGGGCGGAATACCGCGACAAGCCTACCGAAGCGTAGCTTCGGTAGGCACCAGGGCTCGCGTCGATCCGCGCACCTACTTATCCTGGCGTGAATGATAACGTCGGGCACCGAGATATATCGAAGGAGAGACGACGGCATCCGGAGTAACGCAGCGGTTACGGAAATTCACGGGTTACTTCGAGATTTCCAGGAACCGCTGGAATACGGAGTCGTCGACTACGACGCCGTTGAAACGGAACAGCTCCAGCTTATAATTGTAAGTCGCGTACGGGGCAAAAGTATTGTCGTTGATATAGGCGGAGACCATTCCCAGGCCTTGGGCGAACTTATAACCCACCGTCGTTCTCCAGGAGCCCGCGTCCGCGCTGTCCAAGGAATATACGACTCGCCCATTCAGTAAGGACGGATTGGGGGAGGACATCCTGCGGACCAAGGGGGCGGTCCGTGAGGAGTCCGTCTGGCCGGGGTTTAATTGAATAGTTCCGGACACAAATGGCCAGGGTGTGGATTCCATCCGGATGTACCCGGTCTGCGGAATATGGATGGCTACGCTATCCTCATACCCTTTCCATTGGTAAAATTCGTTTCCGCGCCGGATCCCGACGGCCTGGTATTTATTCACCACCGAATCGCTTGGCGTGACCGTTTGGGTTGGGGGGTAGGATGAGTAGGAGGTATCCCGAGTGAGAAGATCCGCTTCCGACAGGGAAAAGATGAGGCAACTTCCCGCTTGGAAGGTGGAATCGATTCGGAAGCGGGTCAGGGCGCGGCCGCTGGATGAGCTTGAGGCGTACCATGCGCTATGTGAAGCTGTGGATGATGTCAGCAAATAATCCCAAGTATTGCCGTTGCGCAAGTCGGAGAATCCGCTCAAGTCCTGGGCGCCGACTGGATTTGGCGGGAGATTGGCGGCGGAACAAAAATCCGACGGAAGGGTGGCGGCGATCGTCGACAGCGTCGGATTCATCATGGCCGGGTCCCGGGGTTGCAAGGGGCGCGTAAGGTCCTGGGCGAGGGAATCGTTCAGGATTCTGCCGTTCATGATCGCGAGTATCCAATGGTAACGAAGAGTCTTGGAGATGGGTGGTGGAATGGAGGCGAGGGAATCGCGCCGCCAAAGCCCCAATCCGGCGACATAAATATTATAGCCGTCGATGATTTCCAGGTGCGCGGGAGCGGGGCAGTCCGGACAACCGGTCACTTGGCTCGCAGGCTTACGGTGGTAAACGAACCAGAAACCGTCCGTCGCCGGAATCCAGCTGCCGGAATCGTCTTGCCGGTAAAAAAAATCGCGCCATTCCAGCTGCACCTGCGTTACCGTACGCGTCGTAGTGTCCCGTGGCGGATCATCCCAGCGCCATTGCTTTCCCAAAACCGTTTTCACGCGGTCGCTGCGAATGGCCTTGCGCTCCACCGTGAAGGTGACGAGGCGCACCGTGTCCTTGGTTTGGATGCGCCGGATTCGCACCGTAACCTGGCTGATACCGTATTCCAGACTGTCCGGATAAGGCGCGAAGCCGTTCTCTTCCGGAGAAATGATTTCATGGTAAATCCAGACGTTGCCCTCCGCAATCGGCGCGAAATCGCCGACCCAGCCGGAGTCGGAATATTTCGGTGGAATCCACCTATCCAATCCGCGCAAGGAGGGGAATCCGGCGGTATCGGTTTTGGCGCTGTCCGATTTATGGGTGGTATCCGCTTTGGCCAAGGTATCCACCGGATTCAGAGGGGCGGGCGGACCTACCGTGGTTTGCTCACAGGCCAGCAACCAGAGCGCTGCGGCCAATGCCGTGATTCGGAAAGTCGTCCCAAGGTGCATGGAGAACTCTTTTCGTTTGGGTTCGCGCTTCTAGCCAATATACACAGGGGAAAGCATGCATACGCCCCGGGTTTTCCAGTCAAGATTTAAGAGAAACCGTGACACGGTCTAAAGACCTTTTTTGTATCGGGCTAAAACCGCGTCGTCGACGACTACGCCATTGTATCGGAATAGATTCAGGGTTTTCGAGGAACGGGTTTCAGCAAATTGCATCACCTGATTGTAAAAAGTTAATCCGAAGGAGGAAGAGATGCGAAACTCCACGTTCTCTATAGTCTGCGAGTTCTGGCAGCTATACTGGTTACCGTTTTCTCCGGTTAATAATTCAGGAGACGTCGTACAGGAAGGAGGATTTAAGAAGCTCCACCGTTGGTAGGATGAATCTGCCCAAAGGGTGTCTGTATGATACGGAAACGGCCAAAAAACACTTTCCGCGTTCGAAGATAAATACACCCAGCCGATTGGCTTCGAAAATAATTCATGGGCTTCCGAACCACGATCCATGAGATAAAATGTAGTGCCGCGCTTTACACCGATCAGATTGTATTTCTTGTCTGAATCCGGTTTGATCACAGAAGAATTGCCTGTAGTCGTGTCGGTTTCTAGGAATTCGTCCATCGCGAAAAGCACGCACGAGTCCACCGATGCGATTCCGGTAACTGAAAGCCGAAACAATCCTTGGGCTATTTGAGTAGGAGTTCTGTAACCCTTGAAACCAGAGTAGCCAGTGGAATTATACAGATACTCCCAAGTGCTGCCTAAGCGAATCGCATACTTGGCCCCTAAACGATCATCCACCGTATCGACGCTGGGTACCGACGGCTCCGTGCAAAACCCCGTCGGCAAGGAATCGCGCAGCCCCATTAACGCCGCTGCCATCGATGAGCTATCGGCCGGGCTCGCCGGGCGAGTCCAGTCCGCCCACAAACTGTCGTCATAAACCTTTCCGTCCTTGGCCAGCAAAGTGATCGTCGTGATTTGCGAATCGGAGCCCGACGAAGCGTGGACGGCTTGGAATGAGACTCTGCCTATACCGGTGACATACTTGGCTTGCGTCGGCCCAACAGTGAAGGAGATGCTTTTTTCCGGCGCATAGCGACCCGCTTCCGGAAGCACGGCGGATTTTTGGACCCGGTGGTACAACCATTCATCGCCGATGCCGGCCGCGCGCCAAGACCCCGTGGAATCGAGCACCAGGAATCCCCCGCGCCTTTCCAAAAACAATTGCGTCGCCGAGTCCCGCGCGGCCGTGTCCACCGCCTCGTCCCGTTCCGGGGATTTGCCGCCAAGGGGGTATCGGACGCGGTTGCGGACGGGCTGCGCGACGGTCAACACCGTGAGTAGTTTGCCGACCGTGAATGAATCGACTTTAACGATGCGTTGCGACAAACGCATGATGCGCTCCATCACCTGAACGGCTGCCGTGTCTCTGGCATAGCGTTCGGAGCGGTAATATTCCCATTGGGCGCCCACGGCCACGGGCGCGAAATCTCCGGCCAACAGCGAGTCCTGGGTATTGGAGGGATACGGCGCCAACCATTGATCCAATAAACTTCGCGGGATCCGGCTAACCGGCCCCGTGTTGGAAGGGGTTTCGGATGAGTCCGATCCGGCGAGAGCCGTTGATGCAAAATCGCAACCGGCGATCCAGATGATCGTGAGGAGTAAAAGGAGTTGAAAAATGTGTCTCGTCATGACCCTTCCGATTCCGGCTGATTGCCGTAAGGATTTCAGAGAGAGCAAAGTAGGTGCCAGGCGAAAAAAGTTTAGAGTGAGGAAAAAGTCATATTTTCAACTGATTCGCCTCAGCCGCAGGTCTTCCCACGGCCGGAATGGTCTAATGATGACCGGTCACATCAAGCCGAAGGCGTTTTCAACGCCAACAATTGATGCGCGACCGGCCTTTGAATGCAGTGCAGTGATGGGTTGAACATTGTTTGCGATGCGCGGCGCAAGACGATCAAGCCCCGGATTTTTCCAAATCGACCAGATGCATGTCCAACGCCTGGACCGACATCCGGATTTCCACCAACGAAATGCCCAGGGAAATCAGCATGCACAACATGCTGGCTCCAAACAGCGCTTCGCCCACGCGGTAATAACCCCGGAACAGAACGAACATGCAGCCGATGCAGAGCAACAACGACAACACCCCGAAGCTTTGCATGTCGCGGATGAGGCGGATGCACCTTCGCCTCGCAGGGCTACGGGGGCATGGCGCTGATTGGCCTGGGGGTTTCGGCCTTGCCTTTGGCGCCTTGGGTGGTCAAGCGGTTGGGGAAATAAGAGGCATCCGAAATGTCGCGTTGGAAAGATCGCGCGCCCCATTTACACCAAAAGCCCTGTCCAGGGCCTAAAGGCCCTTTTGGTGCCGCGCAAAAACCGTGCTGTCGATCACCATGTCGTTGTAACGGAAAAGATCCAGGTATCTGTTTCCATTCGGGGATGGCACGGTAGTTTCTTGCGTTTCGCTATATGATGTCAGCCCGAAACGGGACGATATGCGGAATTCTATTTTAATCGGGAATGATAAGTCGTTGTGGCACCAATCCTGGATATGCAGGCCGACCGTTAAATTGGCAAGTTCTTCCGTACAGGAAGGCGGAAAAAAGTTGAACCGTAAGGTGTCACCGGGAGCATGTTGATCAGCATGATATGGAAAAGGCCACCATATCCCTTCTTCGCCCGCTTGTTGGGATGGGTTCCATCCTGGTGGCCGCGCCAGTAATTGATACGTGTTCGAATCGCGATTCAAAAAACAAAAAGCGGCCCCGCGCTGCACCCCAAGGACATTGTAGACCTGATCCGTATCCGTCCGAAAAGAGGAGTCTTTTACACCCAGGTAGGAGGAAGAGTAAATCCCGGTAACCGTGTGTAGAAATTCCTCCATGGAAAAAAGGGTACACCTATCCATGGTCCTTGTGGCAATTATGGTAATACGGAAGGAGCCTTGCTTAATCGTCGTAAAAGATCCGGCGATCCAACTCCCAGTTCTCTGATCCGCCTGGTTTTTATAGAGATACTCCCAAGTGGTGCCTAAGCCTATCTGATACATGGCCCCCAATCGTTCATCCACCGTATCGACGCTGGGAACCGACGGGTCCGTGCAAAACCCCGGCGGCAAGGACTCTCGCAATCCCAGCAACGCCGCTCCCAGCAGTGAACTGTCTGTGGGCTTTGTACGGCGAGTCCAATCCATCCATAGACTATCGTCATACACCTTTCCGTCCTTAGCCATCAAAGTAATGGCGGTGATTTGCGAATCGGATCCCGACAACACCGTAACGGCTTGGAATGAAACCCTCCCGATGCCGCTGACATATTTGGATTGCGTCGATCCCACCTGGAGGGAAAAACTTTTTTCCGACGCATACCGGCCCGCCTCAAGAACCGCACTGGATTTTTTAACCCGATGGTATAACCAAGCATCGCCGCTGCCGGCCACACGCCAAGCTCCCGAGGAATCCAGCACCAGGAACCCGCCGCGCCTTTCCAAAAACAATTGCGTCGCCGAGTCCCGCAAGGTCGTGTCCAAGACCTCCTCGCGTTCCAGGGATTTACCCCCCAGCGCGTAGCGGACGCGGACGGGCTGCGTGACGCGCAACACCGTGAGCAATTTACCGACCGTGAATGAATCGACTTTGACGATGCGTTGCGACAAACGCGAGACGCGCTCTATCACTTGAACCGAAGACGTGTCCTTGGCATAGCGGTCGGAGCGATAATATTCCCATTGCGCGCCCACGGCCTCGGGCGCGAAGTCCCCGGCCAGGAGCGAGTCCGCGGTGGTGGAATCATAAGGCGCCAACCACAGGTCCAATAATTTTTTAGGAATCCGGCTGACGGGCCCCGTATCTGATGGGGTTTTAGAAGATTCCTTTCCGGAAAGACCCTCCGTCTCGAAAACACAGGAAGCGATCCAAAGCATCGAGAGTAGGCTAAAGATTTGAAACGCGATCCTTGTCATAACCCTTCCGATTCCGGAGAAAATTTCCACAACTTAGACTTAGCAATGCCGATGCCACGCATTTTTCCATAAAATCAGCCAAAAATCGATGCGGGGTTTGCTTTTATTTGCGGGAACGAGCCTTTTCCCAGCTAAGTCGGTCCGTTCGTGACCGGTCACATCAAAATTTGAAGGAACTGGTGATAATCAAATCGTGAAGTCGGCATCGGGAAAACCTTGGCTGTCGCATGATCTGGAATATGGCAACGTGCTGGACATTATTTAGACGCCGTTTCCCAGGTGGACCACGTCAGCAAAGGAACAGCGTCCTCGGGGGATTGTGTCAGCCACGGGACCGAAAGTCGCCCAAAAGCCGGGTCGGCCGGGACCACGTCGATCGGCAACCGAGTCGGCCAGGGGCTGAATACCGGGACCGCGAAGCCCGCGTCGATCCGCGCGCCTCTATACGGCTATATAGATATGGAGATTCGACTTGGAATTTTCAAAGCCTGAAATCGAGTCCGCCCCTATCGGAATGAGCAAGGCGGACGCAGAAAGTTTCCGGCATCGGGTTCGCGTGAACCCGGGGTTTATATCCGGGCTTTTAAATCAGGGCTTTATACGCCGCAGCGTCCATCAGGCCCTCTTGCGGCCCCTGGCCGCCCGGCCCCGGAGCGAAGGCGATCTTGACGATCCACCCGTTGCCGTAAGGATCCTGGTTGATAACCCCGGCGTCGGCGGCGAGAGCGACGTTGACTTCCGAGATGGTTCCCGAAACGGGTGAATACAATTCCGCCACGGTTTTCACGGCCTCGATGGTGCCGAAGCTTGCACCGGCCTCAACCTTCGCGCCGACCTTGGGCAACTCCACGAAGACGATGTCTCCGAGCTCCCGCTGGGCGTGATCGGTGACGCCGACGGTGGCGACGGCGCCTTCGATCTTCGCCCATTCATGGTCCTTGGTATACTTCAATTGATCCGGAACAACGGACATCATGTCCTCCTAATAGGCCCGCGACGCGGGCGGCTAATCAATCCCCTGCGTCCTCGGAACCCAGCTGCGCGCCGGCTTTCTTGAAGGATGCTCCGGCGGCCTGGCTGCCGCGACGAAATGCGGCCAGATGCTCTTTTTCCTCGGTGTCGTTTTCCGATTTGAAAAAGCGTTCGGCATTATAGGCTGCGGTGACCAAGGCGTCCACGCCCTTGGCGAGATTGTCTTCGGCTTCATGCAAGGCGTCGGGGGTTTTATAGGCGGCGATCTTTTCCTTGCAGCGGCGGGATTCGGCCAAATAGCCCACGGCCTTATTCTGCATGGCCTCGTATTCCTCGTCCGAGATTTCCTTGACGCTGCCCAGGTTGAGTCCGGCTAGATTGCGCGCGACGCGGCGGGCGGATTCCAAAAGACCCTTCATGTCGATTTTGGCCTGAGCAACCGCTGTTTGGTTCTTGGCGGAGTTGATGGCCTGGCTATCCGGCGGCGGCGGCGTGACCGGTTCTGGCGGTTTGGGAGAAGGAACGGGCGGCGGAGGCGTGACGACGACGGCGTCCTCGAAGTGGTTGGGAACGGACGCCGAGGTGAACAATTGACTGGTATGGAACACGGCGGCGCACAGGGTCAGGATGGCGAGGAAATAGGAAAGCGCCACGCGGGCCGGGCCGCGGGCATTGATGGCGCCGATGAACGACGCGCAGGCCACGGCATAGAGCAGGGTCAAGAGCAGCAAATCCGTCTTCATCGACTCTCCTTCGCCGGGACTCGCCCGGCCCGTTCGGCCGGGTCGCAACTCCCGTAAAAGCGGTCCAGAATATAAAATCTGGGTCCGGGAGCGCCAAGCTGCCCGCCTTGCTATTTTTGGCACAGGACGGATTACGACAGGATTCCAACGCATGATTAAGGAAGCGGCCCATCCACGCATTCAAGAGCCGATTGGCATCCTGGGCTACGGCGTGGAAGGCGAGAGCACTTGCCGGTATTTGCTGGGGCGGGGTTTTGCCGATTTGACCGTATTCGATCGCAAGCGGCCGGAAAACCTGGATTCACGGCTGCGTTATGCGGGAACGGGCGAGGGGGATTCCGATAAATCCGATGGTGCGCGGATCGACGCGGGCTCCGGGGTCGCGGTAGGCGGCCCTTCCGGAACCGATTATCTCGCCCTGTTGCCGCGCATGCGCACGGTATTCCGCTCCGCGGGTGTGCGCGCGGATCATCCGCGTATCCGCGAGTTCCTGGCCGGAGGCGGCATCCTCACTTCGCAAACGGGTCTGGCCATCGAGCTGGCGGGACGCCACCGTATCATCGGTGTTACGGGGACGCTGGGCAAGGGGACTTGCTGCTCGCTGTTGGAAGCCATGCTGCGCGCGGCCGGCATCCCGGTGCGCCTGGGAGGCAATATCGGCGTACCCGCGCTGGATCTGGCCGCCGGGTTGGCCCCGGAGGAGAAATTGATCCTCGAATTGTCCAGCTTCCAGTTGTCCACTTTGGCCGTAAGCCCCGCCTACGTCGCGGTGTTGCGCACCACGTCGGAGCATTTGGATTGGCATGCCGATCAAAACGAATACTGGCTGCATAAATCCCATCTGGTGGCCGGACAAACGGCTGGGGACTTTCTGGTCTATTGCGCCGACGCTCCCGGCAGCGCCTGGATCGCGGCGCAGAGCCCGGCGCGCAAGCGCGCGTATGGCCATTCCGGATCCCCGGGCGTCGATGCGGCGGCGACGGCGGGCTCGCTGGAAAATGCGGTCGCCTCGATAGGCCGACTGGAAACCATGGGTGCAGTGGCATCAACGGATGCGGTGGCAACCACGGACGGCCCCTGCGGAGCCGGAACCGATGCTGTGGCGACGGCGGGCAACGGTATTACGGATGACGGCATTACCCTGGCGGGAAAAGAAGCGCGTTTCGCAAAGGAAGGATTCACCGTTCCCCTTAGCGCGACGCGGCTCACGGGCGCGTTCAATCTGGAAAACGTCGCGGCCGCCGGGGCGTTGGCCTTGGCCCTGGGCGCGCAACCCGAACATGTCCTCGCGGCGGCCGGCGCTTTCGCGGGATTGGAGCATCGTTTGGAATTCGTCCGACGCATCGGTCCAGTCGATTTTTTCAACGACTCCTACGCCACGCGTCCGGAAGCGACGCTCGGTGCCTTATCGGCCCTGTCCGAAAGGCCGCTCGGTCTTATCCTCGGCGGTTCAGAAAAATTCGCCGACTTCTCCGAATTGGCCCGGGCGGCCGCAGTCGCGACGCATCTTCGCGCCATCGCCTTGATCGGGCAAACGGCGCCGCGCCTGCAAAGCGATCTGAACCAAGCCCGGGAAGCGTTGCCTGCGGACTCCCGGTCGGCCGCGCCGGAAATCCGCCTCTGCGATTCCCTCGAAACGGCCCTGCGGTTTTTGCGATCCACGGTGACGGACGGGGCCATCGCCTTATCGCCCGCTTGCGCGTCCTTCGGGATGTTCGCGAATTACAAGGAGCGGGGCAAAGCGTTCAAAAAATTGGTCATGGGGCTGGAGGATGGCGCTTAAGTTATATTATCCTCGATGCAAGAACGCGGCTCTTTACGACGCTTGCCCACGGGCTCGCCGTCGGTTTTTCGCACGGCAGCATCGGCTTAAGTCCCAACCAAACCGGAGCCCACACTTCCATGCTCTCCGAAGATTACGAAAAAATGATGCTCATCTACCTGTCCGGCTTGACGGACGGCCTTGGTTTCCGCAAGCCGGAAGACCTGAACCAGCTCAGTTCCCATGAGCTGTTGTCGCTGTCCCAGAAAGTGGACGACTCCGCCCTGGGCCTGTTCGTGCAACTCCTGAAAAGTTCGCAAGCCGGTGAGCGCCTGTTCGAAAAGCTGATGGGCGATCATGAGGAAGAAAACCGCGAGCTGGTGGATCAATTCTTCAACCGTTACCTCAACGTCGTTCTCTCCAGCGTCCAGGAGGGCGAACATTTCAATCCCCTGGAAGCGTATCTGCCGCCCAGCACCTTCGACGATTTGGCTTTCGTGCAAAGCCGCCAAACATTTTTCATGCGCCAGACCATCGACATCATCAACGAATATCTGGACCAGGTCTTCCGCCGCAGGCACACCTTCACCGTCGGCGATCAACCAGCGGCCTGGGAATATTTCTGGTCCAAGGTGATGGAAAAGTGATTCCCGGGGAAGGCCAGAATTCGCCGCAGCCCGAGAGTGAAAGCGAAGCCGAAACCGAAACCCTGGCCAAGCCCGCGCTGAACTGGAAAGTCGTGCTGTTCAACGATGAGGAACACACTTACGATTACGTGGTGGAGATGCTCACTTCCGCGTGCAAACTGTCACGGCAAATCGCATTTCGCTGCGCGGTGGAAGTGGATATGTCCGGCCGCACCGTCGTCTTCTACGGCACGCGCTCCGATTGCGAAAACGTGTGCTCCAAAATCATTTCCTTCGGACCGGATCACCGCTTGCCGCAAAGCATGGCTTCCATGAACGCCGAAGTGCAGGCGCTGTGAATGGGCTCAAAGGCGCGCGCTTAACTCCAAATTTGATCGACTTCTTTTGGCATGTCAGGCAAGCCCAGTAAACTCGGGACTTGACCGCCCGCAGCGGACTCCCTCTCAAGACAAAAAATCTTAAAAATTCGCTTGCAACTCGCTACGAGCCGTTGTTATCTTCAGTGCGTTAACCACAATATCTAGGGGTAGGGAGGTTAATTTGAAGAATATGACCAAACAGGATCTGGTTCAGGAAGCGGCGAAGTCGAGTGGTCATTCCCAACTGGAAATCAAGGAAGTTGCCGAACAGTTCATGCGACTGATTGGCGAGCAATTGTCCCAGGAGAAAACCATCGAAATTCGCGGTTTCGGCACCTTCTATACCAAGGTTCGCAAGCCGCGTCCCGCCAGGAACCCACGTACCGGGGAAATTTGTCCCCTGGGACGGCGTAAAGTGGCCTTGTTCCGGTTTTCCGCGGATATGAAGACGCAAATCCGCGAAGTGCCGGAACTGACCGAGGTCCTGTCCCAATCGTTGTCCGGTGAAACGGCCGCCCGGAACGACTCTTCGTCCGGCCGTGCCGAAGCCTCGGTCCGCGAACTGTCCGCCGGTGCGGACAAACATTTTCTGAACGACGGAAGATAGCCCGATTCTTTCCCGTCCGTTGTAAACGGGCGGGAAATACGGTCGGCCGCTCCCTCGCATCGGAACCCCCGCGCAGCTTTCCTACGCTGCGCTGAAAAGCAGACCCTCCTAAACTGAATCTAGACCGAATAAATCGGACTTTCCTATGTAGCCCTGCGATTTGCCCCGGAAATGCCGGGGATGCTACACTCTCCAGGTGGAAGATATCGGGTTAAGGCGTTGCCGTCTCGCGGCAATGTGGTGTTTTTTTTATTGCGGGATCCTGGCCGGCGCGGGTTGGGCGCAGCCCCTGGTTTTGATTGGACGCGCGGACGCCAAAATCAGCGGGGCCTTCGCGTATGATTTCCTGAAATCGCCCTTAAACCGCCCTATGGACCAGGGCCAGGCGGAGGCAGTATTCAATTTGCCCGTCAATGCCTCGGCGCAAGCGCAAAAATTCCTGAGTTCCAATTCGGATTCGTCGGTGGTGATGCCCTCGCTGTTCGCGCGCATCTCGCAGGATTTAAACGCCCAGGTGGACGTGTCCGCACCGCTGTGGCGCGGCGTCGTGTTCTTCGCGGCTCGTGAGAACGCCAGTCTTTCGGTTTCCGGGGCGCTCGGGGACGCGCGATTGAACATCGACACGACCTTATCCGGAACGGGCGCCGTGCTCCTCAAAGGCAGCATCCAGATGCCCCTGGCGTTCAACATGTCCTGGCGGTCGCTCACCTTCGGCTACGCCTTCCAGCCTACACCCCTGGTGACCTTGGCGTTGCAATTGCATAAGCACGAGTTTTTCGCGCGCATGTCGGGCGATTTACGGCCGGACTTGGCCGGCCGCATCACGGTCAGCAGCGACGCGGGCAACACTTCCTTCCTGGTCGATTATCCGGACACCAAAGTGTATGGGACCGCCGACGGATACTATCAGGGTAGCGCGTGGAGTCCGGAAATGGGGCTGCGCATCGGCCCAGTGAAGCTGGTTTCCCGCATGGGCGCGCGCCTGCCTGCCCAGGGTCACATGGATGTTACCTATAGCGTCCCGTTTTTCATCGACCCGAAAACCTTCGAGCCGCGCTTCACGGAGCCGGATTCCTTCCTCACCTCCGACAACCTGCGCCGCCTGCTCAATAGCGAGACGGCGAAACGATCCGTGCATATCCGCGACCAGCTGATCCTCAAGCTGCCGCAATCGCATACCCTCTCCGTGGACCTGCTTCCGGAGCGCCTTACGCTCAGTTATACCAAGGTGTTCGGGCAGGTTTCCATCCACGCGGAAACTCCGGCCACTGCGTCGAAGACTGTCGGTGGGACGGTTGGGAATGGCGCATCGGCTGGCTCCGGGGCGGCTTCCGGATCCGGAGTGGCGAAAGATTCTTCGGCTACGGCGGCGGGAAGCGCCGGCGATTCGTCCACGGTGGATTCGGACGGCTTCGTCGATTTGGATTTGTTTCCCGATCAGGTCATTTGCTTGAGCGGCAAGTTCGGTTGGTTCCACGGCAACGTCGGGGCGCACACCCTGAACATCAGCTACCGCCAAAGCGACCATATCCTGACCGGGCTTTCTCCCTGGGAATGGAACGGCGATCCCTGGGTGCCGATTTTGGACTTCGGATTCAGTTGGGGCCATCCGCTTTTGTTCATGGCGGATTTTTTCATTTCGCCGTTGCCGGCGGTGCGCACCGGGGTGAGCTATGGTTTCTAATCCCCTCGCAAGGGTAACGCGCAGGTTACGCTATCACGCGACATCCCGCGTCCGACGTTGCGCCATCCTGGTTGTCTTCTCGGCGCTCCTTTCCGCCGTGTCTGCCCAGGCCGCGACCCCGAGGCTTTTCTTCGCCGCCACCCCGCCTACCGAGGTTTTGCAGGATTCCGCCGCGCGCATCCTCTTGACGGCCCTGCCGCCCGGGACCAAGGTCCCCGATTCTTGCCGCGCCTACGCGTCCGGGACTCCCACCGGAAACGCCCTTGCCGGACATACGGCCCGCCTTAACGGATCGGCCGCGTGGAGCCGGGATTCCTTGACCGACACCCTAGCCTTCAAGCCGGTCACGCCCGATTCCACGGGAGGGCCGCAACTGGCGTTGGGCATCCATTACCTGGTACTCGCCTGCGGGGACGGGACTTTTTTCAGCCCGGAAATCCCGCTCCTGGTGTCCACGGGAAAATCGCCCACCATCCTGTCGCCCAAATCCGAAGAGACCTCTTCCAGCCCCACCATGGAATGGACGCCCGTGCCGGGCGTACCGGCCTACCATTTACTCCTGTCGGATCAGGCCATCAACATCAACGCGGCAAAAGGGACGGTGAGCGGAGCCAGTATCATTTGGCAGGCCATCACCACCAAATCCTCCATCGCCTACGGCGCTCCCGACCCTTCCGGAAATTTTTCCAAGGTGCCCGCGCCGCCGCTGTCCCCGGGCGTGCCGTACAATCTGGTCATCCTCAACAACTACGATGGCCGCAGCGCCCTCGCCACCTCGGCCAAGGCCCAGGCGCTCAAGCTGTTCACCATCAAGGCCCCGGCCGTTCCGCTCCCCGCGCCGCGCAATCTCGCTCCCGCGCAAGGCAAGACCTTGCTTTCGACCGTGGATAGCGTCATTCGTTTTTCCTGGAACGCGTCCAAGAACGCCGTGGCTTCGGCCAACACCTACAAGCTCTTCGTCTATTCGCGCGAGACGCAAAACAACCTCGAAGTGCTGGTGCCCAACTGGCAGACGGAGGTGACCGATACTTTCGCCGTGCTGGACGCCAAGCGGACGCTCTTGTCCAAGAGTTACGTGTGGAAGGTTTTCGCCGTGTCGGACGCGGGAGCAGGCATGGTCGGGGACACCACCTCGTTCCAATACCATAACGACGTGCAGACATTGATCCTCAAGATCACGACCTTGGGCGCGTCCGGCGATACCGTGGCGCTCGGGGACGTGCGCGTCGACGTGGTGCCGGTGGACAACAGCGCGGATCCATTGCCTTTGTTCACGATTCAGGACGGCAGCGCCGAAAAGGAATTGGCGGTGGGGAACTATGCCTTGACCTTCACCAAGAGCGGATACGTCGCGCAAACACGAAACGTGACTTTGACCTTGGGCGCGCCCTTGCAGCTGACCCAATTCCTGCCTCCCTCCTCTGCGCGCATTATCGGCCATATGATCGACGGAAACGGCGTGGCGTTGGACAATGTCGGCGCGACGGCGGCCGGAGGGGGGAAGAGTACCACTGCGGTTTCCGACGCCGGAGGATTTTTCCTGTTGGGACTGTCACCGGGGAGTTACGCTCTTGCTTTCTCCAAGTCCGATTACCAGGCTCCGCCAGACACCTTGGTCACCCTGGCGGCGGGCAAAACCCTGGACTTCGGAAAGGTGTTGATGATCAAGGCGCAGGGCGCGCTTTCCGGAACCATTACCAACGACAAAGGCGTTCCGCTTTCCGGTTGCCAGGTTTCGATCCAAAGTCCACCGGGGGTCGAGGTGCGCGGCCTGCTCTCCGACGACAAAGGCGCGTTCGCGGTCTTCCTGGCGCCCGGAGCTTACGTGGTGGCGGTCTCGCGCACGGGATTCGCTTCCGATCGAAAGTCCGTACAGATCATCGACGCCGCCACCGTGAGTTTCCAACTCGCTTCGGGAGCGTCGGTGGTGAAAGGCCAGGTGAACCTGTTGACCTGGCCCACGGCATCGACGCCGCAATCTTCCCCACTGCCGGGTGCGACCATAGTCTTGAAGTCCAAGACGAACGGCGGACCCACGCAAACGGTGGTCTCGGATGATCGCGGCGGATTTTCCTTTTCCGCCGACACGGGCAATTACACCTTGAAAACCTCGCTCGCGACGCGCGCAAAGACCGATTCCGTGTCGCTGCGTATCGGCGTCCCCCGTTCGACCGTCGGACAGGATGTGTCGCTCACCGGCTTTGCGTCCGTCCAAGGCAGCATCACGATCATGCCGGATACCGTGGTAACTCCCGGCGATGTCGCCGTGAACTTGCTGTCCTTGCCGGGCCTGCAACTGGTGCGCAGTGTGACGCCGGAAGCGGCGGCGACTGGCGCCGGGCCGACTGGAGGGGGCAAAGGCGATATGATCTTCACCGTCGCGGGATTACCGGACGGGAACTACAAGATTTCCTGCGGGCTGCGCGGATACGGTTTGGACGCGGAACCGACCGTGACCATTAAGGATGAGATTTGGAAAACCGGAGTCAGCCTGCCGCTCAAAAAAGCGACGCGCGCCGTGACTTTCGCCCTGACCGCGCCGGGCATCACGGGGGCGGCCCAGTCCGTAATGGGAACCTTGCATTTATTGACCCCGCTGACATCCGATCTCGCCTCCGCGACCCGCCTGGCGCCGGCTCCCGCCGGTACGTATACGCTGAACGCCGTTCCGGATTCGCTCCCCTTGCTGCCTTTGCGGCGGTATGGATTTCCCCTGGCGTCGATTGGCCCGGCGGACACGACCGTGACCGTGAACTTTCCCTTCGCGCACAATTCCAGGCCGTTGGAATTCCAAAGCGGCGAAGTCGAATTGGCCCTGAACGCCGCCTTACGGCCGGATTCGGTAACTCTGGTTTACGGATACACAGTGCCGACGGATACCTTTCACGTGCCCGCATCGCAACTGTTGGGTCCGCCGGGATCGCGCGTGTTCCGGTTCCGGCCGGGTCCGCAAGGTGGCCTGCTCACCTATTATTTTATCGTCCGCGCCGGCGCCCTGACCTACTCCAATGAAGACGCCGCGCGCCGATTCCATGCCCCGGTGGCCGCTTCGCACGAGTTGGCCACATTGCGCCTGGACGCCGGCGACAGCCTCCGCCTGCCCGCGCGCGCGCGCGGGGCGCTGCTGTTGCACGCTTATGACGCGGGCGGAAACCGCCTGGACTCCGCCGTGGACGCGCGGGGCACCGTGCGCTGGAAAGCCGATTCCCTGCTTCCCATCAAACTCGATCGCCGCACCCATCGGGCCCTGACTTTTTCGACCCTGGATCCCAGGGTAACCTCTAAGTTACCTAAATCATCGGCAGCCTCCGCCTACTCCGCCATGTCCGCCTCTCTGGCCTCGCCCGGCGGATCGGGATCGCTCCGACAGGCCATGGCGCGAACCTGGGACACCCTTCGCGTCACCGTCAGCCTAGACGGGGTGGACAGCACTCTGAGCGTGACGGTTGCGGTCGTATCCGCCCGCATCAACAAGCTGGCCTTGACCGCCACCCTGGGCGAGGTTTCCGAAATTCCTTCCCCCACGAACTTTGGCATCCAGGTCGCGGGCTTCGACACCACCACCACGCCGCCCACGCCCCTCGTCCCCAATCCCGTGCTATCCCTGGCGCCGCCGCAAGCCGGCACTCTCTCCGATGGACAGGTGCGGCTGGACCCGCGCTTCATCGGGCCGCTGCGCGTGTTGGCCAAGCAAATCAACCCGGACGGGTCGGAGGCGGAAACCGAACTGGGCGCTTACCGGGACTCCTTGCAACGCGGCCTCAACGTCGGGCAAACCGTGCGCCCGGCGGACAGCGCCAGGCTTTTGTTCCACGATCCGCAATTCGAAATGCGCCTGCCCGATTCCACACTGACGGGGAAAAGCCAGGCCGTGTTGCGCATGTACCCGCGCACGGTGGCGCGCACCTTTTCCAGTTTGATCGACGACGCCGTGTCCGGGAACCTTTACGAAATCGCCAATCCTTCCGCCGCCAACTTCGCGCGCCCGCTGAATCTAATCCTGGGAATCCCCTCCGCCGACCGATCGCGCAAGGTGCGCCTGGATCGGTTCGACGCCGCGCGCCTGGCCTGGGACGGGCCTTCCGACTCGGGCACGACCGTCCGCAATTCCTTCGGTTGGCCCGCGCGCGGAACGGACATCGCCTCCCTGGACGGTAGTTATTACGGCTTGCTGGCCGCCTCGGGGGGCCTCTCGGCCGATAACCTGGAAATCCTTCCCAACCCCTTCAGCCCCCTGGTAATCGCCTATCGCGACGGCAACACGGAATACGGGACACGCATCCGTTTCACGCCCGAGACCAACCGTAGCTCCGAAGTTACGGTGTCGCTGCGCATCTACAATCAGGACGGGGAACTGGTGCGCGTAATCGCCGATCACAAAACCGTGGCCAAGCAGCCGGTGGATTTTTACTGGGACGGACGCTCGGACGGCGGGCGCTGGGCGCGCAACGGACGCTACTTGTTGAAAGTCTCCTTGACGGCCACGGGCACCCAGGCCACGCGGCATATCTTGCGGCCGGTGGTGGTTTACCAATGACTCGATCCGGAAAAGGCCTGGCGACCGGAGGATGGTTTGGCGTCTGGATTTGCGTCTGGGTCTGCGCGGCGTCGAATCCGGTTTGGTGCGCGACGGATAACCGCGCCATGAAGCCTCGGGAAGCCTTGCCGCCCCGGCAAGCGTTCACCGAGCGCCCGCACGTGATCATGGATTCGTCGCAATTGCGGAAACCCAGTTTGCTGAACGTCGATGCGGATTCCGTTTTCGGCGACAGTGTTTCACCGGCGGTCGACACCTCGCGGAGAGCCCCGCCATCCATGAATCCCGGCGGAACCTCGGGTAACCGACCGCCCTCCGATTCGGCCGCCCGTTCGGCGCCCGGTACGGCCGCTGGTAAATCCGTCGGTATTGCCTCCGGCACGGCCGCCGCAACGGCGCGGTTTCTGGTCCTATTGCCCGGCGAGCGACAGGGTAACTTTGCGGATACGGGGGTCGCCGCCGCCGTGGAAGCGGGATTGCGTCTCGGCGCGGAACAATCCGCGGATTACCGTCCGCTCACCGAGGAGGAACGCACCGCGCGATATCCCCACTTGCGATTGGAAGGTGAACCCTGTTTCGGCGAACGCTGCTTGGTTCTTGCCGCGCATAACGCGCCGGGAGCTTGGCTGCTGGCGGCACAAATTTCCAAGGCGGGCGCGGACTCTTTCGAACTGAAGTTGGCGCTGGCCGATCCGGATTCCGGCGATCTGGCCTGGGCGTTGGATTCACGCTGGCGGGCGGAACGGGACTCGCTTCAACACGCGCCGAATCCGGCCGGTGTCATCGCCTGGGCCCGGGACGCGGCCAGGTTGTTGCTGCAAGCGGAACGGGGCGAGCTTGCGCTGAGCGACTCGCCCGGTATGGATTCCATTTTCGCCGTCGCGGCGTCACAGGAAAATCCAATGGCATCGAACGGCTTGACCTTCCGGATCGCGCGTGGAACATCCCGGTTCGCGCGCGGACACGCGCCTGCGCCGAAGCCGTCTGGAGTTCCGATTGCCCAGGGAACCTCTCCGCAAGCAACCTCGGCGGAAGGAATGCCAAGGGGCGCGCATTGGAAGGACATCCCCTGGCTGAACATCCGGGACTCGGTCGACAACCGCCTCGCATGGCAATGGGCCGGATCGGGTTTGTTGGCCGTGGGCGCGGCCATGGCATACGCGCAAGGACAGTTGCTCCTTTCGGACATCAATTCATCCTCCCCGCAAGGCGTGGTGCAATCGGGCGGCGGGCCCTCCTCCTTAATCCGCGGATTTTTCGCGGCCCCGACCTTGGGCGCGCGCTATGCCGCGATGGGAGGCGCCGGCATGGCGCAAGTCGACAATGGGCTTTCCCTGCTCATGAATCCCGCCGGACTCGCCGATGCCGTACGACAGGAAGTCGTGGCCGCCCGCGCGGCCTTGCCCGACGGGGCTCCCACGGCCTTCCTGGGATTTTCAGGGCCGGTTTTCGGTCCGGTTCACCAGGGCCTCGGCATTTTATACCAAGGCGACGGCTTGGAGAACGAGACCACCTTGCACGCCGCCTTGGCTTGCGACCTCGGCGCGTTGTGGAAGCCCCTGGAGGGGGTCAAGGCTGGCGCCACGGTGAAGGTGTATCTGGCGGAAGTCGGCGCATCCGGCACGGGCCTGGACCGCGCGACGGGCCACAGCGTCGGCATCGGATTGGATGTGGGCTTGCGTGCACGGCTCAACGAGCGCATCAGCGCCGCCTTGGCCGTGCGCGACGCCGCCGGCGCGATGGTGCATACCAATACCTTCACCGACCGGAGCTATCCGGAATGGATGGTCCCGGAATACCGGGTCGGCGCGGCCTATCACGCCACCGAAGGACTCCTGCTGTTGATGGACGGGCAGAAAGGCTTATTTGTTGATCAAGGGGACCATGTGCGCATCGGCGCCGAGCAGACGGTGATGGGCTTTTTAACCGCGCGCGCGGGCCTGCACGAGGTGCTGGGACGCGAGGAAGTGCGGAAAATTTCGCTGGGGTTCGGCCTCGACACGGAGGGCATGCATGAAAAGGAATTCAAAGTACGCGTAGCGGTGAACTACGCGTACGAGTTCGGGCTAAACGGCGACGCGCCCTTGGGCGCGGGCCAGCAATTCAGCCTGGAGATGGGCTTCTAAGCGACGCCTACCACCGGAAGCCGAGCTTGTCGAGCAAAGCCGCCTTGTCCTTGTCCAACTTTTTCGATTTGCGCTTGTGGCGCTGCGCGCTGCACCAGGAGATGAGCTTCTTGTCCTGCAGGGCCGAGGCCACCAACGAAGGCCACTGGGCCGGATTCTTCTTCTTGTAATCCTTGAGCATCTCGTAGAATCGGGTCCAGCCCACGTTCTTGACGCTCCACAGGAATCCGATGCGGTTGAGCTTGGCGACGCGATCGGAATCGAGCTTGTCGATTTTAAACGCGCAGCGCTGGAGATGGCACCAGAGCCCCAGCCGGTTGCCGACAGGAAACTCCTCGCGCGCCTTGGGCCAACGTTGCGGATGCTTGGCGCGGTAATCCTTCAGGGTCTGGTAATGGCCTTCCCAGCTGTCAGGCAGCTCCAAGGGGAATCCGATTTTTTGCAATTCGACCTGCCGGGATTTAGCCAAGGTTTTCCGGGCATGGTTTTGGCGCTGGCGCCACACCCAGAGACCGAGGCGGTTGCCCTTGGGAAACTCCTCGCGGGCATACGGCCACCGGCGCGGATTCTTTTTATGGAATTCTTTCAGGTATTCGAATTGCCGCTCCCAATGGGACGTCCGCTCATCTGTCTTCTCCCACTCCACGCCCAACTTGGACAGCAGCTTGACGCGCTCCTTTTCCAAAACGCCGCCGGCCTTCAGGTCGCGTTGGCGGTTCAACCATTGGCCGAGGCGGTTGCCCTTGGGAAATTCCTCCAAGGTCGCCGGCCAGTCCTGGGGCTTCTTCTCGCGGTATCGGGAAAGGAGATGGAGCTGACGCATCCATTGTTCGTCCCAACGCGTCGCGAAAACCACGGTGCGGTTCTTGTCCTTCGAAATGTTCTTGCTCGTCACGGTAATGGTTCCCTAGTTCTGATGGCTGAAGCTGATTGATGAAACCAGCCCGCAACTCTGTCGCGCGCCGTTACACCGGATGTGGTTTTGTATCTCACCGTAACAAATTAAGTGTATTGGACCCCTGTTCTAAAAGGGTAACGCAGGTGAATTTACCATCATTTTACCCAATACCAGTCGATGCGAAAACCGATTGTACTTTACCCAGACCTTGCGCCGAAATTTTTGGGGAAAGTGTAAATGGAACCGTCACCCCAAAGTGAGTCCCAAATCCGGAATCGCCCAGCCGTCGAACCCGGGGCAAAGTAACTTTTTTGGTACCGTATTCCGGATGTTACCTTAGCTTGCAATGAACAGATAAGGGGAGGCCGGACGGAGGGGTCCGGTCCGTCCGATGGGAGATCAGGGTTCGCGAACCGCAGCTACGTCCACGGTCCCCAGGACGATGCCGTGTTCGGTATAGTAGGTCTTGGTGATTTCGTTCCCGTCGCGGTAAAGGATTTCCACTTCTTTTTCCCCGTTGGGGAACCAGCTCGTGTAGAGGCCGTCCATCACCTCGCGGCCGCCGTCGCGATACACCCAATAGCGCTCCTTAAGAAACCCGTTGGGGTAGCTTCCCTGCCTTTGCTCAGGAAGCTTGCAGGCCGAAAGGGCCCATAGGCTCGCCGCCGCGAGGAGAATTCGGAATGTCGACATGCGGAACTCCATGAAAATCGCAGGTAGCGCGACTCCCAAAGTTAACCATTTTCGCGCCGCCAGGCTGGGCGAAAATGGATTTTGGACGAAGCGGGGGAAACGTGGAAGGGTTTTTCAGGTCAGGCCGGAGGGACCCGGACGGATGCTCAGGCCTGTTTACCTTGCGCTCCCCGTTTTTCCGTGGCGCGTATATTCAGCATTTCCACGCCCATCGAAAAGAACATCGCGAAGTAGATATAGCCTTTGGGAATATGCAGGTCGAGGCCTTCCGCGACCAAGGCCGTGCCCACGAGAAGCAGGAAGGACAGCGCCAGCATTTTGATCGTGGGATAGCGGTTGACGAAACGGGCGACCATTCCCGAAGCGGCCAGCATGATGATAACAGCCAACACCACGGCCGCGGCCATGATCACGAGTTGATCCACCATACCCACCGCCGTGACCACCGAATCCAGGGAAAAGATGATGTCGAGCAGCATGATTTGCGTCACGACCGAGGCGAAAGTCGCCGCCGGGCGACCGCTCCCAGAACCGGATGCATGGTCGTCCCCGGTTACGCGCTCATGGATTTCCGTCGTGCTCTTGTAAATAAGGAAAAGACCGCCGGCCAGCAGCACCAGGTCGCGTCCGCTGATGGCTTTACCCAGCACGGTAAACAGCGGAGCCGTGAGCTTCACGACGAAGGAAAGCGTGCCCAACAGTAACAGGCGTGTTACCAGGGCCGCAGCCAATCCGGCCTTGCGGGCGGCGGGTTGGCGGGCCTCCGGAAGCTTGCCGGTAAGCAAAGTGATGAAAACGATATTGTCTATCCCCAGCACGATTTCAAGTATCGTCAGGGTTACCAGGCTGATCCAGGTTTGCGGATTCGAGAGCATTTCAACCATGTTTGGTCCTCGCGCGGTCAAAATAATACTTTGTTCCCCGACAAGGAGAACGCGCCATGTTTCGTCGCATAATACTGCTATTAGCCACCAATCTTTTGATCATATTGGTTTTGACCTTCCTGTTCAACCTGTTGGGACTGGGACGCTACACGCACACCTACGGCGTGGACTATACCGGCCTCTTCGTGTTCTGCCTGTTCTGGGGCATGGGCGGCGCCTTCATTTCGCTGGCGCTTTCGCGCTTCATGGCCAAAACCTTCATGGGCGTGAAAGTCATCGATCCGCGCGATGGCGGAGCCTATTCCGAATTGGTCGACATCGTGCATTCCCTGGCGCAAAAAGCCGGCTTGCCCGCGATGCCGGAAGTGGGCGTTTACGAGAGCGACGAGCTAAACGCTTTCGCCACGGGTCCGACCAAAAGCCGCGCCCTGGTGGCGGTGTCCTCGGGGCTTTTGCGGCGCATGGATCGCGGCGAAATCGAGGGTGTGCTGGGCCACGAATTGACGCATATCGCCAACGGCGACATGGTGACCATGACCTTGCTGCAAGGCGTCATCAACGCCTTCGTGATGTTCCTGGCCCGCGTCATCGCGTTTGCCCTGAGCCAGCGCAACCGCGACGAGCGCGGAAGCGGCTGGGGCCTGCAAAGCAACTGGCTGATGGTATCGGTCTTGCAAATGCTGCTGTCGCCGCTGGGCTTCCTGGTGGTAGCCTGGTTCAGCCGCTGGCGGGAATTCCGCGCCGACGCCGGTGGCGCGCGCGTGGCGGGCAAGGCGAACATGATCGGCGCTTTGAGCGCTTTGCGCATGGCCTACGAACATCCCGGAGCCGAAGAGACGGGTTCCGCTTCCCTGGCCACCTTGAAAATCTCCAGCCGGAAAAAGGGTTTCTTCAACCTGTTCGCGACCCACCCACCTTTGGAAGAGCGGATCGCCCGACTGACGCGGGAAGCCCGCTAGGAACGTCGCGGGAAGCCCGCTAGGAACCCGGCGCGAGGCTAGGTAACACCCAAGTTACCCAGGGCCGCGTCCCGGCGAGCGGAACGGACCCAGGATTTTCGTGTCAATGCGCGTTCTTGAGGAAAGCCAGGATTTCCCGGCTGTCGTCGGCGGTGAGATTGGCGCGCACGCGCATGTGCATGCCGACCACTTCCCATTGCTGATCGCTGTACATGCTGGGCGAGCGCGTATTATGGCAACGGCCGCAATTGTCCGCCCAAAGCTGCGGGCCTTTGCCGACCAACTCTTCGGACGGAGCCGAGTCTGGCGCTGCGGGTGACGCCCCCGCCGTAACTGCGGTGGTACCTGCGGCTGTAGCCGTGCCGGTCGCACCGTCGGTTTTGGATTCCGTTCCATGGGAACCGGCGCACCCTAAGGACAGCATGGCCAGCAAGGCCAGGACCGGCAAGGCCGGGACCGGCAAGGCCGGGGCCGGCAAAGCCAGGGCAGCGAACGCGCCTTTCCGGACGGGGGATTTCAGACTGGTTTTCAAGTTTTTCATGTTCATGCTCCTGGCTTAAAATCCCGTGATGAATTCGCCGTGGACGGACTTGCCGTCATGGCCGACGCCGTTCTGCCGATCGATTTCATACGCCAGCTTCACCACCTCGTTCTGGTAAATCCAATAGTCCAATCCGAAGGCGTACCGCCATTCGTCATAGCCTACCGGGGTCTGGCGTTGGTTGAATAGATCGAAGCGCGCCACGCCTTCCAAATTCCGGATCACCTCGTTTTTCAGGCGCTGGGGCCGGTACGAAAGTGAAACATACCCTCCGTCACGATTGTTCTTAAAATCCTTGGGTCCAAAGCCCAGCGTTCCGGCCGGATCATAGACCTTGCGATCGACTTGCTGCCACACCCATTGGGCCCGCAGGTTGACCAGGCCCTTGATGGCCGGCGACTCCATGGTATGGTTGAAGTCCACGCTTTGCAGCAGCATATTGGCCGGGAGGGAATCCGGCCAAATGGCCGAATATTGGACGCCGTATCCGATTTCCACGGAATGCACCGGCAGGATGCCGACGCGGCCGCCGAAGGACATGTGGTCGTTGCGGTTGTTCAGATCGTCGAACTCCACGTGTCCATACGCCGCCGAGTCGGTGGTGTTGAGAGTCGGGGGATTGGCCACGAAGGCGGCGTATTCAATGCGCATGCGGCCAGCGGGAATGCCGCCGCGCACTTGCATGCCCAGCATCGATTCCGGCAGCAAACCGTCGTACACGGCCAGGGGCTTGTCCGGCAGGCGGTTGACCCAACCCATGTGCTGCCGTTCCACGAAGAAGTTGGACGGATTCAGGAAGCGCCCCGCGCCCAAAGTCATATAGTCGTTCAACAAATAGGAGACCTGCGCGACTTCCAGGTTCAGGGTCGTTTTCGTTCCGTCCAATTCCAATTCGATCTCGCCTTCGAACAAAATCCTGTCGCTGATCTTCCACAGCATAAGGGGGTTGAAGGCCGCCGTGAAATAGTTGTGGAAATTTCCCGCATGGTCGGGAATGGGATGGTACGCCGCCGTGCCGTACCCGCCGATGAGCATTTTCGTGCTGCCGGGATAGGCGTCCTTGGCCATTTTCTTGGTCGCCGTCAAATCCCGTTCCAAGTCGTCCAACGCTTCGCGCGTCTCCTGCGCTTGCGCAGCAGCGGAATCACGGGCTTGTTGCGCCTCCGTCTTCAGCCCCTGCACGTCTTCACGCAAGCGAAGATTATCCTTTTCCAACTCCGCCCATTTTGCCGTTTGCGACGTGGGAACCGATTGTCCAGCTTCCGTCGCACCGTTCCCGCCCTTCCCAACGGAAAGTCTTGGGGCGGCATCGGGATTTCCCGCCGCTTTCCCACCGGCCGCGCCGACACCGGACTGCACCGGAGCTGCCGCTACCTCTTCCGCCGGCCTGACCGACAGCGTGCGGACATACCGGATCAATTGCCATTTTTGATCGGCCGTGAGCGCGTCCCGGAATTGAGGCATAGGCGTATTGCCTTCGGTGATCTTCCAAAACAGCGCGCCGTCCGCCTGCTTCCACATTTTCGGATCGGAAAGGACGCCGGGCTTCTTGTCCAACGCGGCCGCCGCAGGCCCATCGCCGTCGCCCTTGGGTCCGTGGCAAGCCACGCAATTGGCCTGGAACAACTTCAGGCCGGCTGCGACCGTCGCCGCATCGGCGGGCAAGGGGTTTTTCTTCCGCGACGCGCTCTTGGGCGCCGTCCAGGTTTTGTCACCGGGCTTTCCGGCCGGCTCCGCCTTGGCCGCCATGGGCAGGCCCGCCAGGGTGAAAGACAGCATGGCCAATCCGCTCATGCTCATCACTGAGTTGTTCATCGTCAATCCTTTCGTGGAAGCCGGACCAGGGGGAATCGATTTGCACGAATAACGTTTCGTTTCCGCCGGCGGGTTGTAATTACGTAATCGGGCTGCCCTCCGCAAGACCTCAAACGGCAAAAAACAAATAATGGTAAAATTTAGGTCTTCCTCATTATTTTTTTGTTTCCCTCCCCGCGAATACCTTGTTACTGATGAGTGGATAATCTCCACCAGGAGAATCCATGCCCATAAAACCCATCGTACCAGCGCCCAAATCAGCGCCCAAATCCTCTACCCTACGCCCTGGGGGCGGGGGCCCCTTGACCAATGGGAATGATCATAACGGCCAAAATGGTCATAACGGTCAAAACGATCATCAGGGCCTGGACAAGAAAAAACTGTATGCCGCCTTGCTCGCTTTAAAGCAGGGGGATTTCAACGTATGCATCGACGAAGACTGGATTGGTTTGGATGGGAAAATCGCGTCCGTCTTCAATGAAGTGGTCGGGCTGAATCGCCAACTTTCCAAGGAGTTGGAAAAAGTAGGCCGTATCGTAGGCAAGGAAGGAAAAATCCTTCAGCGCAGTTCCCTCGGGCCGGTCGATGGCGGATGGGCCAAATCAGTGGAATCGCTGAATGGACTCATAGATGATCTGATATCGCCCACCACGGAAATGACCCGCATAATTGGCGCCGTGGCCAACGGCGATTTGTCCCAGACGGTGAGTCTCGATATGGACGGCCGTCCCCTCCGGGGCGAGTTCCTGCGCTCCGCCAAGACGGTGAACAGCATGGTGAGCCGGCTCAGCGCCTTCGCCTCGGAAGCCACGCGCGTGGTCCGCGAAGTGGGAACGGAAGGCAAGCTGGGCGGGCAGGCCGACGTGAAGGGCGTGGCCGGTACCTGGAAGGAATTGACCGATAACGTGAATCTGATGGCCTCGAATCTGCGGGCTCCGATGCGGAATATCGGCGAGGTGGCGGTGGCCATCGCCAATGGCGACTTGTCGAAGAAGATCACGGCGGATGCCAAGGGCGAAATCCTGGAACTGAAGAACACCATCAATGCCACCATGGATCAGTTGAACGCGTTCGCCTCGGAAGTGTCGCGCGTGGCGCGTGAGGTGGGTACGGAAGGCAAGCTGGGCGGGCAGGCCGACGTGAAGGGCGTTTCCGGCCTGTGGAACGACTTGACCGATAACGTGAATTCCATGGCCGCCAACCTGACCAGTCAGGTGCGTAATATCGCCCAGGTGACCACGGCTGTGGCCAACGGCGATTTGTCGAAAAAGATCACCGCCGAAGCCAAGGGTGAAATCCTGGAATTGAAAGAGACCATCAATACCATGGTGGATCAGTTGAACTCGTTCGCCTCGGAAGTATCGCGCGTGGCGCGTGAGGTGGGCTCGGAAGGCAAGCTGGGCGGGCAGGCGGAAGTGCTCTACGTGGGCGGCGTGTGGAAGGATTTGACCTATAACGTGAATTCGATGGCGGCCAACTTGACCGGTCAGGTGCGCAATATCGTGCAGGTGACCACAGCCTTGTCCAACGGGGATTTTTCCAAACGCTTCACCGTGGAGGGCAAAGGCGAACTCCTGGAGCTGAAAAACACCATCAACTCCACCGTGGATCAATTGAATTCCTTCGCCTCGGAAGTGACGCGCGTGGCGCGCGAGGTGGGTACGGAAGGCAAGCTGGGCGGCCAGGCGGAAGTGAAGGGCGTGGCCGGTACCTGGAAGGATTTGACCGATAACGTGAATTCCATGGCCTCCAATTTGACGGGCCAGGTGCGCAATATCGTGCAGGTGACCACGGCCGTGGCCAACGGCGATTTTTCCAAGAAGTTCACGGTGGAGGGCAAAGGCGAAATCCTGGAGCTTAAGAACACCGTCAATTCCATGGTGGATCAGTTGAACTCGTTCGCCTCGGAGGTGACGCGCGTGGTGCGTGAGGTGGGCACGGAAGGCAAGCTGGGCGGGCAGGTGGAAGTGAAGGGCGTGGCCGGCTTGTGGAAAGACCTGACCGATTCGGTGAATTACATGGCCTCCAATCTCAAGGGCCAGGTGCGCAATATCGCCGAGGTGGTGACGGCCATCGCCAACGGCGATTTGTCCACCAAGATTACCACGGAAGCCAAAGGCGAAATCCTGGAGCTGAAAAACACCGTGAACGCCTCGGTGGATCAATTGAACTCGTTCGCGTCGGAGGTAACACGCGTCGCGCGTGAAGTAGGCTCGGAAGGCAAGCTGGGCGGTCTGGCCCAGGTGAAGGGCGTGGCCGGCACCTGGAAGGATTTGACCGATAACGTGAACTTCATGGCTTCCAATCTCACGGGCCAGGTGCGTAATATCGCGCAGGTTACGACGGCGGTGGCCGACGGCGATCTCACCAAGAAGATCACCGTGGACGTGAATGGTGAAATGCTGGATCTCAAACGCACCATCAATACCATGGTGGATCAGCTGAACTCGTTCGCTTCGGAAGTGACGCGCGTGGTGCGCGAGGTGGGCACGGAAGGCAAGCTGGGCGGCCAGGCCGAAGTGCGTGACGTGGGCGGCGTATGGAAGGACTTGACCGACAGCGTGAACTTCATGGCCTCCAACGTCACGGGCCAGGTGCGCAATATCGTGCAGGTGACTACGGCCGTGGCCAATGGCGATTTTTCTAAAAAGTTTACCGTGGACGTGAAGGGCGAAATCCTCGAGCTTAAGACCACCATCAACAGCATGGTGGATCAGCTGAACTCGTTAACCTCGGAAGTGTCGCGCGTGGTGCGCGAGGTGGGCTCGGAAGGTAAGCTGGGCGGGCAGGCCCAGGTGAAGGGCGTGGCCGGCACCTGGAAGGATTTGACCGATAACGTGAATGTGATGGCCTCCAACTTGACGGGCCAGGTGCGCAATATCGCGGAGGTTACGATTTCCGTGGCCAACGGCGATTTGTCGAAAAAGATCACCGTGGACGTGCGCGGTGAGTTTCTGCAGCTCAAGGACCGTATCAACACCATGGTGGACCAACTGCGTACCTTCGCCTCGGAAGTGACGCGCGTGGCGCGTGAGGTGGGTACGGAAGGCAAGCTGGGCGGGCAGGCCTATGTGCAGAGCGTGGCCGGCACCTGGAAGGATTTGACCGATAACGTGAATTTCATGGCCTCCAACTTGACGGGCCAGGTGCGTAATATCGCGCAGGTGACCACGGGCGTGGCCAACGGCGACTTGTCCAAGAAGATTACCGTGGAGGTCAAGGGCGAGATTCTTGAGCTCAAGAACACGATTAACAGCATGGTGGATCAATTGTCCTCATTCGCCTCGGAAGTGTCGCGCGTGGCGCGCGAGGTGGGTACGGAAGGCCGGCTGGGCGGGCAGGCCCAGGTAAAGGGCGTGGCCGGCACGTGGAAGGATTTGACCGATAACGTGAACTTCATGGCCGGTAACCTGACCACCCAGGTGCGCGTGATTACCAAGGTGGTGACTTCGGTGGCCAACGGCGACCTGAAACAGAAGCTGGCTTTCGAAGCCAAGGGCGAAATCGCCTCTCTGGCCGATACCATCAACGGCATGATCGATACCTTGGCCACCTTCGCCGACCAGGTGACTACCGTGGCGCGTGAGGTGGGCGTGGAAGGCCGGCTGGGCGGTCAGGCCTCGGTGCCCGGCGCCGCCGGTACCTGGAAGGGCCTCACCTTCAACGTGAACCAGTTGGCCGCCAATTTGACGACCCAGGTGCGCGCCATCGCCGACGTGGCCACGGCCGTGACCAAGGGTGATTTCACCCGCTCCATCCAGGTGGATGCCCAGGGCGAAGTGGAAGGCATGAAGGACACCATCAACCAGATGATCGTGAACCTTCGCGAAACCACCCTCAAGAACGCGGAACAGGATTGGCTCAAAACCAATTTGGCCAAGTTCACCTTGATGTTGCAGGGTCAGAAGGATCTGTTCTCGGTAACCAAGCAGATTCTGGCCGAACTGGCGCCGGTGGTAACGGCGCAGCATGGCGTCTTCTACCTGATGCAGAACATCGACGAGGAGCCGGTCCTGAAATTGATGTCCAGCTATGCCTATAAGGAACGCCGCCTGGTGGCCACCGAATTCAAGTTGGGGGAAGGCCTGGTAGGCCAGTGCGCCCTGGAGAAGGAGCGCATCCTCCTCACCCATGTACCCACCGATTACATCATGATCAATTCGGGACTGGGAGAGTCCCCGCCCCTGTCCATCATCGTATTGCCGGTTATTTTCGAAGGCGACGTGAAAGCGGTCATCGAATTGGCTTCCTTCGAGAGGTTCAGCGCCACCCATCAGATCTTCCTGGAACAGCTGACCGAATCCATCGGCATCGTGCTCAATACCATCGAGGCCAATATGCGTACCGTGGGCCTGCTCAAGCAGTCCCAGACGCAGGCGCAGGAGTTGCAGTCCCAGCAGGCGGAACTCCGGATGACCAACAGCCAGTTGGAAGAGAAGGCCATGCTGCTCGTGGAGCAGAAGGCGGAAGTGGAGCGCCAGAACCGCGAGGTGGAACAGGCCAAGGGCGCGCTGGAAGAGAAGGCGAACCAGCTTTCGCTCACTTCCAAGTACAAGTCGGAATTCCTGGCCAACATGTCGCATGAATTGCGCACGCCGCTCAACAGCCTGCTCATCCTGGCCCAACAGCTGGGAGACAATGTCGAGGGCAATCTGCATTCGAAACAGGTCCAGTTCGCCCAGACCATCTATTCGGCGGGCAGCGATTTGCTCACCCTCATCAATGATATTCTCGATCTTTCCAAGATCGAATCGGGAACGGTCACGGTGGAACCGGTGGAGATTTCCTTCCTGGAGCTCCAGACCCGCGTGGACAGGACCTTCCGGCATATGGCGGAAAGCAAGGGCTTGGAATTCCACGTGACGGTCGAGGACGATCTGCCCGGCTATATGGTCACGGATCTGACCCGATTGCATCAGGTGTTGAAGAACCTGTTGTCGAACTCCTTCAAGTTCACGGCGCGGGGCCAAGTGGATCTGAGCATCCATCTGGCCAAGGGCGGCTGGAGTCCCGCCTTTAATTCGGTCTACCGTTCCAAAAACGTGGTGGCCTTCTCGGTTACGGATACCGGCATCGGCATCCATCCGGACAAACAGCAGCTCATTTTCGAGGCGTTCCAGCAGGCCGATGGCACCACCAGCCGCAAGTACGGCGGCACGGGTCTGGGACTCTCGATCAGCCGCGAAATCGCCCGCCTTTTGGGCGGCGAAATCCGGCTCACGAGCGTGCCCGGCGAAGGCAGCACCTTCACCTTGTTCCTACCTCTCGATTATAAGCCGGGCCCCAAGCCGGGCAATGAAGATCCGGCCGGGCATCTCGCCGGACATCCCGCCGGATATCCGGGCGCAGAATATCGCCGTGAAACCCCTCCCCGCGAAAGCTATCTCCGCAAGAACGCGGGTCGGGAATTGCCGGTCCCGGAGGAAATGTCCGACCGGCATATGGAGCCGGTGGAGCAAGGCCATGCCAGCCAACGCGAAAAATTGATGGATGACCGGAAAGAAATCGTCAGCGGGGACAGGGTGGTCATGATCGTCGAGGACGATGACAACTTCGCCTTCCTCTTGCTCGGCGTCGCCCGGGAGAAGGGGTTCAAGGCCTTGGTGGTTCCCCTGGGCAGCCAGGCGCTTCCCCTGGCCCGTGAATACCAGCCCGACGCCATCACCTTGGATCTCCATATGCCGGACATGGACGGCTGGAGCATCTTGGCCCGCCTCAAGGAGGATTCGACCACGCGGCATATCCCCGTGCATATCATCTCCGTGGAAGAGGAGCGGGATCGCGGCCTGCGCCAGGGGGCGATTTCCTTCCTGACCAAACCGATGACCAAGGAGACCCTGGACGAGTCCTTCAAGTCCATGCAGGATTTCATCGCCCGCGAGACCAAGAGCCTGCTGGTGGTCGAGGACAATGAGATCCAGCGCCAGGCCATCCTGGAATTGGTGGCCGATTCGGATGTGGACGTGGTGGCCGTCGCAACCGGAGCCGCAGCGCTGGAACAGCTCCGCAGCCGTCCCTTCGATTGCATGGTCATGGATATCGGACTGCCGGACATGGACGGGTTCGCCCTGATCGAGGAGATCAAGAAAGACCCGGACGTGCGGGGAGTGCCCATCGTGGTCTATACCTGCAAGGAGCTGACCACCAAGGAGGAGAGCCAGTTGCGCGAGGTGGCCCGGACCATCATCATCAAAGACGTCCGTTCGCCCGAACGCCTGCTCGACGAAACCTCCCTGTTCCTGCACCGCGTGCAGAAGCACATGCCGGAGCACAAGCGTAAAATGTTGGAGCAACTCCACAAGTCCGACGCGCTCCTGATGGGCAAAAAGATCCTGGTGGTCGATGACGATATCCGCAATATCTTCGCCATGACCAGCCTTTTGGAACGCCATGGCATGGTGGTGATTTCGGCTGAAAACGGACGCGACGCCGTCGAGGTGCTGGGTCGGATACAAGGCGTGGACGCCGTACTCATGGATATCATGATGCCGGAAATGGACGGTTACGAAACCATGCGCGTCATCCGTGAGATGCAGCGGTTCCAGGCTTTGCCCATCATCGCCCTGACGGCCAAGGCCATGAAGGGCGACCGGGAGAAGTGCATCGAGGCCGGCGCCTCCGATTACATCTCCAAGCCGGTCGACACGGAGCAGCTGCTTTCTTTGCTGAGAGTCTGGGTATACCGGTGAGATTAATCGAAAATATTCTCGAAAATGATCCCGAAAAGACTCCCGAAAATTCGGTTTCCGAATTGCGGGGGGGGGGGATCACCATGATTCTGCAGGAAATTTTTGATCGCTATGGGTACGATTTTCGGGACTATGCCCGGCCGTCGCTGGAACGTAGAATTCGCGCCTTTATGAAGGAAGAGGGCTTCTCCAGCGTTGCCTACATGGGCGAACGAATGCTGGGGGATGCCGAAATGATGCAGCGCTTCATCCGCAATATGTCCGTAAACGTCACCTCCATGTTTCGCGATCCGGGTCTTTATGCGGTGATTCGCAGCGAAATCATCCCCGTGCTCCGCACCTTTCCCTTCATCCGCATCTGGCATGCGGGCTGTTCCACGGGGGAGGAAGCCTATTCCATGGCCATCCTCATGAAAGAAGCGGGGCTCTATGATCGCTGCCGCATCTACGCCACCGATATGGACGAGGCGTGTATAAGCAAAGCCAAGGCGGGGATATTCCCTCTCCAGGCCATGCGCAAGTTCACTTCCAACTATATCGCGGCGGGCGGATCCGAGGCCTTCTCAGAATACTATACGGCCAAGGACAACCATGCCATCATCAATTCCAGCCTGCGGAAGAATATCATTTTCGCCCAGCATAATCTGGTCTCAGATGGTTCCTTCAACGAATTCCACATCATCCTCTGCCGCAATGTTTTGATCTACTTCAATGAGAAACTGCAGGCCCGGGTGCATCGGCTGTTCCACCAAAGCCTGGCCATGTTCGGATATCTCGGACTCGGATCCAAGGAAGGCATGGCTCTGAGCGGCGTCGGCGAAGCCTATTCCAACATTGCCAACATCGCCGGCATTGACGCCCATCACAAGTTGTACCGGAAAATCGCATGAAAGACAAGCCAGCATTGGAAGACGACGGCAAGCGGAACGCATTCCGGCGAGAGGGCGGATCGGAAGGTCTGCTCGTTTCGTCACGGGACGGGGAGAAGGTCAAAATCCTCCTGGTGGACGATCACCCCCATAAGCTTTTAGCCCTGGAGGCCATCCTCGAAAACGAGCATTTTCTCATCGAAAAAGCCTCGTCCGGTTTGGAGGCTTTGCGGTTCCTCCTGCGCGAGGACTACGCCGTCATCCTGCTGGACGTGAACATGCCCGTCTTGGACGGCTACGAGACGGCAGCGCTGATCCGCCACCGGAAGCGCTCGGAATCCCTTCCCATCATTTTCGTCACCGCCAGTAGCGCGGATGATCAGTCGGCCTCCAAGGGATACTCCCTGGGCGCCGTTGACTATATCAATGCGCCCGTAATCCCGGAAGTCCTCAAGGCCAAGGTCGCCGTCTTCGTGGAACTCTTCCGCGTCAACCGCAAGGTGCAGCAGCAGGCCGAATCCCTGCTTGCCTCCAACTTGGATCTGGAGGTGGCCAACCGGATGCTGGAATCGAACTCGCGCGAACTGCAGATCAGCCGCGAAAGTTTCCGCAATATCGTCGAAAAGAACCAGGAAGGCATCGCCATTGTGGATGTTGCCGGCGTGGTCCGCTTCGCCAATCCCGCCTTCGGCCGCATGCTGGGAGGTCCGCCCGGCGGCCTGGTGGGTCAAGCGTTTCCATACGCCTTGGAAGCGGGGAAGATTCTGGAAGTGGATCATCCCATTTCCGAATCCCGCACCGTGCCTATCGAAATCTCCTTGATGGAAACGCAGTGGGATGGGGCTATGGCCTATCTGGCGAGCGTACGCGATCTCACTGCGCGCCGCAGCGCCGAAGAGTCGATGCGCGACACGGAGGAAAAGCTCCGGCAGGCGCAAAAGCTGGAATCGATCGGCAGGCTGGCCGGAGGTATCGCCCACGATTTCAATAACCTGCTCACGGCCATCAATGGGTATACCGACCTGATGATCGCCTCCTCGGGTGTGGACGAAGAATTCAACGGCTATCTGCAGGAGGTCCGGCGTGCCGGCGAGCGGGCGGCCGAACTCACCCATCAACTGCTGGCCTATAGTCGCAAGCAGATGCTGATCCCCAAACTGCTGAACCTCAATGCCGTGGTCGAAAACATGACCAATATGCTCCGGCGCCTGATTGGGGATCATGTGGTACTCATTTCCCGCATGGATCCGAATCTCGGTCTGGTCAAGGTCGATCCCGGGCAGATGGAGCAGGTGATCATGAACCTGGTCATCAACGCCAAGGATGCCATGCCTTCCGGCGGCCAGATCGTGGTGGAGACGGCCCTCGAAAAAGATCCGTCCTTGGTTTCCGGACAGTATGTGGTTCTATCGGTCATCGATTCGGGAACCGGCATGGATGCCGTGACCCTGGCGCGGATCTTCGAGCCGTTCTTTACCACCAAGGAAGTCGGGCAGGGAACCGGCCTGGGGCTTTCCGTGGTTTACGGCATTATCGCGCAAAGCGGGGGTAACATCACCGTTACCAGCGTTCCCGGAGAAGGTTCGACTTTCAAGGTGTACCTGCCCGTGGCTGCCGGCGCGAATACAATCTGGCAGCCGACGATCTTCGAAAATGGAGCGGAAGCCGGGTCGGGGAAGGAAACCATCCTCCTGGTCGAGGACGAGAACACGGTTCGTAAATTCCTATCCGGCGTAATGCGGCAAAAGGGATACAAGGTGTTGGAGGCCCTGGACGGCCAGGAGGCCCTGGATTTCGCCATAGGCTATGCCGAACCCATCCACCTGCTGCTGACCGACCTCATGATGCCGAACATGGGCGGAAAGGAACTGGCCGAGAAGTTGTCCTTACGCCGGCCGGACATGAAGCTGGTTTTCATGTCCGGATACGCGGCGGAAGGGTCGTCCTATGCCTGGGATTCCCGTGAGGGGATTGAATTCCTGCAGAAGCCCATCTCTCACTCCCTGCTCACCCAAAAGGTGCGGTCTGTGCTTGACGCGAAGCCCACCCGGATTCGAACCTAAAGGGCCGTCCGCAAGGACAGCTTTTTTACAGAGGGGAAAGCCTTCCCCTCGCTCCGGCCTCCTCGGGAACGCTCGCTACGCGCCCGGCGCCAGACCCCTTCCGGGCCCCTCCTGGACGAAGCCCATTGCCCGATTGAAGGCAGGATGAGGCAATTGAATTAAATTTAACCGACCCGCTCAAAATAGAGGATCCATGGTTAAAGCAACCCGTCTTTTTCTGATCACATTGTGCTGTATATCCGTTGGGGCTCGCGCCCAGAAGGTCGATCTGCGGGGAACAGTTTTGGACAAATACACGTCGGCGCCCGTGCCAAAAGCCGAAGTGACGTTGGCGAAGGCGGGCTTGTCGGCGACTACCGATTCGCTGGGGCGGTTCCGCCTCCTTAACATCCCGACCGGACTCGAAATTGAAAACCCGCTGCGGGTAACGCATACGGCGTTCGGGACCGCGATTGCTTTCCACGCCGGGTCGGGCGGGGACGTGTCCTTGCGCGTTTTCAATCCCTCCGGCAAGTCGGTCCTCGTCTTGGTGCGGAACATTCCCGAGGCGGGGGATTGGGAAATCGGCCTGAACCGCACCTTGGGCCCCGGTTTGCATTTCCTGCGGATCCAGGGTCCGGGTTTCCGCCAGACCGTAAAACTAATGGGGATGGAGGACGGCGCCAGAACCGGGACGGCTCCCATTCTCCGCCGCAATTCGGATTTCCGCGCAGTTGGTAAAACGGCCGCGGGCACGGCCCTCGATTCGATCTCGGTTTCCAAAGCCGGTTACCGCCGGTTGCTCCTTCCGATCGCCAGCCTTGTGGATTCGGGAGTGGGTCTGGCCATGAGCGATACCACCGTTTCCATGGGACAGCTGATCGGACTTGCGCCTTCGATCGGGAATTTCACTCCGCCCACCTTGAATCCTGGTTTCTCGCCCGATATCCACCAATACGATGTAACGGTTCCCTACACGGTGACTTTCTTGCAGCTTACCCCTTACGCTGCGCCGGCCAAGCCCTATATCCGGATCAATGGGAACCTGGTGGCTTCCGGAACGAAATCGGATCCCATTCCATTACCCCTCGGCAGACTCTTCTGCCGGATCGATGTGGTTTCAGAGGACAGCTCCGCTTCAAGTATCTACCAGATAATGGTGGACAGGACATTCGCCGATTCCGCGATACTGGCGTCCCTTTCCATTTCCGCCGGCGCGCTTTCCCCGTCTTTCAGTCCCGGCATCTTCGATTATTCGGCCGTGATTCCCGCCGGAGTGGCCCAGGTGACGGTCACTGCCCGTCCTAATCTGTACGATTCCAAAATGACCCTGAATGAGGCCGTTTTGCCGACGAATGTCCCCTCGGCGCCGATAGCGGTAGATCCCGCTCCGAAAACCATTATTTTGGCCGTGCGAACCGCCATATTCGGGGATTCGGTCGAGAAACTCTATACGATCCGTCTTTCCCGCTTCGTGGGGACGGGGAGCGACGTCACCCTGAAGAACCTGGTTCTGTCCCCCGCAAACTCCTCACTCAAACCTTTCCATCCCGACACCCTGCTTTATCGCCTGACCGCCGAACCTTTGGATTCCCTGCTCGATATCACAGCCACCCTGAATGACCCTGCCGCGATCCTGACCATCCGGGGTACGCCACAGGCCAGTGGAGTCCCATGGCGGAAGGTTTTGCGCCTGGGTTTGGATACCTTCGATATCGTGGTCACCTCCCCGGACATGGCCCAGTCCCGCAAATACAGGTTGATCGCCAATCGACCGGGCCTGATGGCCACTCCGAAGATGAACGGCTCCGGCGTTGCCTTTCTCGGCACCCAGTATGTCTACACCGCCACGCCCGCATCGCTATCCTGCGGGAGTGGCATGGGAAATTACCGATACGATTTCGGCGATGGCTCTCCGATGAATTCATTTGGGGCGAACTTTATGACGCATACCTGGAATACCATCGGCGTTTTCAAGTTCAGGGTCCAGACGAGTTGCCAATACCTCCCCCCGTCCACCACTCTTTTGCTCACCTCGACCATGTCGGTCTGGTCCGATCCGCTTACGGTCACGGTCCTTGCAGACTCAACCGCTCAGCATCCCGTGAAGAAGATTTCCGGCTATCGGCCCGTCTCGGAAACCTGGCATCCCGAAACGACCTATGTCGTCACCGCGAAAACCCGCTTCGATACCGCGGCGGTGCTGACCATCCTTCCGGGAACCCAAATCAACTTCATGGGCGATACGGCCTACCTGAACGTCGCGCGTATCCAGGCGATAGGCACCGAAACCGATTCCATCGTTTTCAGGGCCGGCGAGGTACGCATCCAACGGCCCGGCGCCCTGGAGAGGACCTTCAACTCCGACGGCAGCTATCGCACCGGACCCCGTTTCGAGTATTGCAGTTTTCCCCAAGCGCGCATCTTCGTGGACCAGAATCCCAGCACCTATGGGGGTAACGGTTTCTACCTGAAGAATTCCAATATCGCAACTGTAAACGGCGAACCCCTCGTCGCCGCCACCGGCACCTATATCGGACACTGCCGCATAGGAAGCATTGATTCCGTGCGCCTGTTCATGGGCAGGGTAGAGAATAGCTATGTCCAGACTTTGCAAACCTACCCCACCCGGTCTTATGACCTCGAAATCCATCGCTGCGACATCGGAAAACTTTCCCTGCCGGGGTACGAATTCGACAAGGCCGACATCACCGGCAATACCATCCGGTCCTTCTTCTGCGGCGCCTACGCCGGCAAGCTGAGCGGGAACAATCTCCTTCCCAACTCGGCCATCGTAGCCACCATCAAGGCGGTTGGAATCGATATGCGGGGGAACTATTGGGGGCCGGAGGCGACCGCGGAAATGGACGCCAAGGGCGATAACCAGAACATCTCGGTCATCAGGGATATTTTCGACGATGTGACCCTGGGTAAGGTCGATTACAGCGGATGGTTGCCGCAGCCTGTCGCAAATACCCTTCCCGATTGGTAGGCGGCGACCACGTCGGAGGGGCGGAGAACCGTAGAATAGGAGGGGGGATGTTTCCGCCTCGCTCCGCCCTGAAGGATCGCAGAGTCCTCTGCAAGGCGGTCAAGGATTCATTTCTTTTTACGGGCGGTGGATTTGGAGGCGACGTGGACGGTCTCATCTACGTGTCCGACATGTCGTGGACCAAGAAGATCAACCACCCCGCCGAGGCCTTCAAGCCCGGCGATACGGTGCCCGCGGCCGTAATCGAGGTGGAAGCCGCTTCGCGCAAGCTCACCTTGAGCGTCGTTGACTACTTCAAGAACAAGGAAGACGCCGAATGGAAGTCCTACCTGTCGGCCCATAAGCCGAACCAGGCGACCTTGGGCGACGTCATGCCGAAGCTCGAAAGCGAGTAAATCCGGGGATTAGCCGGATTTGAATCGGAGGGCTTCCCGCAAGGGGGGCCTTTTTTATATCCGGACCTCCGCTACCCCATCTGCGGGGGCTCCCGCCCCCGCAACGCCCCCGAACCTCCGTCTCTTCACTAATCTGGAAGCAAACGCGATGGTGATCACAAGCCCTCCGTGACGCGGGTGGAGCGACTACAGGCAATCGGTATATCCCCTGGAACGAACTCCTCAGGCGACCAGCCGGATGCTCTTGGCGGCATTGCATTTGCCGACAGGGCCGCCGAAAAAAGCTCTTGATTCGCAATGACTTGGCCGTGAAGGGCACTTGATTAAACCCATATCTAAATATATAATTAGTTATATGGATAACATTATACCCATCAGCGACCTTCAGACCAAAGCCAAGAAATACGTGGATCAGGTCCGTCTTACGGAGACGCCAATCGTGGTGACTCAGCGGGGACGGGCTGCCGCCGTTTTGATTTCCTATGCAGAGTATCAGGGACTTGCGGCTACCCGCGATGAGATGTCCTACCCTGACTGGAAAGCGCGGCTGGAACGGGCGGAAAGGGAACGGCGGGAGGGAAAGGGAATCGCTTTGAAAACCCTCGCGCGCAAGAAAGCCACGTCTCGTTGAGGAATGTCGTCCTGCTTCCACAAGCGGTCGAGGACCTCTCGCAAATCCGTGATCCGCTTAACTCCAAGATTATAAAGCAGCTGCATGCGCTGGAAGAATTCCCGGAATACGGGGCCGCGATGACAGGTCCCTTCCAGGGATACCGGAGTTTCGTGGTGGGTATTTTCAGGGTGGTCTACTTTCCGGAATCGGACGGTCCCGTCTACATCGCGTACATCCGGCACTGCAACCGCCGGCCACTGGCCTGATTTTGCAAACCAAAAGGTCAGGCCTGAAATTGACTTCGCTCCAGCAGGAAAACCAGAGGAAAGGGGTAAATGAGAAGGCCCACTGAAGCTGTCAGTCTCTGTGAGAATCAACAAACTTAGATGGCCCGAAAAACAAAATTCGACCCAATCCTAAAGGGCCGTCCGCGAGAGCGGCCTTTTTACAGAGGGGAAAGCCTTCCCCTCGCTCCGGCCTCCTCGGGATCGAGCGCAACGCGCCCGCCCCTGCGGTGGCCTCCGCTACCCCATCTGCTGGGGCTCCCGCCCCCGCAACGCCCCCGAACCTCCCGTCTCTTCACGGATCTGGAAGCAAACGCGATGGAGATCACAAGCCCTCCGTGACGCGGGTTGTTTATGCCGCCAAGAGTTCTTGCCTGATATTTGGGTGGGTAAGCATGACTCGGGCCAATAACTCCGCGGGAGGATCGATTGGAAATCGCCCAGCCTCCCACCCTTCCAAAGTTCTCTTAGAGACTCTAAGAGCCATGGCCATTTTTTCCTGAGTTAATTTCAAATCCTGCCGTAGCTTCTTAAACTCAAGCGCAGCTCTTCCCTTTGTTTGGTGGCGTTTCCGCATCTCCTCATAAGTTTCGTAGCGGGTAGTTGCTTCCAGCGTGCGGGGATCCGTGGTCGTCACCTTCAGCAACGACTTTCCAGCCTTAAAGGATTCCGCTTGCTTGGCTAAGTGAGCAAACCGGCTTTTCTCTTCCTTCTTTTTCATTTCATGCTCCTGATAAAGCGCGCCAGTTCGTTCTTTTCCCGATCAGACAGATTTTCTTTTTCATTTTTCGAAAACAGGTCGATAAACAAAATCGAATCGTGGCTCAAGCGGAGGTAGTAAAGCACCCGATATCCCCCGCTCTTCCCCCGGCCTTCGGCTGCCATCCGGATCTTCCGTGCTCCAGCCGCCCCTTGGATGATATCCCCCTTTTGGGGGTTGGAAACCAATTCCGTTTTTAAATGCTCCAACTTCGAGGCCAACCCTAGTTTGGCAATCTTCTTGGTGAAATAGGGTAACTCTTCAAAATCCACACTCTTAAATATACGTGTAGCACGTATAAGATGGCAAGGGGATTGATTGCCTGCTAAGGGATCTCGCGCAGCGCTTGCCTCAAATATTTCGGATCGAGGAATTCACCTTCCCCGGAATTCTCGAGGAATGACGCTACATCCTTGCGCAACGCGCCTGCCTTTAGTCCGGATAATTTCTCCAAGAGCATCTTTTTCCATTCGTTGACGCCACGGCCCGCAGCGACCTGGGACCCCTGGTTGAGGCTCGCTCGAAGAAACGCGATGTCAGGCTGTGTAGCCGGCCTGCGACTCAAGTACCACATCAGATCATACCAATCCCGCCCTTTTGGGAATGGGCGCGTTAGGATGGCTCGGATTTTCCCCGCCATCAAACAGGGTAGGGTATGGTGCCTTAGCGCCATGAGGCGGTGGAGCCGAACCACATGCGTTTCAAACTTCGCGCCGGCAGGCGGTTTGGAATCGATCTCCAGCTTGATGGACAATTTTTGCGAGGGAACCGCTGCCAATCCGGCTTCTTTCAGCAAACCGGGGAACTTGATCCATCCCGTATGCACGGTCCGCTTGTCGTTCCAGGTGATCTCCGGCGTGAAACCAATGAACTCCAAATCCCGTTTAAGCTTCCGCAACCACTTGGCGGGTTCGTAAGCATTCGCCGACTCGAGGCTGAAATCCAGATTCTCGGAATACCGGGGCAATGCGAACAGGAACCGTAAAGCCGTGCCGCCGACAAAGGAAATACTGGAAAAGGCTTCGCTTTGATGCAGGCTGAACAAGGTCATGGATTGGGCGTATTCCCGAAGCGCATTCAGGCGTCGCCCCGGATCCGATTCCTTGGCGGCCAGTTCCAGGCACTCGGCTTTCATATCCGGATCCCCTTTTCCTCGGCTTTGATTTTCCTGATTCCTTCCATGGCCCGACGCACCCGATCGGGGTACGCGGCGGCCGTCTCAAGAAGTTTTCCGATTCGGAGCATATCTAGGTTTTGCCATCTCATCTCCCCGTGTCGCTCAGCACTCCACTCCCCCGAAGAGAAATACAGGTAATCCAGAAGTGCTTTTTCCGGTTGCGCCATATAGATATCGGCGCCAAGCAATTCACGTCGCGAAAAGCCCGTGAAGAGGCATTGTTGGATGTGGCGATACTCAAAGCGGCCCAATACATTCTCAAACGTCCGGGTGACCCGTGCTGTTACGGAAGTGAAAACGGGCACCGCTTCAGGAATCAGTCCATAATGGCTGAGAGCCCATTCCAGGCTCAAGTAACTCGGTGAATAAATGGCATTCGCAAGTTCGGGCGCGGAGTGGGGATGTTTTCGGAAAGGTTCGGCCACCGTATGCAAACCCCTTCTCAGGGTAAAGAGATATCCTGCCTTTGTCCAGCGAGTCAGTTGCATCAACAGGGAGCGGCGATCCATGCCGGTCCATTGCAGAGCCATGGGCAGATCAAAGTAGGGGTGAGTGGCGGCCAGGGCCAGGAAGGCTTGGACATTCATTTACGTTAATATACCATATTGTATACTAACGTAAATTTAAATGACGCCTTGCCGCTGGGATATTGCGAGCCAATTCCGCTTCTCCTCATGCTCCCAGCAGCCGTCGAGCAAGCAGAGACTGCATATCTCGCCGGCCATCAGCCACCAAATACACGTAAATGAAGCCTTCCCTAATCCGGCATGGTGGCCCTGAGCAAAGAATAGGTCGACGGCATGGGTTTTCGAAGGCTGCAATAATGGCAGAATAAAAAAATTAGGATACTTTGAAAAAACATGAAAACGGCTGGTCTGATTGGCAAATAAGTTGTAGTAAGGCCGTTTTACCACGGGGTCTAAGTTACCTTTTCGGAAAACCGGTCCTTTGTTTCCTTCCCAATCGGAGAACACCATGAATCCTAGTCTTTTTCGTATCCCCATGTCCATGCTTTCGGCGGGCCTTTTCGTCGCCGCCTTGCTCCTATCGATTCGCACGATCGATGCCGCACCCATCGCCATAATCAAGCCCGGTTTTAGCCTTACGTACCAGGACGGCTGGACGGATGAAGGCGTACCCTCGGATAGCGTCTACGCCCTGATGAATACGACCCTGACCCACTCGGTCGTCATAGGCAACGGATTAGCCATGAGTAGTGGTTTGGATGCTTCGACTTATATCAATGCTTATACCGCGTCATACGCCAACAACTCTGCACGCACCGATAGCTCCACCAAGACCTTGGGCGCCAATGTCTTCATGACCGCTTCCTTTGTCGATACCACGGGCGCGTCGGATACTCCCGCCCACGTCCACTACTACGTCACGACCAAGAACGGCCTCCTGTTCGCATCGTGGCTTATCTCCATTTCAACGGAAGATTCCGCGGCCGTTGCGCAAGAGGAGGCCGCCTTGGCCACTTTGAAATTCACCGCCACGGCCGGGATCCGGTTGCGGTCCGTCAGCATGGTTTCTGGCTTGCCCCGCGCCGGCTTCGACATCCAAGGCCGAAGCTGGAAGCCGAATGAAAACCGAATGCCGCGCATCGCGATTTTCCGGAAATAACCGAACCAGGGTACCGCGAACGTTACCCAGACGAATCCGCGGTCTTGTGGTTCCGGGGTACAAGGAGAAGAAGCCGGAAGGCCCGACTTTGCAGCCTCAGCCTGGGGAGCCCGTTCCAAAATCCGCACCCCAAGATGAAAACCGGTCGGGAGGGCAAGCGAATTCAACCCGCTCTGCGCCTCCATGCTTTTGCAAACTATACCAGCTTCCACCCTCACGCCTTCATGAACCGGCTATTCGCCGCAGGACCCCTTCTTATGCACATTTACTTCGCGAACTTGGAAACTTAGGAGAAGTCATGGGTTTCTTGCTGCTGGTCCTGTTTACCATGAGTACAGCGATTCCCGTCGCCGCATCGGGAAAACCGAAACTGCTAAAGACGGTCAGTGATAAACCGGGCATTCCGATCAACATCTGGCTGCCGAACACAATCTCGGAATTCGCTTATGGAACTAATGACAGCCTAACCACGAGGAGACCTACCTGACGTGGGACAGTCTCCACGGCGGATGGGACACGACGTCCCGGAATGACTACGACTGGTCGATCGACAACCGGGAGATGACCCAAATCTGGTACCGGCTCGACAGCGCTTCGGCCAAGCTCAGGCCGTACCTGAAAGAGGTGAATAAATATGATTCCTCCGGCCGTCTCACGGAAACCCTGACGCACGACTACAAGGACTCCGCCTGGATACCCAGACATAAGCATAGCCATTTCCACGATCCGGCCGGAAACCGGACGCGGTATACCCTCCAGGTTTGGGACAATACTTCGAAAACCTTCCAGTTTATTTACCGTGACACCATGGACTATGATCCGCAAGGCAGGGAGATCGAATCTCGGCGACAAAACTATTCCGACTCCGGCAAGGACTGGCTCGAGGAACAAAAGGAAGTGAGCCGGTATGATGCGCGCGGCAACAAGTCCGTGAAACTCCTTTTTCGATGGAACGCGGATTCGTCGACCTGGTTCCTGCAAAGCAGGGACACGCTCGCATACGATTCGGACGATCGGTTGGTGCGAATCCTCACTAACCGATGGCCCAAGGGGCCCAACTGGTATGATTCCAAGGACACGTTGATCTATGACCAGCATGGGAACATGATCCGAAACGAAGGATGGTTCATGTTCCCCGGAACCACCGAGTGGGCGGGCGGCGGCGGAACCTGGTACAAGGAGGTCGCCTATGCTCCCTGGGGGGAGATGATAGCCTATGAACGCTGGACACGGTCAGGAGCCTTCTCCTGGTATCCCGGCGCGAAAGAAACACACCTCTACGAAGGCGCCGTCGGCGTTGGACGGTATTCACCCAGGACGCGGCGTGGGCGCGCCGGAAAAAAGGAGCCGGCTTTGTTTTATGACCTGATAGGTCGACTACGCTTTCTTTAACACGCTACCCGGTCTGGCAACCTTGGTTCCCAACCCCAAAGCACTATAAAATTTGGTTCCATTGCGGGTGTGGGTAGAGACTATTCGCATGGGGGCCCGCCGCGAAGCCATGTCCAGGCATTGGTGCTCCACAGCGCCCACATTACGAGCGGGGGTTGTAAGAAGAGGCGAACGAAGCGCTTTGCATCCGTGTCAAGACCGAAGGCGTCCGCATGGTTTAGGTATTGCGCGATGTTCCCGGGAAAGATAGCGACGAAGAATGCGGCCGCGGCCAAGCCTACGGGAATGCGTTGACGGCGCAAAAAGAGGAGTGAGAGCCCGAGCGTGATTTCCGCGATGCCCGATGCGACAACGGTGAAGCCTTCGCTGAAGGGCAGGGACTTGGGCACCTGCGCATAGAAGTCTTGGCGCGCGAATGTGAGGTGGCTAATGCCGGTGAACACCAAGAAAGTACCGAGGAGAATGCGGCCTATCGTTTTCGGGAGCGAGGTGGGCGGCGGGGCTTGAAGCAAAGGGGGGCGGTTCATATTTCTCATGGATACGCTTAAAGTAAAGAGCGGGCAGTGGGCATGCAACACATTAAAGCGAATTAGGTTCCATATACATGGCGAGAAGAATATTTTCTTCCCACCAACGGTCCGAGTTCGGCCGTTTAACGTCAGGGGCATGACCATGTCGAAACCATACGGAACAAAAGCCACCGCGCAATCCCTGAATTCAGGGACGCCCGCGAAAGTAAGCGCGAAGGGATCCAAGGCCGTGAAAGCGGAAGGGGATGCCACCGTCGGCGGTAAAGGCGATAAGGACGGCAAAGGCGATATCCGTGCTAAGAAATCCGGAACGAGCATTGGGAAGAGAACGGGGTCCAAGTAACGGGAAACTCCACTGCTCTCGCGGCTCTCGGCCATCGTCCCGCCCCCGCGTCGGCATGTCACGGTCTACAGCGGAAATGGGTTCGTCGTTCTGGAGTTGCGTTTGCAACTCCACGCTCCTCACGTCTACAGCGGAAATGGGTTCGTCGCTTTGGCGTTGCGTTTGCAACTCCACGCTCCTCACGAAGACGGGACTGGTTGTCGTCGCGCAGCAAGTGGCGCGGTCGGGTGGAGCGACTACAGGGTATCTGCGACGGGGAAAAGGGAAACAGAGACAGGTGATTGATGCCGGGCGCGGGGTCCTGGCTTTGAAAAACGCATTCGATTTCCCTATGCTCCCGACCCTGATCCTGTGACTATATTTTGGATGCCAAAGGGCAACTCCTTTCAAATCGGAAGCGGCATTCAACCATTCCGGAAACGGCCATGGATACCAAATCGACTCTTCTTTCCAAAGGACCAGTAAAGACCACTCCCCTAGCGGTGGCGGCCCTCTCGCATTTCGAGCAACCCCCTCCCCCATCCAGGGGTATATTCCAATCCGTCGTACTCCTGCTCATGATGCCCGTGATTTCAGGGATCGGACTCGGCTCCGTGCAGATCTACCTGGGCTTAGGGCTGCGTCCTCTGCCCATCCTCGTGGTTTCCTCCCTGGCCTTGTTCATTTACGCCTTTAATCGCGTCACCGATCACGAGGAAGATCTCGTGAACATTTCGGGCAGCGCGGAGGCCTTGTACCGGAGCGCCGTCCTGCAAACCGCCATCGCGGGCGCGCTGCTGGCGCTCGCCACCGCCTATGCTGTTTGGCTGGGACGGTTCCATTGGATTTACGCCGCCATCCTGGCCATGGGGGTTGTCTACTCGTACCGCGTCCTCCCCTGGTACCGGCCCGGCCGAGGGCTTTTCCGCGAGCGGCTGAAGGCCATACCCTCCCTCAAGAACTCCTCCATCGCCTTGGCTTGGAGCCTGTCGATCTTCGTCGTTCCCCTCTACGATTCCAATCGCGGCTTGGGGACCGCGAGTCCCGCCTTCTGGCTGCTGGCGACCGGCTATTTCTTCTACATCTTTCTGGGGGAGCTTTTCGGCGATCTCAGGGACATCAAAGGGGACCGGGCGGCAGGCATCGTGACTCTCGCCAACGCCCTGGGGGTGGCGGGATGCTACCGCTGGATAGCGGTTCTGAGCCTGGCCTGGTGCGGTGCAATAGCGGGCATCGCGGCCTCTACCCGATGGTTGGACGGCTCCCACGCGGCCTTCCTGATCGCCGCCTCCCTGGCCTATCCCTTAAGTGTCATCTTGATGCGGGAGACGTTCCGCAAATCGGATTGGATCATCAACGTGTCCATCGAGCTCGCTGGCGCGGAATACGCGATGGGCGTCGTGGCCCTGGCTTGGGCCGCTAAGCACGGCCTGCGGTTCTTCTCCTAGGGTTGGCGTCCAGCCCCGCCGCAGGGACCGTGGCGGCGTGCCGGCGCAAGGGCAGGGCCAGCGCCCAAACCCGAAGCGCCCTTGGCCTAAGCGTCCACGCCTTCGGCCACCAAACGCGATGGAGATCACAAGCCCTTCGTGAGGCGGGTTATACGACAGGCCGGCGGCTGTGCCTGGGTGGCGTCCAAGGCGGCATCTGCCCGCCTTCGAACGGATGTGGTCGGACACCGAATCCGACGGGTGCCTTCCGGAAAAACAGGGCGTGGTCGCTTTCCGTGACTGCTTGTCGTCGCGCAGCAAGTGGCGCGGTCGGGTGGAGCGACTACAGACAATCGGTATATCCCCTGGCATGAACTGCTCAGGCGCACTTTCGGCAGCGAAGTGGCATGCCCCGACTGCGGGGGGATGGGGATAGGCATGTCCGGAGGTGGGCATACGAGGATTTCAGAGGGCGGGCGCCCGGGAATGGAGGGGAGAACGGGGACCTCCGACAAGGATAAGGGGGGGGTAGCGTAGAGGGTACGGTGGGGTCAAGACCCAGCCTTGAACCGGAGCCGGTTTTCAAAATGCGCCTCACCGGGCCGCCTTCCTAGGAGCGCCTTCCTAGGAGCGCCTTCCGAGGAGCGCCTTCCGAGGAGCGCCTTCCGAGACCGCGGAGCCCGCGTCGTTCCGCGCAAAAAAAATCAGGGAACATAGGAACGGATTCATGACTTCGATCACAATCAAAGCGATGATGAACCATTCCAGCAGGTTACTTTGCCGGAATCACACGCATGCAAAAGGCCCGGCGCGGCATGACGGAAACGGAAGCGCACGGTAAGTCCGCCCTGCGACGCTGGCAACTTATAACAATTCGATCCAATCTGTAAGAACAGGAATTGATCGGACGAGAGTAAAATATTTGAAAAATAAGATTACCTTATCGAATCACATAATTGTCCAAGTATCCTTTCTAACCTCCAGGCTTTGGACATTCATCAATTTTACAGGGAGCGCTCCATGCCTATTGATTCCAGGAAACCGAGGAAACTGCTCGTGATACACGGAGTGGAAGTCGGCAACAGCGGACAGCAGAAGCAGAACGAGGGCCTGGAGGCGCTAATCCGGAGTCGTTCCGCTAGCATCAAATTGAACTTCTCCTCCGAAATGTTCTGCTATGAAGATTTGAATGACGCGGATAAATCCACTTGGGTAAACAAGATTAAACCGGTTTTTACGGGAGTGGCAACAGCCATGTTGTCCCAATCCCCTTTGTTAGGAGCGCTTGCCGATAAAGCGATCGGTGTCACAGCCGATTTGGTGCAGGACGTTGTAATTGCGAAAGAGCAGGGATCCACGGCGAAAAAAATCGTGGAACTCCTTAAGCGTGCGATTATTAAGACCTATGATGAGGGGACGGCGCTTTACATTGCCGCGCATAGCCTGGGATCGATCTATGCCTATCGGGCCATCAATGAGTTGATTCTGATGGACGGTTATTTCGATGGAGCCTCGCGTCAAACTTGGCCCGTGCAGGGTCTTGTGACTTTCGGATCGCCGCTTCCGTTGCCGATGTTCAGGACCACAGTAGTGAACCCCATTTCCAATCCCGAGTTCCAACGCCATGGCTTGCGGTGGAAAAATTTCAATGACGCCGCCGACCCCATCATTTCCGAATCGCTCTGGGGCAACCCGGCCAAATATGACGGAGTAGAAAAATTTTCTGGAGCAGGATGGCTCGTCAGCGATACCCCCGTGGATAGCGGCAAGGTTTGGCTTTTGGCGCATACCGCATATTGGCAAAACAGCTTGATCGCTGATTCTTTGGTTGACATGATCTTGAATTAGGAAAGGGAAACAGCATGCAAAGATTCATCAAACTCATTTCGTTATCGTTCCTGTTCGTCGGTTGCGCGCATGTTTATTATGGGAATTTTACGGCAATGGATAGTCGAGGAGCTGAGCGCCCCTTCGTACTGACATGGACTCGCTCCGCGCGGCTGTGGTGGACTGACCCACGTGCCCCCTCCGTTGAGCTCATTGCCTGTCCGCAAGTAAAGGATGGCGTTCTCAAGGACAGTAATTTGACCTTCGTCCGATA
>JADGQO010000229.1 GCA_017881725.1 Fibrobacteria bacterium
CACCCGGTATTAATAGACCCCTCAATAACCACAATTTTTTGTGCTTATTTGTATTATTTCAGTCTTACCGGTAGTGACTCTTGAAATTCCACAAAAATGAGTCATACGATACCAATGGGAACTAAAAAACCGAAATTCAACGCCTTGTCAAAGGCGCCTTGCCAAAGGGGGCTATTTTGTCTCATGGTTATTTAAAATCCTGGTTGCTGACCGGTTGCGCCTTGCTCGCAATAATCGGATGCAAAAAAAAGGAAGCCCCTGCGGTTATTGAAGAAGTACCACCCCCCACGGTAGCCCCGGCCGAAACGGACACATCGGCGACCTTGGCGGAAGAACCGGCGTTGAAACAAGTCGGCAAAAAAAATGACAAAGCCGGTGCCAAGGCTACTTTCCACCCTTCCGCCGCTGCCGGAAAAGCGGGGATTTCCGATGTCGGCCATTTCGTCGTCCAGGTATCAGTTTTTAAGAACAAGAAGCAAGCGGCGCACTTGGTGGAAAAACTGGCCGGCGCCGGATTCCCGGCCTATGTGGCCGAAGTCGAAAACCCCACTTCTGCGCTATCAGGGACCTATCATCGCGTGCGTATCGGCAAATTCTCCAAAGTTAAGGAGGCGCGCGCATTCGGTGAAGACAAACTGAAGCCTCTGGGCTACGACTTCTGGGTGGATAATCAGAAGAATGACGCCATGGGCGGTGATGGCAGCGCCGCCGAGCCGAAGGCTGAAGCAACTCCAGCCCCGGCAAAACATGCTCCCAAGGCCAAAAAATCCAAGGCTGCTGCGAATACCGCTCCCGCAGGTGGAGCGCCGGCCCCTGCATCCTCAGGTTCATTTTCAACGTCCACGCCCGCCGAACCGTCCGCGCCCAGCGAACCCGCCGCGCCGTCGAGCGAGAGCTGGGGAAATCCTAAATCCGAACCCGCTCCGCCAGCCAGTGAAAGTTGGGGAACACCAAAGGAATCGGACCCATCTTCCGTGCCGGCCCCGACCGGCCCGGCCGCATCCACCTCTCCGGCCACTCCCGCTGCGTCACCCGCTTCAAAATCAAGCGCAGCAAAGGCAAAATCTCCCGCGTCGGAGTCTCCGAAATCCGCAGGAGCGTCCGGCACGCAAAAAGCCCCAGGAGATTCCGGCAAGGTTAATCTCGACGACTGGTAATCACCATGTCAAAGAATCGCTGCCAAAGCCGTACTCGCGGCCTTGGCGGTAGGCGCCCAAACCATTGGCCCAAGACCGTTTACTACCTTCTACCCTCGCTTCGGAAGCCGCATCCCGCGGCCCGCTGCTGAGGATTGCAACGTGGCTTCTTCTTCCGATAAAAAACTCCGTTTGCTTAACCTCGGTTGCTCCAAAAACCAGGTCGATAGCGAAAACCTGATGGGTGAATTCGGCCGTGCCGGATTCACCATGGCCAAGGACGGGGACGAGCCCCTGGTTACGGTCATCAATACTTGCGGTTTCATCGAGGCGGCCAAGGAAGAATCCATTCAGGAAATCCTCGCGGCCGTTGCCGCCAAGGGTCGGAACGAAAAACTGATCGTGGCCGGTTGCCTAGCCCAGCGCTACATGGCGGACCTGAAAAAAGACATCCCCGAGGTGGATTTGTTCATCGGCACCTACAAGCCCGGCGAAATGCTGGAACGTCTGGGGCTGAACTCCACCCTGCCGTCGGATTGCAAGGTTGGAGCGGGCCCGCGAACCTTGATGGGCGAGGAACCTCACCATGCCTTCCTAAAAATCGCCGAAGGATGCAACCGCGTTTGCGGCTTTTGCGCCATACCCGGCATGCGCGGGAAGCAAAAGAGCCGCAGCATCGCGGATATCGTCGCCGAGGCGCAGCAATTACAAAGTTGGGGCATCCAGGAAGTGTCTTTGATTGCGCAGGACCTGACTTTTTTCGGCCGGGAGCTGGGCGGCAAGGAAACTTTGGAAGGCCTTTTACAGGCCTTGCTTCGCGAAACCGACATTCCCTGGTTCCGCATGATGTACGCCTATCCGGCTTTCATCACCGACGGATTGGTCGCAACCATGGCTACGGAAAAACGCGTCTGCAAATATTTGGACATCCCCATCCAGCACGCCAGTGCCGGGATGCTCAAGGCCATGCGCCGCAATTATACGGCCGCCGAACTGCGCGCGTGCATGCTCAAACTGCGCGATTCGGTTCCGGGCATCGCCCTACGGACCACGGCTTTGCTGGGGTATCCCGGCGAAACCGAAAAGGATATGGACGAGCTCGTGGAGTTCATTGAGGAGATGCGCTTCAAGCATTTGGGCTGTTTTTCCTATTCGGATGAAGAAGGGACTTACGCTTTCGACCTCGCGGACAAGGTCCCGCAAGAGATCGCGGAGGCGCGGCTGGAGCGTGTGATGGCCATGCAAAGTCAAATCTCGCTGGAAGAGAACGGAAAGCGCGTCGGGCAAACCGTGGAAGTCATCATCGACGCCCGCGCCGAGGGTCAAGATTACCACTATACCGGCCGCACGGAAGGCGACGCGCCGGAAGTGGACAACACCGTCCTCATCTACGGTAACACCAAGGTTACGGGGGGGATGGACGCCGAGCCGGGAACCTTCCGCAAAGTCCTAATTACGGATGCCACCGAGTACGATTTAGAAGCCCAGTTGATTCCGTAAGGCCCCCGCTTCATCCGCTTCACCCACCTTTAGGCCAGGCGCCGGGAGGTAACTCGGCCGTTACGTCTTTGGGCGGCAGGCACATCGCATCGTTACAAGCCTGGTAATGCAAGGTTACTGAGGTTTTCGGGTAGCCGCCTGCGGTCGATTGGGCGGAAGGGCTGCTGCGCTTAAAGGGAACGGTTACTTGGAAAACTCCGGAATACAGGGGCACCTCCATTCCTAAGGCCTGCGAATATTGCGGCACCGGCGCCGGAAAAATGGGTTTCCCGAAATTCAACCCCTGAGCAAATGCGGAAACACGGGTCGGGACAAGAAATGAGTCCGGAGGCGCGTCTGAGTTGATGTGCCATCCGGGCGGTAAATCGATGGACGCGGTCAAAACCAGTACTGGGGGCGACGTCGGCTTCGGGAAAGATTTCCCTTTCGCTTCCTGATGGGACAGGTTCTCATCCTTTTTGGACTTTGCTTTTCCCGGATTCGACGACGTTCCCACCCCTGAATCGCCTGATTGGGACAAACCCGATACCGGAAACCATTGATAGGACAATGAAATCCTAGGCTCGGGCTGCGCCGTCTGCGCCGAGGCCAAACCCACACACAGTACAGTAACCCAATAAATGCGGCTCCGTACTAATGTCTGGTTGAAAAACGGTAACATGGTTTATCCTAACTCCGTCAATTGCTCTTCTTGACGGTGGTGCAATGCGGCGGAAAAAAGTAATATCCTATTTTGACATGGAAATACCGCTAAGGTATTTTGTTTTGGCGTATTCCACGACAAACGGAATCGCCTAGCTCGGTGGAAAAGGGGAAAGTGAATGTCCATTTTGATGCGTTCCGTTTCTGGGATTCGGGGGATTGTAGGCCCCGCCTTTTCTCCCGCCTTGATCGTCAATTACGTCAATGCCTTCGTGCAACTCACCGGCGCCAAGCGGGTGATTATCGGTAGGGATACGCGTCCCTCCGGCACCATGATTGAAAGCCTGGTCGCTTCCGCATGCGCGGCGTCGGGCGCGGAAGCCGTCGTACTCGGCATCGCCAGCACACCGACCGTGGAAATGGACGTCATCGCTTCGCAAGCCGGCGGCGGAATCATCATCACCGCATCGCATAATCCGTTGGAATGGAATGCTCTGAAATTCCTGACCCACGAAGGCATTTTCCTCGACGAGCCCCAGGTAAAGGCGTTGTTCGAACTGGTCGACAATAACCGCTGGGACTGGAAGGATCACACCGGCGTGCGCGCCGTGACGCATCGCGAAGGCGCGGACGAGCGGCATATCGAGGCCGTGCTCAAGCTTCCGTTCATCAAACCGGATCTAATCCGGTCCAAGAAATTCCGCGTGGCCTATGACGCCGTGAACGGGGCCGGAAGTTTAATCGTCCCGAAGCTTTTAAAGGCTTTGGGTTGCGACATGGAGGCCATCCACATCGAGCCGACCGGAATCTTTCCCCATGGGGCGGAACCCACGCCGGAAAATCTGGTGCAATTGGAAGCCCTGGTCAAAGCGAAAAAATGTGACGTAGGGTTTGCCACCGATCCGGACGCCGACCGCTGTGCCATCGTCAGCGATGAAGGCAAGGCCATCGGCGAGGAGTACACCTTGGCGCTGGCGACGCTGCTACAATTGGAATTCAAAAAGGGGCCCGTGGCCATTAATTTATCCACCAGCCGCATGGTGGAAGATATCGCCGCGCGTTTCGGCGTGCCGGTTATACGCACCAAGGTGGGTGAAATCAACGTGACCGTGGGCATGCGCGCCAACGGCAGCGTCATCGGCGGCGAAGGCAACGGCGGAGTCATTTCCCCCGCATTGCATTATGGCCGCGACGGCATCCTGGCGGTGGCCATGACCCTGCAATTGATGGCCCAGAAAAACAAATCCTTGTCTGGCATCGCCTCCGAAATCCCTGCGTATTGGATTGAAAAGCAGAAATACTCCGTGGCCGGGAAACATTTAGATCACGTTTTCGGCAGGTTGCTCGCAAAATTTCCGGACGCCCAGAGGGATCAACAGGACGGATTGCGTTTCGAGTGGGCCAAAAGCTGGGTGCATTTACGCGCCTCGAATACCGAACCGGTCCTGCGCGTCATCGCCGAAGCGCCAGACCGAGCCGAGGCCGTGAAGCTGTGCAAAGCCATTGAAGAAGAATTGGCGTGAGAATACAGGGAGGGAAGTCAAAAGCTAAATGTAAAAAGGTAAAAGTGGAAAACCTGGGAATGCCAATCGCGCCTATCTGCCGCCGTCAGGAGCTGGTCCTGGCCAAACGCATTCTCTTCACTTTTAACTTTTAGCCTTTGACCTTTGCTATTTGAATTTCAAAGTGATTTCCAAAGGACTTAATCTATGTGCGGAATAGTAGCTTACACCGGATCCCGATCGGCCCAACAAATTCTGGTCAATGGCCTCAGGCGCTTGGAGTACCGCGGGTACGACAGTGCGGGCATTTGCATCCAGGATCACGGGAGCCTGAAACTCGTCCGTACCAAAGGCAAGTTGGCCGAACTGGAAAATGCCTTGGAATCGACGCCGGTTACGGGAACGGTCGGCATCGGACATACGCGTTGGGCGACGCACGGCGCGCCGTCGGTGAAAAACGCGCATCCGCATACCAGCATGGACGGCAAAATCGCCGTCGTGCATAACGGGATCATCGAAAACTATTCCATCATCAAAACCGCGTTGGAAAAAGAAGGCGTGGTTTTCAAATCGGATACCGACACAGAAGTGATTGTCCATCTGGTCAGCAAGTTTTATAACCATACTCCCGGCAAAGGCAATCTGGCCCATGCCGTCACCGAGACTTTGAAACATTTGGAAGGCGCTTTCGGAATCGTCGTAGTCTCCGCCGATGAGCCCGGCGTGCTGGTCGGCGCGCGCCGCGGCAGCCCGTTGGTCTTGGGCGTGGGCGAGAACGAATTCTTCCTCGCTTCGGACGTGGCCCCCATCGTAGAGCATACTTCCAAGGTCGTGTATTTGGACGACAACGACATGGTTGTCCTGAACGGCACCTACAAAATCACCAACCAGGCCAACGCGGAAGTGCGCCGCGAAGTGCAGAACATCGAGTTCAGCGCCGAGGAAGTGGCCCGCGGCAATTTCGATCATTTCATGCTGAAAGAAATTTTCGAGCAGCCCAACACCGTGCTCAACTCGCTGCGCGGCCGCGTGCTGCCGGAAGGCACGGCCCTTTTGAACGGACTCAACCTGGTCAATCAGGAATTGCGCAGCATCCAACGCATCATCATCGCCGCGTGCGGCACCTCCTTTTACGCCGCCAAGGTCGGCGAATACCTGATCGAAGAGCTTTCCGGCATCCCGGTGGAAGTGGAATACGCCTCGGAATTCCGCTACCGCAATCCCATCATCACCGACAAGACTTTGGTTTTCGTCATCAGCCAATCGGGTGAGACCGCGGATACCTTGGCCGCCCTGCGCGAAGCCAAGCAAAAGGGCGCCACGGTGTTGGGCATTTGCAACGTGGTGGGTTCGAGCATCGCGCGCGAGACCGATGGCGGAGTTTACCTCCACGCCGGTCCGGAAATCGGCGTGGCCTCGACCAAGGCGTTCACGTCCCAAGTCACGGTGCTGACCTTAATCGCCCTCCTGCTCGGGCGCATGCGCCGCACCTCGCCGGACGAAGGCATGAAAATCTGCAAAGCGCTGAACAAGATTCCCGATCAGATCCGGGAGATTTTGAAACTCAACGATCAAATCAAGGACATCGCTAAGGTGTTCAAGGATTGCGGCAACTTTCTGTTCCTGGGACGCGGCTACAATTATCCCGTGGCCTTGGAAGGCGCACTCAAGCTCAAGGAAATCTCCTATATCCACGCCGAAGGCTATCCGGCCGCCGAAATGAAACACGGTC
>JADGQO010000230.1 GCA_017881725.1 Fibrobacteria bacterium
CGAATAAAGAACCCCGCGGCAAGCCACGGGGTATTGAAACCAGGGGAAATGCAAAAGTCGAGAATTGCATGCAAATACCTAATCTAAAGCCGCAGCAAGCTGTGGGGAATTGACCCAAGTGATTAAAGGATTGGCCGCTCTCCTGTTGCTGCACGGGTTGGTCCGCGCCTACCCGGCCGACTCCTTGCTTCTGACGCAAATCACCTCCATCGGTACGTTGGCCGATACCCTCAAGGTGCAGAAATTCGCCTATTCCCGGGATAACCAAGGAAATTGGTACAAAACGGTTTCCGAGTTCCACAGCGATTCCTTGCGGTCCAAGAAGTTTAAAACCTATGATGCCAAGGGACTGGTGGTGGCCGAATCGTCCACGGCGATTAATGCCAAAGGGTTCACCGTTACGCTCTCCACCCACACGGATTATAACGCCGCCGGCCGACCCGTCCATGCGACCTTGATCGAAAACGACACGATATTCTACACCTACGCCTACATGTATGACGCATCCGGCAAGGTCCAAAAATGGACCATCGCCTCAGTGTCTCCGGCCTTCACCAGCTATTACCTCTATACTTACGACCCGCAGGGACGCTTGCTCGACAAAAAACGCTATGTCGGCGATACCGTGAAAGAAGCCACGCGGGCATATTACGACGGAAACGGCCGATTGACCGCCCAGTGCATGTTCAACGCCAAAGGCGACACGACGGAATGGGACTCCTACGCATATGATTCCTTGGGGAGGCGGACGCGCGAAACGAGCCGGATGCCGGACTCGCTTTCCCTCCTGGATTACGAAAAGCGGACCGCGTACGACGCGGTTGGAAATGTGATCTCCGTAACGTGGTATGAAAAATCCGGGTACTTGGAAAGCACCGACGAGTACGCCTATCAAACGATTGGCGTGCCCCTTGCCATCCTGGCCTGGCGTCCGGGGCGCGGGAGCCCAGGGGGATGGATGAGGAATAGCGAATCTGGGTCAACTCTCGGTTGGTCTGTATTAGGCAGGCGATCTTCTTTTCGGATATCCGACCCGGTCCACGGCGACGGCGGACGGGGCCCGATTTTCCGATATCCCGCTAACCGGCGTTAACCGGCGTTAACGCGCTTGGTAGTTTTTCGGGTTATTGACCGCGTGGCGCAACGCACCCACGAGGCTGGGCGTCGATTCGGTTTGGATGTCGGCGATTCGCCATCCGGAATCGGTGTGGATTAAACTCAAGCCGACCTGGGTGGTATTTCCGAAATTCTTGAAACGGACGTCGGCCCGTAGAGCCCCATGCTTCAGGGCGCCATGCTTTAGGGTATCATCCGCCGGTGGGCCTTTTTCCGTTCGGGAAAAATCGGCACGCACGTCCGAAATGTCATAATCCTGGCAATCGCAAATGGGGTCGCCGTCCAAATAGCCCACCTCTCCGTCGGCTTGTTTCGCGTCCTGATGGATGAGGTCCCTCAAGGTCGGGGAGAAAATGGTGTCCGCGCCTTCCTGGAGATGATCGAAGTCCGTATTGTCCGGGTGAAAATCGGCATAAATTTTGGAGATGAAGGCCATGGCTTCCGCCGCTTCGGAAGAAAAAACGGTGAGGTGGACCGGACCCTGCGCGCCGATGCGGTACTCCACCAGTTCGAGACGCTCTTTGGATTCTGATTTCCGTATCATTCCGACGCCCTTTAGAAAGGTGAATCGGGTTGGGTTTTGATTCGGTTTCCCCGGATCCTGTTTGCCTGGGGGGCGCGTCGGTTCCAGCTCCACGCAATCGGAATCCGCTTCGGCGGGTACGGAGCATCCGCGGACAACGTGATCGCCGATAACTTGCCCAGGTTTGGGGCGCAAATTGGAAAATGGATAAAACCCCGCACTCGACCCGTAGGTCGCCCACACCGTTCCCGCAGAATCCACACGATATTGCGCCGTAACGACTTGTTGCGACTCATCCAGTTGGCGAGTAAGGTCAACCAAATCTCCACTATCCGTCGGAGAAATTTCGAAAACCGAATCCACGCTGCGGGACTTCGTATCGTGAAACCCGTCACGGTAGGTTTCGTAAATCCAATAGCTTCCTTTCAATAAAGGAAAAAACGTTGACGTATCCGGCGAGGGCGCCGTCCGGCCGGAGTTTTTCATGGCGGTGTCAGCGCCGGGCGAGGAGGTGGCCACAGCGACGGCCATCTTGGACGAAGTGGCTGGTGTCGCCGGGGTGGCCGTATTTCCGTCAGGAGGATTGTCCTGATGACGGCAGGCGAGGAAAAGTAGGGCGAGCAGCAGGGTGGGAAGCGAGGCTGCGGAGGCACGCCAAGAATAGTGATATCGAAAAGGAGTCATGGAGTCGGCTCGTGTGATGGATGGTTTTGGACAGGTTGGTTTCGTGTCGAACGCACCGATTCAAAATAACCTCTGGTAGCCATTCTTGCGGCCTGAGGCGATGTCGCGCGTGTTCACCGGGGCGGGGTCCGGGGCGGTGAGCCCCGGCGAGGGGGTAGCGGAAGCCCGGCTGGAAACCCGAACGGGGAAACCCGCCGGGCTGAAGCGAGGGGGAGACTTCCCCCTGCAATCACTGGGTCTGGATTTTTTATCCGACCGGATTTTTTATCCGACCGATCGTCTAATTCTTCGCCGGCGCGCCTACGGAGTTGGTGAACTGAGTGCCCATGTCCATCCATTCGATGAGCGACAGGAGATCCGCGTTGGCCTTGGCGAAGGGATCCACCTTGCCCGTGCTGTCCTTGGACCAAAGCGCGGTGTGATCGTAGGCTGGGGTGCGGAAAAGTTTTTGGTTGGTCTGGGACAATTGTTTGTTCAACATCACCCAAGCCAGCGGCGAGACGCGCGCGCCCTCGGTGGACACGTAACGCTGGTCGCGGGTGTTGGTTTTGTTGTCGGCCTTGGCGTAACTTCCCTGTGACGTCAGGGTTTCGTACACGGACGCGGTGCCGTGGTTGTTCAGCGCGGTGTCGAGGCGGTTCTCCAACACCAGGCCGCCGCCGGAGTCCTTGGCTACGGAGGCGCCGTGGCAGCTGTTGCAGCGGCGGTCGAACAGGTTCTGGATGGTGGCGGTCTTGGCGGGATAGCTCAGGTTCATGAAGTCCAAGGTGTCGGACCGGACGGCGGGATGTTCCGTGACTTTCTGGGCGTTGTTGAAGCTGGAGAGGTAATGCTTGACGTCCGCCAGGTCGAAGGTGACTTCGCCGTTGGTGTTGTGGAAGTGGGTGATGTCTTGATCCTTCTCGCGCACGCCGTGGCAGCCCGTGCACATGCGCTGCTCGCCGGGCATGACGTTGATCCATTGCAATTGGTTCACGAGCATCATGCCGTTGGAGTCGAGGGTTTGGATATGCATGGCCAGGTTGGCGGGCACTTCGATGGAGAGCGACCCATCCGGGCGGACGTCGCCGTAGCCGATCACCTTTTGCTTTTCGAATTCCGTGTGGCCGAGATTGGACATGCCTTGGTAATTGGGCTTCAGCGGGATGGCCTGGATGACGCGCACGAATTTCGCGAGGTCCTTGCTGCGGTCGGTTTGGCCGTTCAACAATTCCTGGGACGACATGTGGCCGTCATTGTCCTGGCGGCTGTACACGTCGGCGTCGAAGAAGATGCCGGTCTTGGCGCCGGCGGCCCGGGCGGCTTGGACCAACGTATCCACCGTGAAAGGCTTGACGGGCAAGGTGCGGGGCGCGACCACCACGGGATCGTAATTGTTGTATTTGGAGTCGGCGTACACAAGGGTCATATTGCCGCCGTCCTTGTCCATCACGAATAAATCGTAATTGGAATACGGATCGGTTTTGGGCCCGACGGGGTGCGGGGACATGGCGACGAGGATGCGCTCCTTGGTGCCGTCCATGATGGGGTAGGGCGTTTTGTAGACCGCGTCCGACTTGACCTGGGTGTTGTTGTACGGGCTGGCACCGGGCGTGATGATTTGCGGCGCGGAGGTGAATTTGGCGAGATCGATGATGGCGATGGCTCCGCCTTCAAATCGCGAAGTGCGTTCCATGATGGAAGAGACCAAGCCCCCGTCCTGCAATTCCCGCGCTTCCATGAAGGTACGGCTGCCGCTGGTCATGCCCGTCCCGAAGGTTTCGTCCGCGCCGTACAAAACGAATTGGCGCGTGCCGTCCGGGTGCACGGTGAAAAGCGGCATCTTGTTGGGATTGCCGAGATGATCCCAGCGCGTGAAATAAATGTTGCCGCTGGAATGGATGAAGGGGTTCTGGTCGTGGCTTTGGTTGAAGGTGATTTGCCGGACGTTGACGAGGACGCCGTTGGGGCCGCGCTCGCCGGTGAAGAGCTGGGTCACGGAACGCCGTTCGTACTCGTCCAGGATGTGGTTGCGCGTCGAGCCGAAGACGATGTGGTTGTCGTCGATATAGGCCGGGTCCACGTCGTCCCAGTTATCCCCGATATCCGGGCTGGTGAGACGCACGAGATTGGTTCCGTCGGCGTTCATCTCGTAGATGCTCCAGGGCTGGTTGCGCTCGTTGTTGGTGCGGGGCCTGCGCATCGAGAACAGGATTTTGGTGCCGTCGAAGGACACTTCCGGGTCTTGGGCCGCGCCCCAGTCGTTCTGGTTCTGGGCCGCGCGTGTCCACTGCTCGGTCAGGTTGGTCAGCGTGCCCGTGGGCGATACGGGCGACAAGAGGCAGAGATCCGTTCCGGGATAGAATTCATTGGTGTTGGATGCCATGGCGACGTTGTCGTTGGCGGTGCCGACGCTGGCCTCTTTGACGAACACGATGGCCGATTGCCCGTAACGCTGGAGGATTTGATCCGCCGGCTCCAGGCAAGAAGTCAGCAGCAAGGCCGCGTAGACTACGGCGGCTGGGGCGGCCCATCGCGAAAGGGATTTCCCGCCTTCTCGCCCGAAGACTCCGGCGAAGGGTGTTCGACCGGAATGGGAATCGGAATCAGAGTGGGATTGGATGGACGATTCGACGCGATGGGATGGTTGCATGGGCTACCTCCGAGTTGCCGACCCGCTGGGCCACGCCCAACGTTCCAGCCGAGAAAAAGGCAGAGTTCAATAATACTTTTGCACGCCGACCAGCAAGATGAAATTTTGCGTGAAGGATGATTCGGTCGTGAATTTCTGCGAGTAAATATGGTCGCGAATTTCGTAGTTCAAGGCCCACTGGTGGTTTTTCAGGCCGAAGGGAAGATTCATGCGGTTTCCGAAACCCAATACCCCGCCGATATTGGGGACGCCGCCCATGCCGGGCACGCCGCCTTGATAAAGCACGACCATGCCCCCGTCGAAATACGGGTACAGGCCGCCGGCCCGGCCCAGCGCATGGGAGAGATCGGTGTAGGTATAACCGACCAGCGCCTCAAGGGCCAGCATAATGTTATTCCGAAAATCCTGGCCGCCGATTTGGCTTTTGGAAAGGGACGATTGCGCCGTGCCGAGGCCGCCGGTGAATTCGAAAAAGTAGGGTTGCTCGGCCGACGGGTACAAGTCGTAAAAGAGGTTGGCGAAAGGATTGTTGCCCAACACTTCCGCGCTGTAAAACCCGATATTCCCACCCACGGAAGAATTGAAGTTGCGATCCAACCCGACGCTTACGGAGGGTTCCGTTCGACGCGAGTCGCTGGGTCGATCGTCCACAGGCTGGGGCTGGGAACGAGGCGTAACGGCGGGCCGCGAAGAGGCGGTAAGGCTGGGCGGGCCGTCGGGATCGGGCGCGGTGAGGGGAACATAAACTGTTTCGACGGCGGCTCTCCCGCGATCGGATGATTTGGAAGTTTTATGCGTCGCGGCAGAAGCGGATGGCGCGAGCGCGCCTAGGGCGCAAAGGGCGCACAGCGCGGCCATGGCGGGGATGCCGAGGAATCGCAATGGGAATGGCGATTGGAATGGAGGGGGGAACGGGTTAACCGAAGGCAAATACCACTCCTAGGCTCGTGGACTGGAAGATAAGCAATTCCTGCCGCTTGTCCGCGCGGTTGTTGATGCGCGTGAACAATTGCTTGGTCTCGAAACGGATGCCGATGCCCGGGGTGATGTAATAGCGAATGCCTCCGCCGAAGGCCAGGCCCACCGAGGAAATGGTTTGATCGCCCACCGAATTGTTGGGCACGGTGAGGAACAGGCCTCCGCCTACGATGCCGTAAGGAACGGTGCGCGCGGCGCCGGACAAGTCGAGCACGGCGTTCAAGGTAATGGGATACAAAGTCGCGGAATGGCCCATGACCTGGTCGAACGACAGTTCCAGGTTGACGGGATGATAATTCATGGAAGCGCGTAAGCCGATGAGGGCGCTGCCGCCCATGAAGCCCGCGGTGGGAGCCATTTCGAATAGGCCGGGTTGCGAGGCGTCGGAGCTGCCGGATAGTGGATCCGTCGCCGAGACGGCGAGTGCAGTAGCGGCGGGCGCCGAGGTGGTGATCGCCCTTGGGGCAAGGGGCGTTGCGGAGAGTGGCGATGGGGCATGCGTGGATGCGGGGAGCGGCGTTGCGGCGAGTCGCGTCTCCGCGAAGGCCGGGGACGATGCCGCGCCGAGGATAAGCAAGAGTGCCGAGGCGACGGTCGCCCGAGTCACTGCAATGAGTGCAGTCATAAGGACTCTTATTATAACCCCCCTGTCAAACGTTAAAAAGCCCCTTTCCTAAAAAAGTCTTCGGAAAACCGGAATTTTCCATGATTCGAAGCGACACGACGCGGTTCGGAGGATTGATCCGCAGGCGATTCCGGACGGGCGGCTGCCCCACTCGGCGTCGTTGGCGCGAAAGCAGAATCGGTACCGAGGATGGCTCCGCGTTCATTGCGGTGAAAAGGTCTGCGTGGGTTTTAGTGGGACCCGGAAGTGTGCCTACCGATAAAGGACGGCAACGCGGATACAAATTCACATCTTGCATTTTTTTTCCGTGGTTGGAAGCGTAGATCATCGTGGCGCGAATCGGCCGGCTTCGGAAGTCGAAAAGGAAAGTCGCTTGGCGCTTGTAAGCGGGTGGGGGAAAAAACTATCATCATAAAAAACCAAAGTCCCGCGCGCGCGAGGGCTATATTTATCCCAAAATCTAAGCCAACAAGGTTGTGAACCGGAAAGGCACAATGGATCTTGATATCGAATTGCCCCTGGCTATAGGGCTATGCGGCGGTATTTTCGCCATTATTTTCGCCATTTTCAAATCCCGGTGGATTATGCGCCAGGAAGTGGGGGACGAAAAACTTCGCAAAATCGGCGGCTACGTGGCCAATGGCGCCATGGCTTTTCTGTTCCGCGAGTACAAGGTGCTGGTGCCTTTCGTGATCGTGGCGGGATGCCTGCTGCTGTTGGGCAATAAAGGCGTGCTGAAATGGGAGGCCGTGACCTTCGCCTTCGGCGCGACGTGCTCGGCCCTGTCCGGATTCTTCGGCATGAAGATCGCGACGCAAGCCAATATGCGCACGACCACGGCGGCGCGCACCGGCCTCAACGAGGCTTTGAAAGTTTCCTTCGCGGGCGGATCGGTGATGGGCATGAGCGTGGTGGGCCTGGCTTTGTGCGGCATCACGGGCATCATGTTCGCTACCATCCATTTCTTTGGCCGCGACCCGGTGAATTTCGATCATGAAATATTGCCCATCCTGTCGGGCTTTGCGCTGGGCGCGTCCTGCATCGCGCTGTTCGCGCGCGTGGGCGGCGGCATCTATACCAAGGCCGCGGACGTGGGCGCGGATTTGGTGGGCAAGGTGGAAGCGGGCATTCCCGAGGACGATCCGAGGAATCCGGCCACCATCGCCGACAACGTGGGCGACAACGTGGGTGACGTGGCGGGCATGGGCGCTGACTTGTACGAGTCCTTCGTGGCCTCCGTGATGGGCTGCATGATTTTGGCCATGGCCGCCGATGCGGAAGACGTGATCAAAATCCGCCTGGTGCTACTGCCTTTGGTGCTGGCGGCCGCGGGTGCCGTGGCCTCGGCTATCGGCATCCAGATGGTGAAAGTGAAGGAAGGCGGTTCGCCGCAGGGAGCCTTGAACAAGGGTTCCTATATCGCCTCGGCCTTGGCCGCGTTGTTCAGTTATCCGATTTTCCGGGGCTGCCTGGGCGATCACACGTTCAACAACGGCGCCAACGCCACGCAATTATTTCTGTGCACCGTAGTGGGCGTGGGGGCGGGAACCATCATCGGCATGCTGACGGAGTATTTCACCGGCACGCATAAGACACCGGTGAACGCGATTGTTAAGGCTTGCGAAACCGGAGCCGCGACGACTTTGATCACCGGCATGGGCGTGGGCATGATCTCGACGGCGCTGCCCGTGATGACCATGGGCGCGGCGGTTTTGCTCAGCTATAACCAAGCGGGGCTTTTCGGCGTAGCCATCGCCACCGTGGGTTTGCAATTGACGCTCGGCATCCAACTGGCCGTGGACGCCTTTGGTCCCGTGGCCGACAATGCCGGCGGCCTGGCAGAAATGTCGGAGATGCCGCCGCATGTGCGCGCGACGACGGACAAACTCGACGCGGTGGGCAATACCACCGCCGCCATCGGAAAAGGGTTCGCCATTTGCTCGGCGGCGCTTACATCCGTCATCCTGTTCTCCGCTTTCAAAGCCGAAGTCGGCATCGACACCATCGAAATCACCGATCCCAAAGTCCTGGTGGGCTTACTCCTGGGCGGCATGGTCCCGTACCTGTTCAGTTCCATGTGCATGATGTCCGTAGGCCGAGCGGCCTTCGCCATGGTCGAGGAAGTGCGTCGCCAGTTCCGCACCATTCCCGGCCTGATGAAAGGCACGGCGGAGCCGGATTACTCGCGTTGCGTCGATATCAGCACCTCGGCGGCCCTGCGGGAAATGATTCTGCCCGGGCTTTTGGCGATTTTGTCGCCCGTGGCGGTGGGGTTCCTGGGCGGCGTGCAAATGTTGATGGGTTTTCTCACCGGTGTAACGGCTTCTGGCGTTTCGCTGGCTATATTCATGAGTAATACCGGCGGGGCGTGGGACAACGCCAAGAAAACCATCGAAAGCGGCGTGGGCGGCGGCAAGGGCTCGGACGCGCACAAGGCCTCGGTGGTGGGCGATACCGTCGGCGATCCGTTCAAGGATACGGCCGGACCTTCCTTGAACATCCTGATTAAGTTGATGGGCGTGATGTCCGTGGTCATCGCCCCGATGCTCAAACTCTTCTGGGGTCTGTGATCATGCAATACGAAAACCATCTGTACCAAATCCTGTATCCGAACCAAGCCTTGGTGGCCTCGCAATTGGGGCCCGACGCCTTCGCGCAGCATTACCTGATCGGTTCCATCCGGCATTATTCCGGAAAGCTGGTGTTCGCCGACATCGACCTTAAATTCCGCAACCCCTACTTCGACATCGACGGCAGCCTGGAGCGCCTAATCCCGCATGAGGACGGCACGCCCAAGCACACCAAGTTCATCTGTTCCTATCGCGTGATGGAGCATATGGATTTCGATTGCATCAAGAGCCTGTACCTTTCGACGACCGAAGCCCACGTGTTGGAACTGAAGCCCCAGGAATACGACAAGGTGCATCAATCCGGATTCCTGCGCACTTTCGCCGAGGTCGCGCCGCTGTCCATGCTGGTGTTGAGCCCGTACGACATGGTCGAGTTCGGCAAGTATATCACCGCACCAGGTAATACCAAGGGCTGTCCGAAATTGTTTTATACCCAAATCGAATTGAACGTGGACGAGTTCATCGGCAATTTCGAGAAGAATCCGTTCATGCAAGCGCCGTTCCCTTTCCTCCATCCGTCCAAGTTGCGCGACGCGATTCTGCAAATGAAGATCAAACCCGAGAAGAAGACCAAGGGCTTGGCCTTGTTCTGCCCGCTCGATCAAATCTCCTTCAAGATGATCCGTCATGGCTTCATGTTCACGTCGCAGGATAAGTACCGTTTCTTTCCGATGCCGTCGCTGAAGGAGATTGAGACGGATCATTTCCGTTTCTGGCAGGACATGTGATCCGGCTGTGCCGGTCGGCCGGGCCCTCCGGGGCTCACTGGCTCCGGCGCGCGCTTTTCGGTTCGCTGCGTCCGTAGGACGTTCTCGCTGACAATTCCCTGTAGTCCATACATTCGGGCCGCGAATGCCGTTGGTCGTTCCGCTGGGTCGCATGTCGCGTCCCGAATGGCGCGAGACGTCCACGCTGTTGCGCCTCCGCCAAATCGCCCCGGAGGGCCCGGCCGCCCTCCACGGGCGGGTCGAACCAGTTTTCGAAGGGCGAAGACGGGGAGAATGCGAAGAGGTGGGTCGCCAGGGGTGGTGCGGCCGCAGGGCGGCGCACCGGCGTGTTGAGGAAACATGGGCGAAAAATGGAAATAGGATCTTGGGTAAATTCTTACAACCTCACTATCACTTTGGGATACCAAATCGACATGGCTGCAAACGAAAATGAATTTCCGGCTCGACCTTTTCCGCAAGCGTTAACTTACCCGGGTTGTTTAAAGCCCACTGGGATTGATCAGTCGACGCTGAATGCGGACACGGCGGCTTTCTATGCGTATTATCGGGATAAATATTTCAAACGGTCGAATGGCGTGACGCCGGGGGGTGGATATTATCTCGATAGGCCGGATGCGTATCAGGGCGGAAGTTATAAGACCATTTCCGAAGTGCATGGTTATGGGATGATCATCATCGCCTTGATGGCGGGATGGGATAGGGATGCGCGCGAATTGTTCGACGGTTTTTTCAATTTTTCCGATCACCATCCCAGCCGCAGTAGCCCGCATTTGATGAGCTGGGTGGTACCCGAGGACGAGGGACCATTGGCCAACGATTCCGCCACCGACGGGGATATGGATATCGCGTACGCCTTGCTTCTGGCCCATGCGCAATGGGGTTCGGCGGGCAAGGTGGATTATCTTGCGCAGGCCCGGCGGATCATCACGCAGGGGATCAAGGCATCGAATTTGGGTCCCACCTATCGAACGTTGTTGGGCGATTGGGATAAGCATGGATTGAACACCCGTTCCTCGGATTGGATGCCGGGGCATTTCCAAACCTATTACGACGCCACTGGAGATGACTGTTGGCTGAAGGCGAGAGATACCGCATTCGATTTGATCGAGTCGTTGGCGCGGAACCATGCTCCGGATACCGGGCTCCTTCCGGATTTTGTCGTGGGCGATCCCCCGCGTCCGGCGCCGCCGAATTTTTTGGAAAAGGCGCAAGACGGCTTGTACTGTTGGAATGCTTGTCGGGTACCGTTGCGATTGGCTGCGGATTATGCGCACTATGGATCCGCGCGGTCGCGGACGGCATTGCGGAAAATTTCCGGATGGCTGAGAAACGCCACGGGGCAGGACCCGGCGGCTATCAAGGCCGGCTACGATTTGTCCGGCACGCCGATTTCCGAAGACTCGCGCATGTCCTTTACCGCGCCATTTCTGGCTGGTTGCATGGCTGATCCCGAAGCTGGGGAGTTTCTCAGGATCGGTTGAAGCCTTTTGGGAAAACCCGCGAGCTATTATGGCGAATCCCTGGAAATGTTGTCCATGCTGCTGATTTCCGGAAATTGGTGGGCTCCGGGAAAATTTAAGGAATGAAATCCGCGGGAGGCACCGGTGGAAAGGGTTTTACCGTTGTCACTTCATCGAGGTCAAATTTGCCAACGCGACAATGGCTTGCGGGTAGGGCAACTCATTTCGAGTTTCTATTGAAAAGACGGGATCGGTTTTTGGGAGTCTCCCAAATTTCTCGGTTGCGTTCCCTGAATGGAGGGATGAATTCGCTGAGGGGTCCAGTCGGTTTGAGTATGATTATTAACTTTAAACGTATCTCGCGATTCCACCGCCGCTGGCCCAGAAGTTCAATAGTGACGGGGAAATGAACTTTTTTTTAATCCGAGGCTTTATGAAATCCTGCTCGCTCCGAAAAATAAACGTTCTGACTCCGCTGGTGATGGTTCTGGCTTTGTCCTTTGGAAACGCCTTCGCGGCGCAATCTTCCTCGACCAAATCCTCATCCTCTTCGTCCGCATCGGATAAGCTGGATCAGAAAAAAATCCACGCCGAATACAACGACGGAAATTTTGAGAAAGTGCTCAATACCCTGGAAACGTTCATGGCCGCGCATAAGAGCTACAGCCTGGACGACAGCGTATTCATCGCCAAGCATTTGGCCGTGGTCTATACCGCCAATCCCAGCACCCGGGAAAAAGGGAAATATTATATGTTCCGCCTTTTGACTCTCGTGCCTTCGGCAAAATTGGTGGACATGTTCGTGAGCGATGAAATCGACCGCATCTTCGATAAGGTGCGGGAAGAATTCATGGCCCGTCAGCGCAGCTTCGGCGTGGACACCACGCGGATGGTGTTGCCCCAAAAAGGATCGAACGGTTCTCGCGGGAACGACAAATCACAATCCGACAATTCCTCGGATAAGGCTCCGGTGGCCACGACCACCAGCAGTTCCGGCAGCCATACGGGATTCTGGGTAGCCGGCGGTGCGGCCGTCGCAGTGGCTGGCCTTTCCGCCGCGTATTTCCTCCTTCAAAACGATCCGGCCCCGTCGGATAAAGTCTACCGCGTTCCAAAGAATTAACATGTATAAGAAAATATTCAGCGTTTTTCTGGGCTTGATGATTCTGGCCCTCTTGCCGATGGCATGTCGTCTCACGAATGAAACGGGACAGACCCGCTTGGCCGTCGATGCCGACACCTCACTGCTTCGTTTCGATCCGGTCCTCATTCTCCTCCGCGATGGAGCCGGGACCGACACGCTTTTCAGCGGCAAACTCCAAAGCCTGGACACCTTGCAACGGTTAGCCGATCAATCTTATGCCGGCGGCAAGGCGCTCATTATCATCCGAGGCTACCAATCCGGTCAGTTGGCGTATGAAGAGCATCGCGACTTTGACGGAAGCACCGGTCGGGCAACCACCACGATAACCCTGGATCTTTCGCGTCCATCGAATTCATTCGGCGCTTTGGATATCCGCCCCGACGTCATTAAGCTGTACGCCGGCGGAGCATCCAAGCAAATTGAGATTACTCCGGTCGAACGCTGGCAAGGGAGTAATCTGGTTTGGAGCACGGGTAATCCCGGCGTCGCTACGGTTTCCCAGTCCGGCGTCTTGACTCCCGTTGGAACGGGCGTCACCTACGTGCGCGCGGTATCCGGCGACTCGGCGGGGGATGCTTCTGCGGTTTCGGTTGTCCGAGACACGCCGGTTCTCGACATCGGCAGCGCCGATACGGTTTTGGCGGCCGGATCCTTCGCATCCTTCGAAGTCAAGGTGACCCAGGAATACGGCGATGTCGCGGCATTCGCGTGGGACCTGGACGGTGACGGCGTGTATGAAGATTCCCTAGCCGGCGCCGCGGGCCAAACTCTTTTCAATGCTCCCGTGCACGCCTATACGACCGCAGGCGAAGTCCTGGCGCATTTCCGCGTCCGTGATGGGGAAGGAAACATCGTCACAGCCTCCAAGCGCGTTAAGGTGGCAGGCAGCGCACCGGTCATCGACTCCCTGATTGCCCTCCCGGCTCTAATCAATATCAAGGATTCGGTTGCTTTCTCCGCCTTGGCCTCCGGCCATGGGGCGACGCTGCTTTCGTTCGCCTGGGATTTTGACGGGGACGGCAAGGATGACGTGAACGGATCTTTGCAGGGGACATCCGCAACCGTGCGCGGGGGCTATCGTTTTCCGACGGCGGGAAATTTCCAGGCCCTTCTGCGCGTTTCCGACGCCGCGGGCATGTCCGTCACCGCTAAGGTCTTGGTGGTCGTCAAACTCGACAAGCCTACGGCTGACGCCGGACCCGATATCAGCGTGCTTCCCGGAGCGACGGTCAAGTTGCACGGCGTGGCCGTAGATTCTTTGGGAACCATCGTAAAACGCGAGTGGAAAATCGGCGCCGCCGATTATGCCGCTGCTTCCGATTCGGGAGCCATCGCCTTTACGGCCCCGGCTACACCGGGGGATATCGTTTGCGCATTCCGAGTGATGGATGACGACGGCCTCACCGCCGAAGATTCCCTGAAGGTGACGGTCAATGATTCCAAGGCACCCTCACTGACGGCGCTTCTTCCGAAGGATACGGTCGTCAGCATCAAGGATTCGGTGACCTTCCTGTCCAGCGCCATGGCCACGGACCTGGATTTGAAATCCTATTCGCTCGATGAGGACGGCGACGGCATCGCCGATCAGCAGGGAGTGCTTTCCGGCCGCACCGCCGCCATCAAGGGTGGCCACCGGTACTTGACTGCGGGGTCTTTCAACGTGACTTTGAAGGTTCTGGATCAATCCGGCAAGTTAGCGACTTCGCAATCTCGGGTCGTTGTCAAGCAGGACGCGCCTAATGCGGATGCGGGTCCGGATACCGTCGTTGCTATCGGCAGCGTCGTGAACCTTCATGGCAAGGGGACCGACAGCCTGGGGAGCGTGGTCCTTTTGGAATGGAAAATCGGAGCAGGATCTTTCGCTGCTGTTTCCAAAGGCGACACTTCCTTTACCGCGCCGATGGTTCCCGGCACCGTCTCATGCGTATTCCGCGTGACCGACGATGACGGCAACTCAACGAGCGATACTGCTTCCATCACCATATCGCCTTCTATGATCGCCGATCTCTCCGGTCTGACCTTGTCCTCCGGGACTTTGGCCCCGGTCTTCGCGGCCAAGGATACGGCCTACTCCGCTTCCGTCGCCAATTCCGTGACATCCTTCGTGGTCACGCCTACGCTCGCGAGCGCCCTGGCCACCATGAAAGTGAACGGCAACATCGTCGTTTCCGGGGCGGCTTCCGACGCGATCCCGCTGCTGGTCGGGAATACCGTCATTATCGTAGCCGTAACGGCGCAGGACGGCACAACCAAGAAGAATTACAAAGTGACGGTGACCCGAGCGGCTAGCGGCAACGCCGACTTGTCCAACCTGGTAGCGTCGGTGGGTGCGTTGAGCCCAGCCTTTATTCCGGCCACGGCGGCGTATTCGGTAACGGTCCCCAACGGGACGCCGAGTATTACCGTAACCCCGACCGCCGCAGGTGCGACCATTAAGGTGAACGGCACGGCGGTGGCTTCGGGAAGCGCTTCCGGCGTCATCACCTTAGGCTCGACTGCGACGGTCATCACCATCGCCGTAACTGCCGCCGATGGCGTTGCCACCCAGAGTTATTCCGTAACCGTGATTCAAGCGGCCAGCTCGAACGCGGACCTCACGGCTTTGACCACGACGGCGGGGACCTTGAGCCCGGTATTCGCGTCGGCGACGCTTGCCTATGCGGTTGCCGTATCCAACGGGACTGCGACGACGACGGTGACTCCGACGACGGCGGGTTCGACCATCAAGGTGAATACCGTGACCGTGACCTCCGGCACCGCTTCAGCGGCGATTCCGCTCAACGTGGGCGCCAACCCGATCAGCATTGTTGTGACTGCGGCGGATGGGGTCACAACCAAAACCTATACCTTAACCGTGACCCGCGCGGCCAGCGCGAATGCGGATCTTTCCACCCTGACCACGACGGCGGGGACCTTGACTCCGGTCTTTGCCGCCGCCAGCCTGTCCTATAGCGCCACCGTGCCGTATGCAACGAGCAGCATAACGGTAACCCCAACGGCGGCGGGGCCGACTGGAACGACCATCAAAGTGGACACAACGGCTGTCGTTTCCGGTACGGCTTCCGGATTCATCAATCTGGCGCCGGGCGGCAATGCCATTTCCATCATCGTAACCGCCGCGAATGGAACCGCGACAAAAACGTACACCTTGAATGTAACGCGAAGCAATTCCGAGAAGCTTGCGACGTTGACTTTGCCGGTCGGCATGACGTTTAATCAGGCCTTCAATCCGGATATATTAACCTACTACATCACCGCTACGGCGACGGCCACGGCTTGCAAGTTCACTCCCACGGCCGCCGATGCCGCCTCCGGGGCAACCATCGCCGTCGATGGCGCCGCCCTGACATCGGGAACCCAAAGCCCGGCGCTGGCCTATCCGTATAGCACGGTTACCCACACCATAGTCGTAACGGCTCCCGATGGCGTCGCCACGCGCACCTACACGCTGAATGTCTGGCGCAAGGAGGCGTCTACCTCTCCCTTAACCGGCTACGCTCTGATATACGATGTAACTACATCGCGCACCTTGGCAACCAGCGCATCAGGCGGAACGGATCAATTCTACAACCCGGCGGGAGATGTTCAATTCACTGTTACTTCGACGGGAAAATATACGGTGACATTCCTCGGATTGGCCACCCTGGCGAATGCGGAGGGCCTGGTCCATGTCACTGCTTCCGGGTCGGATGTTGGATCTTGCAAGGTGATTGATTGGACCAGCACGGGAAGCGTATCCGCCAGAATCGCATGTTATGATCAGTATGGACTCTCAATTGATCGATCGATTAGCATACTTGTCCTATTTCCACGAGGATCCGGCAGTGGACACAATGCGTATGTCTGGGCGGATAAGCCCACAGCGTCAGGCACATATGTTCCCTATCCGGGACGGAGCTGGAACGATGTGAGCGGCTTTGACGGGAATGTGGTGCAACATGTGTCCGCCGGAACCTATACCGTCACCTTCAAGGGCCAGGGCTCGGTAACCGACCCAGGTAGCGTCATGGTTACGGCTTACGGCTCCAACAACGCGCATTGCGGGGTCAGTTCCCAAACGGTATCCGGCGGCGATTTGAACGCCACCGTGACCTGCAGAACTCACCTCGGCGGTTTGACGGACGCGGCCTTTAACGCCTCATTAATGAAGGAGTATTCGAATACTGATTTCGGCGTAGCCATGGGCCAAATGAACGGCACAACACTCGGGTATACTTTTAATAGTTCCGGGGTAACCATTACAACCAGTCTTTTATCCCCTGGATTCTATTACATCTCCGTGGGTGGCATGGGGAGCATTGGCCCGGGGAGAAATGGTGAATTAGTGGTCACTCCCTCCGGATCCGAGGATGCAACGTGTTTGGCCGGAGCATGGGCGGACTGGGGAGGAGGAGACTATGTTTTAGCCGTTCGTTGTTTCGATGGTACGGGAGCAGCGGCGAATGAAGGCATTAATTTTTTATTCATCAAGTGATTTTCGCCGTTCCATTCAGGGCCCGATTGAATCTTAGGTCCTGAATGGAATGAGATTTCTACGAATCCCTCCCCATGGTCTGGTTCCCTCAGGTCACACCGCGATATGTGTACCAATCTGAAACGCATACTGACCGTCTCAATGATATAGCCACATATAATATTAGTGATTAGATTTTATGTGTGAAGAAAAACGACGCTCGGAAAATGGATCGAGAGGCTTTGGCCCAGCTACGTATTCGGGCAGTAAGCC
>JADGQO010000231.1 GCA_017881725.1 Fibrobacteria bacterium
AACCATCGGCCCGCTTAATCCCGGGGAGACCTTGGACCTGGGCGTTTTCGGTTCCTTGCAATTCGACCCCGCCAACGACACCTAATTCGAAATTACCGTTACAAATATCTCAATTCCGATCATTCATCGCCGTACGCTTATTCCACCCGGATGATGTTCAGTTGACGGGACAACTGATCGGTCAAATAGCCTGGAATACACCCATGCCGGACGTTGATTTTTTCAAAATCTTTTCCAGCGGGAACCTAAACACCATCGGAGATGTTTTCATATTCAACCCGGATACCACCCCAACCGGTTTGAAACTCGTATTTGCAAAAAGCGATACCCTCCATTCCATCGATAGCGTGGTGACGAGACTCAATCGAGTCGCGCCGGGGATATTTCCGGGTCCTTGAGTTTCTATCCAACGGGTCGGTGAATTTCTGTCCAAAGGGTCCGTTAATTTCTGCATACATGTGACCCTCGCCACTTAGACCCCGGCCAAACGCCATTAGCTTTCCTTTCAAAAGGAAGGTCGCATGCAACTATTGAAAGAAATGCCCGCTCAGGAATGGCCACGGGAAAAATTAATGGCCTCCGGACCCGATGGGTTATCCAACGCCGAACTCCTGGCCGTCGTTCTCGGGCGTGGCCAGATGGGCAAGGACGTGTTGACCTTGGCGGAGGAAGTCGTGGAAAAGCTGAGCCGTCTGCAGGAAGATTTAACCCTTGAGACTCTATTGGAAATTCGCGGCATCGGCCCGGGTAAGGGCTGCCAGATTCTTGCCAGCATCGAGTTTTCCAAACGGTTTTTAGTGGGGCGCAGCAAGGTTAAAATCCGCACGCCCAAAGACGCCTTGCCGCTGCTCGGGGCCTTGCGCCGCGCGGCGCAGGAGCTGGTGATGGTGTTGACCTTAGACGGGAACAACCAGGTCATCGGGACGCATACCGTGACGGCCGGCTTGGCCAATCAAAGTCAAATCCATCCCCGGGAAACTTTTTTCCCGGCCATCCGCGACCGGGCCGTCAGCATCCTGCTGGCGCATAATCATCCCTCCGGAAATCTGGAGCCGTCCGAATCCGATTTGACCGCGACGCGTCGTTTGGTTGAGGTATCGAAGACCCTGGGCATTCCGCTCCTGGACCATCTCATCATCGCGGAAACGGGATTCGTTTCGTTACGGGAAAAATATCCCGCCTACTTCGGTTAAGGATGCGGATGGAAGAAATATGCAGTCATGTTCCAGCCATTCCGACGCCATGGATCACATCAATTCCTTAATCCATTGCTCGACCTGTTCCGCCGGATGAGCGCCGACTTCAATTCTCTGGATGATCCCTTTGCGATCGATGAGCACCAAGGTCGGATAGGCGAAGGCCTGATAATGGCGCGTGGTGATTTGCGAAATGTCATTGAAGAGCGAATAGGCATGCCGGGATGAGTTTTGAAATGCCTGCAAGTCCTCCAAACTTTCGGAACTGATGCCGATTATCTGCACACCCTTGTCATGATACTTTTGATACAGCATGTCCAATCCCGGCAAGGTGGATCGGCAAGGACCGCACCAGGTGGCCCAGAAATCCAACAAAACGATTTTACCGATATTGTTTTTCAAACTTCCCACATCGGCGCTGTAATATTTCCCGTCCAACTCCGGCGCTGCCGAACCCACCAGCATTTTCGTAATGCTGCGCATGTCTTCGGGCTTGGGGCTCAGTGCCATTTTCTGCGTCAATATCTTGCCGTCCCGGCCGATGCGCAATTCCACCACGTCGCCTACACCCTTCGAAAGGATGGTGTCAAGCAAGGTTTTGCGGCCCGCCAAGGTCGCGCCATTGATGGACAAAATGAAATCGTCTTCCTTGAGCGCGGCTTGGTCGGCGGAGGTGCCCTTGAAAACTTGTTGGATTCTTACGGCGCCTTCCGGAGAAGGGTGTTGGTAAGCTGCGGGTATTTTGGCTGGCGGAGCGTCTTCGAAAGCAATGCCGAGCCAAGCCTTGGTTTTGGGGGGCTTACTGGATCCGCCTTGGCCGCCAGTGGCAGCGGCAGGCGCGGCCAATATCGACGAGGTAAGCCACAAGCAAGCGCACACGGCGATGGCGCAGAACGGCAATCGCCTCACCGTCGCGCGCGATTTCGAAATCATCCGATTCGAAGTTTCGGGACGGGTTTCAAGATGCGTTTCGAGACCCGTTTTTGAGGTCGAATGAATTCCTATACTCTGATCGGACATGCGGTCTCCATTATCTATCGGCCCTTCAACATACGAAAATTCCTATGCGGATTCGTCCGCCGGTTTCGTCATGCGGACGGCTGCCCTTCCGGGGCAATCCATCGTATACTTTGCGGGGAGGAGTTTGTCATGGCAACAACTCTAAAAGCGCCGGAATCGATTCCCGTGAAGGGGTTTACCGCCACGCGCCTGGAACTCAAGGAAAATGAGATGCTCATCCACCTCCAGGATCGGGCGGGAGTGAGCCGGACATTGGCGCTCCAGGGAATCATTTCCTTCCAAGACTCCGGGATGGTGCGAAAACCCCTGAAGGTGGTGAAAATCGAGGACAAAGACAGTTTGAAAAAAATGGACGTACAGCATAAAAACGGTGACTCTGTTTTCCAAGCCGAGTTCATGGAATGCGAAAGCCGTTAGTCCGATGGGAGCCTATAAAATATTCTTGGAAATTTTTCTCGCCATGGTCGGGATGGGCTATTGGTGGTCGGGAAAAAGACATGGGAATATGCGTCTGATGGGCTGCGGGATCGCGCTGGGACTTTTCCCCTATTTTGTCGACGGTCCCTGGATGCTGCTTTTGATCGGATTGACCCTTGTGGCCTTCCCCATCGTCTTTCGCGGAGAGTAAAGCTCTCTTCGGAAAATTTATTCCGCGGATAAAAAAAACCGGTCGCCCTTGGGAGCGGCCGGCTTGTATAAATCTGGAGTTCCTCCGGTTCAGTTCAGTAGGCGGATTTCCATCGGCTTTTCCTGATTGAAGTCCTGGTCGCTGCCCTTCAATGATTCAAAGGCTGCCAGGTTATACTGCACTTCCTTCAACTGCGCCGCCGTCGCGCCTTTCCCAACCAGAAAATCCACGATGGCCTTGGACCGAGCCTGGAGCAAGGCGAGGTAGTCTTCCTTTTTCTTGCCCTTGTACCAGGTGAAAATCCGGATTTCCACCTGCTTCTCCGGATACTCCTTCAATTGCTTGGCAAGGCCGTCCAACGCGTCTTCCGCTTCTACCGTGAGCTCGGCGGTGGCAGAGCGGAAGCGCACCAAAGGATAGGTTTGCACGGGTAGGAAAGCCGGTAAGGCTTTGTCCGGACAGCCGTCTTCGTCTTCAAAACCATTGAAAGTTTCCGGTTCATTGGGGCATTTATCCACGGCATCCTTAATGCCGTCCTTGTCATTATCCAGATCCGGACAGCCGTCTTCATCTTCGAAACCATCCTTGTCCTCGGCCTCATTGGGACACTTGTCGCTGCCGTGGCACACGCCGGCATATTTGGCGGCCAGGCCTTTTTCCTGCACCCATGGATCACAGATGCCGTCTTTGTCATTGTCCGGATCCGGGCAGCCGTCATTGTCCTCGAAGCCGTCCATATCCTCCGGATCGTTCGGGCATTTGTCCAGCTTGTCCGGGATGCCGTCCTTGTCATTGTCCGGATCGGGACAGCCGTCTTCATCTTCAAAACCATCGCGATCCTCGGCTACGTTCGGGCATTTATCACTGCCATGGCAAACCTTGGCGTACTTGGCTTGTTCGCCTTTTTCCATCACCCACGGATCGCAAATCCCATCGCTGTCATTGTCCGGATCCGGGCAGCCGTCCTGATCCTGAAAGCCGTCCTTGTCCTCAGGATCGTTGGGGCACAAATCGTATTTGTTGGGGATCCCGTCATTGTCAGAATCCCAGGCATGCACAGGCTTGACCCAGAACACCAGCGCCAGAAAAATCGCGGCTTGGAAATAACGCATCGGAAAACTCCCTCGGGAAATCGAATTAGGGACAAATATAAATAACCCGGGCGAACCTCCGACCACGGGCCATTTCCAAAATGAACGATTCAAATGACTTAGAGGAGCGGATCGGGATCGAGGGATTGCCTTGCAAGCCCCGGGCCGCGCAATATCCAAAGCCCGAAAAGACAAGTGGGCAGCGATATAGCCCCCGCCAGCCAATAGACCGACTGAAGTGAAATGGCGTGCCACATCCAACCCGAAGCGTACCCGGCCAAGGCGGAGGGTATCCCACCATGGAAGACGCCGGAGATGGTTTGCAACGATGCCCGATCCTCGGGCCGATACCTACGATCGAGATAAACGCTGAAGCCCGTCATGGCGCCGGAGAAAAAACAACCATGGGCCACCAGGGCCAGGCAAAATTGCCAGTAGGTCCCGGCCAGGGCCAAGCCCGTAAGTTTTACGGTCGTACCGACCAGTCCCAAGACTATGACCCAGTATAAACCATGCTTGCGAACCAAATGGGCGCATAGCCACATGAGGGGAACTTCGCTTCCCGTGGAGACGACCCAAGCCATACTGATGCCGCGCTGGCTGACCGCGAAGCGTTCCACCAAATAATTTCCCTGCATGGCCGTTGCCATGGCGTTGGCGAAATTCATGATGGCCAGGGTTAAGAGCAATGGCCAAGTGTCCGCCTCGATCAAGAGCTTGAGTGTCCGCAAAAAAGTCGGGGCTCGGGACGCGGACGCGAGGAGCGCGGACGCGGGGGACGCGGGCGCGTATGAATCAGACGCGTAGGACGCGGACACACTTTTTCTAAGCGCGCTTCGTTCCCACAGGACGGCGGATAAAGCCAGTACCAGCGCTCCGGCGAATCCGGCGTACAGCAAAGGCAGATCCTGGAATTCCGGAAAAAAGAGCGAGGCGAGGCAACCGGTGAGGAACCCCAAGGTGCCCAGGCTGCGGATTTTGAAAAACGCAGCGTGACCACGGTGGCGCATGGCTTCGAAAGCGGCGGCGGCATTGAGCGGGAACAGAGACGCCGAACAAAAACAGAATGCGGGGAAGACCAGGAGAAAATTCCCATAGCCCCGCACATGGGGTAGAGCGCAAAGGGAAATGGCGGCGCCGGCCATCATCAAGGCCAGGGGAATATGCGGTCCGTGAAACTTGCGGATGGCTTGGACCTGCAAAAGCGGCGAGAGGATGCCGGCGCATTGGCCGACCATGATGAGTGTGCCGATTTGCAATCCGTCGAGTCCGCGCGTCTGAAACAGATATCCATGGAATTGGGCCGCGGACATGGACACGAAGATCAAGAACATGATTAGGCCGGGCATTACGACGACGGCGCGCCCGGCAAACCGGGCTTGATGCGGAGAATTCTTCACAGGCGGTAGACCTGAGGAAGAATATAGCATCAAGGAGGATGGATGAAAGTGGGCCGACCCTCCCTGCGCGTACCCCAGCCCCTAGCAGCCGGATAGGAGGGTCGGCGGAATCCGGCCGGCCCCTGCATCAATCAGAGTTGGCTCCCCTGGAGTAACATCTAAGTTACTCCACCTACCGGACCGGATTCCAGGAAAAGACGCGGGATTGCATTCCACGGCTGGTTTCAATCGACAAGAGATATCGGCCCTGGCCCAAAGCGCGTCCCGCAGCGTCGCGGCCGTCCCAAACCCATCGCCAAGCATTGTTCTGCGCACCCGTATTCCTCAGGCTTCCGCCGGAACCATCGCTGCCCTGGGCGGCCCCGGGCCGATAGGTGAAGAGCAAATGCCCGCTGAGATCGTAGATACGTATCGCGACGATTCCCTCTTGGCCGGGCCAATCCAGGAACAGCAATCCGTCGTGCAGGGTCAGGCCGAAAAGCTTGGCGGACCGGACCTGCTTGGATATTTCCGACGTCATCCCGGTCCCCAAATTATTGTCCGCCGACACCGCTTGCGGTTGCGCAGCCAGAAAGGCCGTATACGCGCTGAGCACGGAATAGTCCAGCGATAACTGGACGATGGCGGATTTGTTCGCGTCGGTTGTCCCCTGCTGAAGGGATAATTGTCCGATTTTTTCACGGGCCCACAATTTCGGAACGGCCCAATTGTAAGCCGAGGGTGAAGAAAAATCCACGGTCTTGGTAATGGTTATGGGCTTGCCCTGCTTATCCCCCGTCAAGGTTACGGTCTGCGCGGCCCCGGCCTTATATTGGCCGTAAATCCGGTACGGCAAACCCGCGTATAATTTGTTGGACACGGGATAAAGGATGTCGGTCGTTTCCATCCCGCCGAAGTTCACCTGGATATTTTCCAATTGGGGCGATTCAATGCGCGCCCAGGCCGCATCGATCAGAGGCCCCACCGCGTCCCCTTGCACCAGCGGGGTGGCGAAGCCATTGCCCACGGCGGCGCATTCTTCCAGGAAATATCGGTTGAGGCTGTTTCCTGCCCCGAAGGTGAAAATGGTCGGCTGGGACTTGTCCTGGGAAATGGCGGCCACCACCGACGACTCATCGGTGATGAACCCGTCGGTGAGGAAAATGAAAATCCGTTTCTTGTCGGGATTGGCCGGGGATGCCAGCACGGTTTTAACCGCCGCCAGCAATTCCGTTCCACCCTGTATGCTCAGGCCGCGCACGAAATTCTCCGCAGTCGCGAGGTTCGCCTGTGAAGCCGCCACGGGATTAGGCGAATTGAAGGCGTAGTAAACCTGATCGCTGAACGCCATGACGTTCACGTTGTCCTTGGGCGTGAGTCGGGACAGAATATTCAAGGTGATTTCTTTTTCCCGATCCAGGGGCCATCCATCTTGCGATCCGGAAATATCCACCAGCAGCACCACGTCCAGGTTAGGCCTCGCCCCGGCGAGCAAGGTCGGGTCCGGGTAAAGGTTGAGCATGAAGAAATCGCGCCCTTTTTCGTCCCGGGCCGTCGCCAGGGAAAAATCCTGCGCGGTCGCGGCCCGCTTCAGGCGCAAGACAAAATCGCGGTTCGGGTAGGTGGCCACGGGTTTGAGCATGACGGCGCTGGCATAGGGTAACGTAGGGGTTACACTGGAATCGGCTACTTGGCGGACGATCAGTTCCTTGCGCGCGGCGCTCCAGGCGCTCACGTCGATGGGATGGCTGGGCGAGTAAATGGAAGCGACGTCCAGTCCGGACTGAACCAGGACGTTGAATTGGAATTCCGATCCGGCCCTGTCTTCCGGTGGGTTCCAGACGGATACGGCGGCAGCGCCGCCGGAAGGCCCGGCGGGCGTAGATGATCCGGACGCTTTGGCCAGCACCGGCGAATAGCGTGGTCCGATCCGGGTGGGAAAGGCCAACTCCAATTCGCCGTCCACATATTTCAAGGGCAGGGAAAGTTTGATCTCGACGTAAGCCGTGTCCCCCGGGCCCATGGTGGCGATGCGCTGTTGGAAAATATTGGGCCGCTCCTGCAAAAGCAAAGCCGCTTGCCCGCCGCTTTGCTTGATCGAATCATACTTGGCTTGCGCCTTGGCCTTTTCCATGATCTGCGCCACGTAAAGCGAATCGTGGTACTGGTATTTCATCCCATGCACCGCGCCCTGATCGGGCAAGGGAAAGAGATAAACCACCTCGGTCTTGAGTCGGAACGGATTGACGAACCGCTGGGTCACCGTAGCCTGCGCGATAGCATCGGTGATGACCACGTTGACGCGCGTGAACACCGGAGAGATGGCCACCTGGGTCTTGGTATCCGGATCGATCATGCCGCATATCGGTCCATGGAGCGAGTCCAGCGGAATTTGCGCGCGAGTTTCCCCGACGCCGAGCAACAGCAGGCCCGCAAGAATTAATTGCAACGGCAGGATTCGCAAGGACTGAATTCGAGGGTGCATGCCGACCTCCGGAAAGTGGTTTCCGTGATGTAAAACAAATGGCGTGCCAATTCCGACGAGGCACAGGGAGGGATTAATTCATCGAATTTCCGTCTAAGGAAAAATTATTCGGCGGTAAACGCGTAGTAATCAACCGGCAGGCATTGTGCATCCGGTCAAAGCTTGATGGGGCCGGGGTAAAATCGCTTTACTTTTTGCCGTCACGGGCGAAACCGATTTGCAATGAAGCATTCACGTCATTGGCGCTGCGGTTTACGACGCGCCACGGGAAGAACTCCCGCCTTTAGTGAATGTTAAGGCGGGGCAACCACCTGCATATCCGTGGAGGTCTAGGCCGAGACAGTGATAAGCAAGATTGATCCAGGGATTCTTGCGCCGTTGCGTTGTCGACAGGGTGGGACAAATCCATATGAGACTGTGTGAACCGAAGCCTTTACCAGCCCTTGTCCTTGCGGAGGAATCCGCTGTCATTGGCGAATACCATATCCAGATGGGACAGCGCACCATCGGACGGCCGTCGACCGGAACCGCAAATATCGTAAAGGAAAAAATTTTTCCTGGCCATGAAAGCCACGAGTTCTTCGGCCTGGGGTTGATCCGGCAGGAATTTGAATAGGTTGCATTCTAGAATCACGGCTTCGATTCCCGACAACATTTCACCCATGCCATGCAACGCCTCGAGTTCCATGCCTTGAATATCCATCTTGACCAAATCCGGCTTCGGTAATCCCAAGCTGGAAAGGATATTGGGGATGGAGTCCACTGCCAAATGCGTTTGCCGCCCCGCCTGGAGGGCAGCCTCATCCGCCCGAGCCATGAAGGTGGAACCCTTTTGATCGGGCCAATAGCTGAAAAGTTTTTGTTCCGGTTTACCGCCGGCGCCGCCTTGGAAAACCTTGCACTTGGGGAACCGGGTGCATAGGACGTCGAGATGGGCCCGCAGTTTGGATTGAGGCTCGACAAGCGCCACCGCAGCATCCGGAAAAACCTTCAACAACTCGCGAGTCCAAAGGCCTACATTGGCGCCGCAATCCACAGCGCATCGGCAAAGAAACCCCCGTGCGGATACGTCCCGGAATACTGACCATTTTCCGATGTAGTTCGTAACCCAAGCGGGAAATCAAGCCCTGGATGGTTTTTTTGATCAAGTTCGGAACCTTTCGATGAATGGAAAGAAACCGAATTCGCAATCGACGGGAAGCAAAATCTGCGGATCAGCCGGTGGTCCGGGATTAGAAAGCGGAGCGCCCGCACCCGCTACGGGGGTGAGGCGACACGCAGAAGGCCTTAGCGTGAGAGATAAACCGAGATTGGGCCCTACCGCACCGGGCCGCTATAGAGATAGGATGGCCGCACGATGGGAACGCCTTTGCCGCCGCGCGCTTCCTTGCGTTCGTACACAATTTGTCCGGCGATTCCGACGCAGCGGGAAAGCCCGAACAATACCGTGTAGTAGTTTTCATCCGTAAGGCCGCATGCGCTCAATAGGCAGCCGGACACGGCATCGACGTTGGGATACGGATCCGCCGCCTTGCCTTTTTTCTTCAGGAATTCGCTGCCGACCTTGCGCAAGGTGACGGCCAGACGGAATAAAGGATCTTTCGGCGCCAATAATTCGCCCAGGCCGTACTGCACGGTGGCGCGGGGGTCTTCCACGCGCAGCACCGCATGACCGAAGCCGTAGAGGACTCCGCCGCGGGCCATGAGGTTTTCGACATAGGTGTGAACCGCAGCCTCATCGGTGGGATCCTTAATGTCCTTACTGATGGTTTTTAAAAACCGTAAACACTCCTGGTTGGCCATGCCGTGCAAAGGGCCCGCCAAGGCCGCCATGGCAGCCACCAGCGAACCGTACATGTCTTCCAATCCGGAAGCCACGGATTTGCCCACGAAGGTGGACAGGTTGCCGCCGCCATGATCGAAATGCAAGATGGCGAAGGAGCGCAGCAATTGCACCAACTTAGGTGATGCTCCCGGGGCGCCGAGCATATACACGAAGTTTTCCATCCACCCCATTTCCGGCCGTGAGGGGATTGGGTCTCCCCAACCGGAACGGATCCGGAAAATCGCCGCCACGGCTTCGGGCAATTGCGCGATGACGTTCAGATAATCCTGGGCGTAGTCCCCGGTTCCGGAATACATGCCCATGGCATTGAGGGCGCTGAGCAGCCATTTCATGGGATGGCCCTGTTTGGGTAATCCCTTGATGTGTTCGATGACGCCCGGATGCAACTTGGAATGGGAGATGATTTCTTGTTTGAAATCGGCCAGCTGAACCGGCGTGGGGAAGTCTCGCTTCAATAAAAGGTAAATGACCGCTTCCGGTTCCTTATCGGCGAGCTCCGGAATGGCATAGCCCCCGTAAAAGAGCCCCTTCATGGGATCGACATGGCTATTGGGGCATGTGCCTACCGGGAAACCCCGTAATCCGGTATCCAGGCTTTCCCGGGTGATTGTGAACAGTACCTCGCTCTCAGCCATTGCTTTCCCCTCTTGTCAGTATTCCTTTAATCTGGTCCTGCGACGCTCAAATGGCCTCGGCGATATATTTGGCGAACTCGGAGCATTTCACTTCGCGCGCGCCTTCCATTTGCCGGGCCAGGTCATAGGTAACCGTCCCCTTCGAAATCGTTTTGCTCAACGCGGCGATGATGCGATCGGCGACCTCGTCCCAGCCCAGATGCTGGAACATCATGACGCCGGAAAGGATGACCGATCCGGGATTGATTTTGTCGAGACCGGCGTATTTCGGCGCGGTGCCGTGCGTGGCTTCGAAAACCGCCGCGCGATCGCCGATATTGGCGCCCGGAGCCAGGCCGAGACCGCCTACTTGGGCCGCGCAGGCATCCGACAAATAGTCGCCGTTCAGATTCAAGGTCGCCAACACTGAGTATTCATCGGGACGCAGAAGTAATTGCTGGAACATGGCGTCGGCGATGCGATCCTGGATTTGCACCAGACCTGCGGGCGTTTTGCCGCCGTGTTTTTCGAACACTTCGGCTTCCGAAATCACCTTGCCGGCGAACATTTCCTTGGCCACTTCATAGCCCCAGCGTTGGAAGCCGCCTTCCGTGAACTTCATGATATTGCCCTTATGTACCAAGGTCACCTTCGACAATTTCTTGTCGAGCGCGAATTGGATGGCGCGGGCGACGAGGCGCTTGGATCCAAAGGCGGAAACCGGCTTCACGCCGATGGCGCTGTCGTCGCGCAAAGCCTTCTTGGGCAGCTTTTGCTTAATGAGGGCGATGATATCTTTGGCATCCTGGGTATTCGCGTCGAATTCGATGCCGCTATACACGTCTTCCGTGTTTTCCCGGAAAATGCAAACGTCCAGCTTCTGCGGCTCCTTAACCGGAGCGGGCACGCCTTGGAACCACCGGACCGGACGCACGCAGGCGTACAAATCCAATTCCTGGCGCAACGCCACGTTGATGCTGCGAATGCCGCCGCCGATGGGCGTGGTCAACGGGCCTTTGATGGCCACCTTGAATTCCCGGATGGCTTCCAGCGTTTCCGTGGGTAGCCATTGATCCTTGCCGTAAACGGAGATGGATTTTTCGCCGGCGTAAATCTCCATCCAAGCGATTTTCTTTTTGCCGCCATAGACTTTGCGCACCGCCTCGTCGAACACATGCCGTGACGCCTTCCAAATATCGGGTCCGGTGCCATCCCCTTCAATAAAAGGCAGGATGGGCTGGTCCGGCACGGAGATGTGGTTTTGCGCGTTAATCTGGATGCGTTCGCCCTCTTTGGGGACGATGACATGTTTATAATCAGCCATAAATTTTTCCGGTCATTAAGAGGCTTGGATACAGTACTTTCGGTAGAATGAAATAAAATATAGTATGGACGGTATGGGGAGGCGAGAGTTTCTCTTGCCAGATCGTCTGAATCGGCTTTTACCGCGACCACCTTGGCGTTTACCGCCGGGGCCCGGGACGCCATACGATTTAAAGGCCCTCGCGATCAGGGGCGGAAGCTATTGAATACCGTTTTCGATCATCCGGCTGGAATACTTTTTATCGATGCCTAAAATGTGATTCGCCAGCCAGGTATTGAGATAGTTGCTCATATTTTCGGCATTTTTTTGGGTGGGGTCGGCTTCGTAGGTTTTGGCCAACTTTTCGGCGACGGTGAGCAATTGCTGGTGGGCGACTTAGTGGGCGGCAAACTCCGGATATTGGACCCGCTCCATCAGATTTTCTTCGTTCAGAAAATGGACCTTGGTGAAACGCAAAAGGTTCACTAGCGCGCCATTGGCCTCGCGGGTCCTGAAAGCCATTTGGGCTTCATGAAATTCATTCATGGACCCGATTAGCTTTTGGTGTTGCCCGTCGAGGGAGGGGATTCCCACCGAATAAATTGCTTTCCAATCGAATAAGGCCATTCGCTTCTCCCAACCGATGTCTTATTTTAACCCAGACCCATGAAACGGGGGAAGCAAAAGTGCCTTGTCATTTCGGCAATAAGCTGCTGACTTTAAAGGGTTTATGCCAGCAAGACAGGAGAAAAATTATTCCGGCTTCCAACTGCGAATGCGCATGGCATTGGGAAAAACCTGTGGCTTGTAAATCGATTTGTTGGCCAAGAGCCGGAGGCACTCCTGGATGCCTTCGGTAATCGACGGATGCGGATGGATGGATTTCATGATGTCCTCGACGCCTTTATCCTGATCCATCAAATGGGCGATGACCATGATGGTATTGGACGCCTGGGGCCCGGCGGCGCGCATGCCCAGGATGCGATCCTGGCCGTCGTCGCTGATGATGATTTTGACGAAACCGTCGGTGCGGCGCATGGCGATGGCGCGGTTGAGCAGGGCGTTGGAATAATACGAGACCCGATACGGGATATGGTTGGCCCGGCAGGTTTGCTCGTTGAGGCCCACGGCGGCGACTTCCGGATTGAAGAACATGATGGTGGACATGTTGCTGTAGCGCAGCGGGTGTTTGTTGCGCAGATACATGGCCTTGACGGCGTAACGCCCTTCCATCTCAGCGACATTGTACAAAGCGCTATGCTGGGTCACGTCACCGACGGCGAAGATATTTCCTTTCACGCGGCAATCGGAATCCGTGTCCAGCCCGCCCTTGGAATTGATTTTGATGCCCACGTTCGCCAAACCCAGCCGTCCCAGATTGGGCCCGCGTCCAACGGCCACCAAGGCGGCATCGACCTCCAAGACCATGGTGCGGCCGTCCTCGTAATCGACCACGGCTTCCAGGAAATCCGGATGGGAGGTGATTTTCCGCATGATGGCGTTGTGATGCACTTCCACGCCCCGGGCCGTGAGATTGGTGTTCACGAATTCGCTGATGTCCACGTCCTCGTTGGGCAAAATGCGCGCTTGGCGATCGAGCAAGTGCACCTTGGTCTGATGGAAGTTTGAAAAGATGGTGGCGTATTCGCATCCGATGACGCCGGCGCCGATGATCAGGATGCGCTTGGGGAATTTTTTCAGGCTGAGAATGTCGTCGGAGTCCAGCACGCGCTGATGATCCACTTCGATGCCGGGAAAATTCCGGGGCATGGATCCGGCGGCGATGACGAAAAAATCGGCCTTGAGAATTTCCTTGCTGCCGTCCGGTTTGGCTATTTCCACCGATCTGTCGTCGATGAAGCTCGCCCAGCCTTTTTTCAAGGTGATGCTCCCCGGTCCCTTCCAGCGAGGCGGTGTGAAGGTTTCGATTTGGGACAGCATCTGATACTGCTTTTCCTTCGCCGCCTGGATGACGGTGTCGCGCACCATTTCATAATCCACGGTCAACGCGCCGGCCCGGTAACCACGATCCACGGCCGAGGCCACGGCGTAGTCCTTGGACAATTCCCAGAGGGTTTTGGACGTCATTGCGCCGTGCATGACCCCCGCTCCGCCCATATTCCCGCCTTCGACCAGCGCCACGCGCTTTCCGAAATCAAAAGCCCGCATTACGGCTCCGAATCCCCCGGGGCCGGAACCGATTACGCATACGTCAAATTTGCTGTCATCCATGGCGCCCATCCTGATAATTTCCCAAGCATACCTTTTCTCTCCCGTGAATTCCAGGTAACATGCGTATTTCAGGGGCGGACTTACCCGCTCTGGGCCGGCGATGGATAGTTAGATTTCAACGCGCAGCGGCGCGATGGACCGGAAAAATCCACGCGTCCTTTTCATCCAACCCGTGGGGCCAAAATGGCAGGCAATATTTCCAAAGCAAAAATCGATTTTCCCAATCGTTGGGCGCTGGATAGCTTCATCCTGAAGTTGCGCAAATCACCGGGCATGGAAGTCTACGCGCATTCGGACACCACGAATTTCAAGTTGCGGCAGAATGGCTCCGCCGATGCCATCCTCATCGGACTGAATAAGCCAAGCAGCGCCCCAGGCGCCGTCACCATGCTCATCAACGCCGAGAAATTCCCGAAAAAATTGGAAGACTTCTGGAAAGAAATCCATTCCATCGCCATTCGCTACCAGAGCTGATGGAATCAACGGCGCCGCCGAAGCTGCGCGTGACTAAGAACCGTTAGAGGCCTTGAGCGCGGAGAACCAAAGGATCCGGGATGCCGGCCTCGGCGAAACCCCGCGAGCGCAAAAGACAAGCGGGACATACGCCGCAAGGCGGAAAACTTCCCTCATAACAGGTGTGGCTGAAAGCCAGGGATTCCAGCGCGCCGAGTTCGCGGGCCCAAAGGACGGACTCGGCCTTGGTTTTAAACATGAGCGGGGTATGGACGGCAAAGGGCCGCTCCGAATCGTCCGACTCCGGTCGGGTCCACCCCAATCCCAAGGACAGGGCCTTTTCCAGGCTTTGCATGGTCGCCTCCCGACAATCCGGATAACCGCTATAATCCGTTTGGCAAACCCCGGTGATCAGATCGCGGATCCCCAACGTGTATGCGTAACTGGCGGCATAGGTCAGGAATATCAGGTTGCGTCCCGGCACGAAGGTATTGGGCAGATCGCCTTCGGGCGTAGTCGCGGAAATGTCCATTTCGGAATCGATGAGGGCATTGCCGCCGAGTTCGCGGAAAAAATCGAGCCGGAAAACCTTGATGGGCACATGGAGGCGCGCGGCGATGGTTTCGGCCGCCTGTCGCTCGGAAACGTGCCGTTGCGCGTAATCAAAAAAAATAGCGCGCACGGATTGGAATTCGCGCAGGGCCCAATGCAGGCATGTGGTGGAATCCTGACCGCCTGAAAAGACCACCAATCCAACGCGAGTTTTCATCTTAGACCCAGCTCCTTATGCAATTGCAGGGACAGTTTCCACCTGGGCCTGGCCAGCACCGCCGCCACGGTTTTCCCACGCTCGGCCAAGGTAGCCTCCACGTTACGTTCCCCCTGGCCCCAGCGTCCGGTCCGGATTTCCTTGGGCTGGAGGAAATAATGCGCGAATTCCGAGTCTTCGTAGAAGGCCAGATCCTGGGCTTCGTAGACGAGCTTCAACTCGTCGCCGCGTTTCAGCAGCCATTTGCCTTTTTGCGACAACTTCGGACTCACGGTCACCCAATCCACACCCAAGTTATCTTCCGAGCTGCCGTTGGTTTCCATGGCGACATAATAGCCCAAACCTTGCAATCGTTGCACCAAATCCCGTAAGCGCGGCTGGGCCGTGGGCTCACCGCCGGTCAGTACCAGGAAACGACAGGGAAATTCCGCCAGCCTCTCCAGAATGGCGTCCACGGAAAGCTTTTCCTTGGGCGAAAAATCCGTATCGCAAAAATCGCAGGCCAGGTTGCAACCGGCGCTGCGCACAAACACGGCGGGCGTGCCGGCATGAAAGCCCTCGCCCTGCAAGGAATAGAAAATCTCGCTGATGTTAAGCATGTCCATATCGGGGATTCTTGAGGCCGCGACAGCGGACACTCAACACTAAACTTTAATAAGGCCAGGGCGTATTCGCCAACTTTAGGCGACCTCTATAAATAAGATTCCAAGCCGAGGGCGAGCGAGGTCCCAACCAGCGACCATGGGCCCAGCACTTGGCCATTTTGCCGACGAAGATGTTCTCGGCGCCAAGATTCACGGCCGCCCGGCTCGAAAGCCTATTTACTTTTTGGGGATGGAACCGGAATCCTTCGGAAAAACCGAACGCTATCTCGCCCAACTCCTCGGCTATCTGGAATCCGTCCATGCCTCGATGGATTGGGGGCCCGAAGACGGTGGGGACGGAAAAGCCTCGACCGACGGCCTGCCGCAACGCATCCAATCCATCCTATACGAAAGCGGGTATTTGGAGGGGTTGCATTTGAAGGCGCGCGGCTGCCTATCCTCGGATCTCGCGGAATTTATCGCCGCCGTGGGTTTCGCTTTCGAGATCGAAGCGAAGACAATGGGAACGTTCAAACTTCCCTTCCTGGAAAATGAGATCAGCATCCAACGGAAAACCCTGAACGATTTCATGGAGAAGGCCTGGACGATTTACCACGCCGCTTTGCTTTCCGCCTATGCCATGCGGCCGTTGCGCTTTGAGCGGATCATGCCTGCGGGTACGGCTCACTCCGAAGCGCCTGCCAGCGGGGGACTGGAGGGCTCTTACCGAATACTCGCGTCCCTACCCGATAAACAACCTGTCGGATCACCCGAGGGATTTTCCGGAGAAACCGTCCACACCTTGAACAATGTCTTGTCGGGCATCCTCGGCTACGTGAGTTTGATGCTGGAAGAGCATAAACGATCACCGGAGCTGGTGGAAAAATTGGATCTGATTTTGGAAGCGACCAAGCGCGCTGTGTCAGCATTGCCGCCCGGCGCTGCGGCGGCAGCGGCGCCGGAGCCGCCGGCTAATTGACCTTCGGGGTAGAGGCGCGACCCCAAAGTCCGGACCGGAAATCGGATCGAAATCAAAATCCCCGTAACAACACGGCCTTGATGCGCATTTGTTCCTTGTTATTGCCTGCCAGCCCGATGGCCACGGCCGTTTCCAGCGTGGCATGCCGGCCCATATGCACGCGCAACGCGGGCTGAATATCCATGGCCAGATAACGCTCGAACCCGGAAGTTTGGCTGGAGCCAATCAAGCCGACTTCCAACTCAAGGCTGCTTCCGATCAGGAGCGTCGGGTAAAAAGCGGTTTCCATCGCCATTAACGCGTCGTCGCGCACCAATGCGTCCATGAATCCCAGGCGCGCGGCCAGGCGACCGTAAAAATGATCGGCGTAATAAAACTTATGATGGGAGGCGAGGGAGAATCCCTTGCCGGATCGGAAGTCCGTTCCCACCAATAAATCGGCCTGGAAACTGGTTCTTCCCAGGGCCAACCATTTCGCTCCGAATACCATGTAAGGAAAGTGCGGTTCAATGTTCCCGAGCTGGGTTTTGAGCCCGGCGCCGAACTCCACGCGCGGCGACGCCTGCAAGGCCAGGGACAAGGGCATTTCCCAGGCATCGGTGTTTTGCGACCGGACCATGGCGCCGATGGCCAGGGTTGTGGGGGTCGGAAAGGGACCGTCCGGAACCAAATTATAGGAGCTTTCATGGATGGGATTCACCGAAAAGGCCAAACCGAATGCCGACAGTAAAACCGACACGGTAACTTTCACGCTACGTCTCATCCAACCTCCCAAGGGGATCCCTACCCCGAAATTATAGGTTATTTCCCCGGAAGAGATCCCATTGGAAAACCAGCCTGTTCGCCGCAGCCGATGCGCCCCGGCCTCCCCGGATTCGCCCCGCGCCCCGGCAGCCTCAGATTGACCCGGCACGACGACGGAAATCCGACCGGCCGACCGCAAGGTTTTAAACGCCGAAGACGAATAACTACCTTGGTGAAATCGCCATGCAGATCAAGAAATCCGCAACCAAGAAAAAACCGGCGGCCGCCAAGGACGCGCCGGGTTGGGACGAAAAAAGCGTCTTGCGCGTCGCGCGCCGTTGCACCCAGGCGCTGAAGCCTTACGTGCCGGGCAAGTCCATCGAGGAAGTGCGCGCCAAATACCAACCGGCAATCATCACCAAGCTGGGCTCGAACGAAAATCCGCTGGGTACCAGCGCCAAGGTTTTGTCCGCGCTTGAGGCCGCCCTGCCGAACGTCTCCCTGTATCCCGATGGCGCCAGCCGGAACCTTCGTCAAGCCCTCGCGGATGCCAATGGAATCAAGCCCGGCCAAGTGATGGTCGGAAACGGCTCCGACGAAGTACTGGTCATGATCGCCGCAGCTTTTCTGAATCCCGGCGAAACCGTGCTCGTTTCGGAGAATACTTTTTCCGAATATGAATTTTCCGGCCGCGTGCTGGACGGGAAAATCGTTAAAATCCCGTTGCGGGGCATGCGTTATGATCTCAAGGGCTTCGCCAAAAAGCTGACCCGGAAAACGAAATTGGTTTTCCTGTGCAATCCGAATAACCCCACCGGATCGTATTTCACACACCGGGAGCTGGAAGCCTTTCTTTGCGCCGCCTCGCGGGATACTTTGGTCGTGGTCGATGAGGCCTACGGCGAGTACGCCGACGCGCCGGATTTCCCGCGCAGCGTGGAATTGCTCGGGAAATATCCGAACCTGTTGATCAGCCGGACCTTCAGCAAGATTTTCGGCATGGCGGGGTTACGCCTGGGTTACGCCTTCGGCGATCCCTTCCTGATTCGCGAAACCGCGCGCGTGAAGACGCCTTTCAACGTAAACCTGTTGGTGCAAACCGCAGGCGTGGCGGCCCTGGCCGATAACGATTTCCGTGCGCGATCCTTGGCCAACAACCACGAAGGCCGGGAATTCCTGGCTCGCGAGTTGGCCAAGCGCGGGCTGGAAAACATTCCCACCCAGGCCAACTTCATTTGCTTCCGCACCGAGAGGCCCGCGGTGGATCTTTGCGAGGACTTGTTGCAGCGCGGCATGATTATCCGCGCCTTGCGCAGCTTCGGCCTGGAGTATTGGAACCGCGTCACCATCGGGACGCCGGAACAGAACCGGCGCTTCCTGCAAGCGTTGGACGCTGTGCTCTCCGCGTCGGGCTGAAAACGGCCTGACCCGGCCCCCTGGGAACCCGACGGGGCACTTGGGAAACTTACGTGTTACCGCCTCGAGAGGCCGCCCCGGCGAGCGGCTCCGCATTGCGGCGGTTAGGCTCGCCCCGCGACGACAAGGCCGCCCAAATCCTTTTAAAACGTGATTTCCATCACATACAGGACCAGTGCTTCCTATAGTGAATCCGGTTTGTTTCCCCCGAGAAAGGATAACCCCTTCGCTGGCGCGGCGAACCGGTAGGGAAAATATCCCGGATGGCAGGCCACGGCCGAACACGTCTCCCGTGCGGGGTTGAAATGCGCGCGTTCCCCATGGAATCGAACCGTATCTGAATTCCGATCGTCGAATACGACGTCTATCGTTCCATTCATATGGGCGATACCGGTAACCCATTCCAAGATTTTGGGAGTCGGGCCTTTTTCCCGATGGGCGGTAATGGGATGGTTCTGGATCAAGGTATCGATGCTGATCATTTTCCACGCGCCGTTAGAAATGGAAGCATGCGGTTCGGATGAATAATAGCTGGTTCCAGTTGCCGGGTCTTCAAAAAGGGTGTCCAGCACCATAACGGGAATGGACGGAACCGATGTATTGTGACAGTCGGCGCAAGTTATCCGGCCATTGAGCATGCGGTTGCCGCCTTCTTCGAGGAGATGAAGATGATGATTTCCATCTTGCAGCGGGTAATTATGGCATGCGGAACAATCCGGCGTATTGGGCGAAGCGGGGCTTGTGGAGGCAAGATCCGAACGTGTGGAAAAAGGAAAATCACAGCTAATCAAATTCGTAAAAAAGAGGACGCATAGAACAAAGTCTTTACTGCCCATGCCTGCGCCAATCACCCTCATTCAAGATATCTTAAAAAGGTTGCGCGGATGCGATTCCCCTGCGACCGGAGCCGCTCACGAAGGCTTTATCCCGTGATTTCCATCGCCAGCATGGTGAGGTCGTCGTGATAGGGTTCGCTGCGCGTGAAGATGCGTACGTCGTCGAGGATGCGTTTCAGGACTTTTTCCGGATCGCGGACACGATCGGTGTCCAACAGGTTGAGCAGGCGCGTGAGGCCGTAGAACTTGCGATCCGCGTCCATGGCTTCCAAAAGGCCGTCGGTGAAAATCAGGATGCGATCGCCGCTGGCCAATTCCACGGTTTGTTCTTCGAGACGATCGGAGAAATCCTTGCCGCCGACCATGCCCAGCGCGAGACCCTTGGGATTCAAGGAGATGGATTTGGCGCCGTTATTGCCATGGCGCATCAGCAACGGAGGATGGCCCGCGCGCGCGTAGGACATGGTCTTGCCTTCCTTGTCGATGATGAGGCACAAGGCGGTGACGAAGCTCATGTCGTCCAGATCCGCCAGCATCAATTCGTTGACGGCGCACATGAGGTTTTTGGCCGACTTTTCATAGCGGGCTTCGGCGCGGAAGGTGGAGCGCAGCATGGTCATGACCAGGGCGGCGGGGATGCCTTTTCCGCTGACGTCGGCGATGACGACCACCCAATTGCCGTCGTCGGTTTGGAAATAGTCGAGGTAGTCGCCGCCCACTTCGTAAGCGGGATAATAAACGCCTTTCAGATTGACGCGCGGGATCATCGGCTTGTCCTGGGGCGTGAACCGGCGTTGGATGGCTTGGGCGACTTCCAATTCACTTTCCAGGCGGGCCTTTTTTTCCAGTTCATGGAAATTATTGGCGTTGCTGAGGCTGATGGCGGCCTGCGCGCCGAGGGTGTTGAGGATGACTTTTTCCTGATCGAACCAAGCGAGAAAGGATTCCGGCGCGAAGATTTGCACCACGGCCAAGGATCTTTCTTCGACCAAAAGCGGCAAGGCCAAATACACGGGCAGGTTTTCCATTCCGGTCCAGACGATGGCGGATAATTCCGGGTCGCGGCCGCGATCGGCAATGAGTACGGGAGTTCCAAGCCTCACCAGGCCCTGCGGGGCCAAAGCGGCGGCGCAGGATTTCCGGTGTTCCGGATCCGCCAGGCGCGGAGAGCCGACGGCGCATTCATAACCGGCGTTGCCCAATTCACAGATGGCGGCTTCGATGCCCGGATAGCTGCGCGCGAAGGTCTCGACGATGGCGGGCAGCAGGTCGCGGCGATGGGTGAAATGCGCCAGGCGATGGGCCGCGGCGTTCAGGTAATGCAATTGCCCCACGCGCGATTCCAGGCGGGAGTTGGCTTCCTGCAGCAGGCGTTCGCCGTCGCGCAGGGCGCGTTCGGTGCGGAGATGCTCCTTGATTTCCTGGACCAGGGCGGCGGTGCGTTCCTGCACGCGCACTTCCAAATCCTCCTTGGCCTTTTTGATGGCCTCCTGCGCCGCCATCCGCTCCGTGACGTCGCGCGAGATGCCGACTATGCCGGAGATTTTGCCGTCCTTGCCGTAGATGGGGACCTTGGTGGTGGACACCCAGGCGTCGGGCCGGCCCGTATTGAAAGTCTCCCGCTCCACCTTGTCCACGATGGGCTCGCCGGTGCGCATGATTTCCTGCTCGTCGTCGAAGGCTTGCTTGGCGTGGTCCTTGGTGAAAAAATCAAAATCCGTCTTGCCGATGGCCTCCGCCAGGTCCTGGATGCCCTCCAAATGGATCCCCCGGCTGACGCGCACGAAACGGCTTTCCGTGTCCTTGAAATAAATGGCGTCGGGGATGTTGTTCAACATGACGTTGAGCAGGTTGCTTTCCAACGCGAGGGCGTCTTCGGCCTTTTTGAGGGCCGTGACGTCGCGCGTGATGCCGCAGGTACCGATGACGTTGCCCTGCACGTCGTGCACCGGAATCTTGGTGGTATAGACCCAGCGCGGGGATCCGTCGCCGTAATTGTCCTGTTCGAGCTTGTTGACCAGGGCTTGGCCCGTTTCCATGATGCGCAGCTCGTCGGCGCGGGCTTCCCGGGCATGCGCCTCCGTGAAGAAATCCGGATCGCCTTTGCCGATGATTTCCGCTTTGTCACGCTTGCCGAAATCGTTGATGATGCTCTTGTTGATCCACGTGAAGCGGCTGTCCTTATCCTTGAACCATACGCCGTCGGGAATGTTTTCCAGGAGATCGTTGCGCAGGGCCCCTTCCTTTGCCAGCACTTGCTCGGCCTGCACCATTTTGGTGAAGTCCTTGGAGATGCCGCACAGGCCGATGATTTTCCCTTCCGCATCGCGCAGGGGGATTTTGGTGGTCAGGACCCACATGGGCGATCCGTCCGCGTACCTGTCCGTCTCCAATTTATTCAGGAGGTATTCGCCGGTGCGGACGACGCGTTGATCGTCGTTGAAGGACTGCTGGGCCAGCTCCTTCGGGTGGACGTCGAAGCTGGTCTTGCCGATCAAATCCTCGCGCTTGGACAGGCCGCGCAAGGCGAACATGTTGCGGTTGACCCAGCGGTAGCGCAAATCCATGTCCTTGAAATAAATGTTGTCCGGGATATTGTCGGCCAGGACCATGAAGGGCCGCAGTTCCTGCTCCAGGATTTGGTTGCGCCCTTCCAATTCGGCCAGGCGGCTTTGCAAATGGGCCGCGCGCGCTTCCAACTCGGCGATTTGCCGGCGCGCCTCGTCCGCGGGTAGCGGTTTCTCGTGCATGTCGCTCATGTTAACGCTTTCGACTCAAGCCCTCGGGTGCGCATGGGCATAGGTTTCCTTAAGCTTGCGGACCGAGACATGGGTGTATTTCTGGGTGGTGGACAGGGAGGCGTGGCCGAGCATGTCCTTGACGGCCATGAGATCAGCTCCGTTGTCCAAAAGGTGGGTGGCGAAGGAGTGGCGCAGGACGTGCGGCGACGATTTTCCGGAACGGCCCATCCCCCGTAATGTGTCGGTTACGGTCCTTTGGATGATACGCCGTCCCACGGGTTTTCCCGCGGCGGAAACCAATACCGGTCCGGATTCCGAGGGAATCCCCCGCTCGCGGCATAAAGATCGGAAACCGGACAATACCTGGCGCGCCGTATCCGTCAGCGGCACGGTGCGGAAGCGGCTGCCCTTGCCCAGCACGCGGGCGGATTCCGAATCCCGCGAGAGGTGCGACCAGTGCAGGCCGATCAATTCCGCCAGGCGCAGGCCGGATCCATAAAACAGTTCCACGCACAGGCGCGTACGGGCGGCCACGAAGCCATCGGCATCGTCCGCCAGGACGCGACCGAGGAAAGCTTCGTCGGCGACATTGACCAGCTTGGTTTCGCGCTTGGGAAACCCGATGCCCTGGGCCGGACTGCGGGCCAGGCCGTGATTGGCCACGAGGTATTTTCCGAATCCTTTGAGGCAGGCCAGGAGACGGCTTTGACTGCCCGGCGCGAGACTGCGCGCTTGGGCGGCAAGAAAGGTTTGCAAAGCGCGCTTATTAAGGTCCGCGGGCGACTCCAGGCGCATCGCTGGGGCGCGCGTTTCCGACCAGGCGGCCAGTTTTCCGAGATCGCGGCGATAGGCCGCAATGGTATGCGGCGAGCAACCACGTTCGTCCCGAAGATGATCGAGGTAAGCGGCCATGGCCCCGGACAATGCGGAGTTGGAGAATTCCATCCTGAAATATCCCGCGCTTTCCCGTAGAAAACTAGTTATTTGCGGGCTGGCGCGCTTCAAAGGAAGAGCGCGTCAAGGAAGCGGGCTTCAAAGAAGCGGGCCTTATTGCAGGCGGGCGAATTGAATCTTGAAGCCATCTTCGTCCGCCATGTCGATGGTCCAAGGCTTTACTTTCTTCTTTTCACGATCGAAAATGACGAGCAAGACCGGCTTTTCAGGATTGTCCGGGCGGCAGCGGGCCACGACTCCGGAATATCCCGTATACTTTCGGTATTTTTTGTCCTCGGTAATGACCACGCGTGAACCTACCGGAAACACCGGAACGATGGTAATAAAGGCATCCACTATGGCCCGGTTCAGATGGGATCCGGCCGATTTGATGACCTTGCGCATGGCCTCGTCGGGAGACAAGGCTTCGCCGTCATGGGCGCGCGGGCACATCAGGGAGATATACAGATCGGCCACGGCGGCGATTTCCGAGTACCGGTGGATCCACCCCTTTTTCGGATTGAGCGTCTTCAAAGGGATTTCGTTGTCGCCGTGCAAACCGCGGGGATACCCCGTCCCGTCCTCTCGCTCATGATGCTGATAAGCGATATGGGAAGTGGTGCTGCTCAACCGCTCGTTCTGCCTCAAGATGGCGTAACCTAAGGTCGGATGCTCCCGGTATAAACCGGCTTCTTGTTCGGTGAACGGCGTTTGCTTGTTCATCAAGGAGTCCGGGAACAACACAAGTCCCAGATCCATGAGCAGGCAGCCCAAGGCCAGTTCCTCGATCTCCCGGTGCGTATACTTCAGCTTATTCGCGAGAATGATGGCGGTCAGGGTTACGTCCAACGCGTGCTGGTACATGTAACCGCTTTTGGTGCGCAGGGAATGGAGATTCACCGCCACGCTTTCCTTGCTCAATAAATCCTGCAAGATCTGCTTGATGATCTGCTTAATTTCCTCCACGGCGATGATGTTCTTGAATCGCTGCGTGTCGGCTAAAATCTTGGTCACTCCGGCTTGGGTGAAATCCTTGATCTGCACGACCTTTTTCAGGATGTCGGCATTTTCCCGCACGACGAACTGGGATTGCAGGGCCAACTGCTCATTGACCGTTTCCTCGGGAACGATATGCTCGGTGCCCTCCGTGTCTATCCAACATGAGGTCAATTCGATTTCACGCATCTTGGCGATCACGCGTTCATTGACGACGTACCCGGCCGAAAGCAGCAATTCGCCCGTTTCGCTGACTATGGATCGAGCCAGCAGCATACCGGGTTTCACTTCTTCAACGGTGACTTTAATCATGGTTAGCACGGATCGATAACGGCTACGGAAGGAAGATCCGCGCGCCGGGCCCGAAACCGATGTTTCATTCTCTGGAATATCGCAAGGGAAGTCAAGCTGGCCCCTAAATTTAATTACGGCCCAGAAACTGGATTCCGGATAGCCAGGTTTGGCCCAGATAGCGATGATACCGCAAGGCTTGCAAAATCCGAATCCGGCCCCAATCCAATGCGATGCCCAAGGATGCTTGAAAGGGGGGATTTGCTAGCCCGACGCAGATGCGCAGACAGGGATGCGGCGACAAGGTCAACGCCGCCAAGGTTTTCCACGGCGTATCGCCGTTCTTTCGGAAATCCAGGCTGAGGGATTGCCCGATCCCAGTTTCCGGCTGGGCGGTATCGCCCGGCGAACCGGTCGGTCGAGCGCATCGAGTGCGGGCCGTAGCTCCGAATTCCACAACGCGTTGGGAAGATCTGGAAAAATCATCTCCAAAGGAATATTCGGGAAATCCCCGGACAAATCCTCCGAAGGCCAAAGTCGGAAGGGGATGCCATATCGCCCCCAGGGATTGCCGGGCCGCGAAAGTTTTCGCTTCCCCGTAAATTTCACTTTGCGATCCCAGTAATGAATATCCGATTATTATGCCTTCCCCGGAATTTTTTCCGGAGGCCACGGTGGCAACGTCGCCGTTTCCTTTTCCTTTTCCTTTTCCGAAAAAACTCCAGGAAACCGTTCCCTCGAAATCCTCTTCGCGATAGAGCCCTTCCACGCCGGTATCGCGCCAATGCGCCGCCAACCCCAACCGTTCGGCGTCACGGTATACCCCAAAGTCGCCGACACCCAGACCCGGTATTCCATACGGCCTATGCCAATCCATGGCCAGCCCGAAAGTCCCAGGACTTATTGCGGCGGGATTCGCACCCAGGGCGAGTCGATCTTCCGCCGTGGCCGCTCCCGCGCCCAAGGTGCCTGCGTAGGCTCCTCCGCTCACCTCGATCCCCTGCGCCCGGGCGCATGACAAAAGAGCCGGGCATCCACATTGCAAGGCAAGAGTCGCCACAGCGATTCGCCATCGGAAACGCGCCACGGGACTCATGGTTTTTCCGAAACCAAAACCACGCGCTTGCGGGGCGAACGGCCGGCGGCGTTCAAGCAAATGATGTAAGGTCCAGGTCGCAGGGTATTTCCACCAGTCCCTCGTCCGTCCCAAGCCAAGCGAAGGTGGCCGGCTCCGCCTTCCCCCAAATCCCTGACAATGTCCCCTTCGAGATTGAAAATCCGCACATGAAAGTTTACGCCTATGGGCGCGTCCACGTTGATAGTCAGCGAACGCGCCGCAGAGGCGACGGACCCGGAGAATTCCCAGGACAACGTTTTGGGAACCGGGTCGGATAATCCTGGCGCGCGCGTGGAATCGGGAGGGCTCGGGTTTCCGTCCACTCCCATGACCAAGCCCAACTGTGGCGCTGGATGAAAACGTTCCCCGTCAGCGCGCTCCAGGCAACCGCGGGCGCCGGATAAATCGGTGGCGCCGTAAACCGCGCTGTCCATGAGCCACCCCCCGGCGGAGATCCGCAGGGTATCACCGGAGTTACGTAGGGCCGGCCAAGGCGAAAGGCGTCGGACGCTCGCCGCCATCGGGCCGTATTGCCGCAACAAGGCCGCCGTATCCCCGGTCAATACCAGGAATCCGCCCGGAGGCAGATTGGAATCGTCCGACCATCGCATCCCCTGGAAAACAAAATCCCCAAGCTTAATATTTCGTGGGGTTCGCCCCGCGCGGTCCGTAACATTCCGGATACCGACCCACTCCGGCGCCCCTTGGATCGGGGCCGGACACGCCTGTTCAATCCGCAGCGCCGGTCCATCCCCGACGGCGGCGAGCGAGGAAACCATTGTTCCGGTCGAAGCGTCTTGCAGGATCACATGCGCGACTCCGGTCAATCCGGGCGCGCAAGCGGTGCGCACTTGGAAGGGCGACGCAGCATGCGGCGGCAACTCCAGGGAATCCAAGAACGTTTCCGCGATTCCATCAAAATCTTGATCGAGTCGAACAACGAGTATCAGGCCGGATGGAAGGATTTCCTCTGCATTCGACGCCGGAACCGAGGCCGCGAAGGATGATGTTTGGGAACCCAGGCCCGTAACTGTTTGGGAGACCTTGCTCGCAACTGCCTGGGCATCCGGAAAAGTTCCCGGAGCGGCTGCGGATCGCAGTACGACCTTAAGGCTCAACCACCCCGACTTTTCCCATACAGGGGAATCCAAATCCAAGACACGATGATTTGGTAAGCTGCTGCGACTGTTGGCCTTTCCAGGCGTGGCGCTGTCGCCGTCCCTCCAGCGGCTAACCGCATGGAGGAATTCCGGAATACCGCCCCGGTCGGAAAAAGTGTTTTCCCAACTGACGCCCGCGCGTGAAATCGGAATGGAAAAGCTGTCTGCTGCGTTGGGCCCGCGTAGGGTAACCAGCAGGTTACGTCCGTTGGCCAAGGACATGGCCGGCCAATCCAGATTGCACTGCATGCCTCCGTTAACCGCCGTATCCGAATTCCGGCACACCAGCCAAACTCCGTAAGGCTTGAGTTTAATCGCGGGCAAACGCAATTCCTGTCCGTCCACGCCCAGAAAAAAACCCGTCCACACCGCGCTGTCGGCGCCCGGATTGGCCAATTCAATGAATTCGCCCATGGCGTCGGCAACGGCGGCCGGATCCGCCATCACCTCGGAAACGGTTAATCGTCCTGTTGCCCCGGCCTGCGCGTCCAAGGGCGCGGTGAGCGCACACAAAGGCGCGGTTAGGATACCCGCGCAAAGCGCCCATTCAAAAACCTTCGACGTCCGGATTGCGTGTCTGGAAAATAGTGTGGATCGCATGTCCGGAAAAATACCGGAGTCTTTGCATTGGGATTGTGTCCGATGTCACGGAGCGGTAAAAATACCCCCGCCCCATCGGCTGGTCCGGTCAGGCCTGGCGTTAATGGCCGGGGAATTGCACCAAGGACAACACTTCGCAGCCGCTTGCCGCCAGCTTCCGGCTGCCGCCCAGATCAGGCAGATCGACGATCACGCCGCAGGACACGATGACGGCGCCAACCCGGCGCAACAGTTCGCACGAGGCCAGCATGGTTCCGCCCGTGGCCATCAAATCATCCATGACCAGCACGCGTTGGCCGCGCACGATGGCGTCCTTGTGGATTTCGACGCAGTCATGACCGTATTCCAACTCATATTCATAGCGTTCCACTTCGGCCGGAAGCTTGCCCTGCTTGCGGATGGGAATAAACCCCTTCCCCATGCGATCGGCCAAGGCCGCGCCGATAATGAATCCGCGGCTTTCAATGCCGACCACCGAGTCAATGGCTGCCCGCGCGTAGGCCTCGGAAAAGGCGTCGATGCTGAGCCGGAACCCATCCGGATCGTTCCAAAGCGTGGTGATGTCGCGGAACAAAATGCCCGGCTTCGGAAAATCAGGGATGGCTCGAATCTTGGATTTGATGCTTGCGTGGCGCTCGATATCGGAAGAGATTTTCCCGGCGGTCATGGTTTCCATCCTTCTTCCTAGGGTAACATTCAGGTAACGGGTCTGGCCCGGCGGTCTGGACATCGGGGGCTCCCGGGGATTCGGTTAGTCCGAAGCCCCAGGTTTAATTAGGCCGACGCCCTGGGCTTAACCTTGGGAATCAGCTTGGGCTTCAGATAGGCCGACTTTTCCTTTACCGGCAAGGACGCAAACGCCTTTTTCAGCAAGGACATGAGCTCCGTGCGCAATTCGAAGTCGGGATTGATGCGGTACATCCGTCGGTTCGCGTCATTTTTCACCAACACCACGCCGCCCGCCATCAGGTTTTTCAACTGGGTTTGCACGCCGAAAAGCGGCAATTTCAGATTGATGGTCAGCTCCCGCGGATAGGTCTCCTTGTACACACTCAAGTAGAGCAAAATTTTTGCGCGTGTCGCGGACCCAATCAATGAGCGGAGAGCTTTCATGGATTATCCCTTCCCGTGGTATTTTTTCAGACTCGGCG
>JADGQO010000232.1 GCA_017881725.1 Fibrobacteria bacterium
CTCGGCCAATTTGCGGATGGCGGCCTTGTCCTCCGGCAGCAGGCGATCGTCCGCGTCCAGCCAGATGATCCAACGGCCCTTGGCCTGTGCCAGGGACAGGTTGCGGGCCTTGGCGAAGTCGCCTTCCCAATTCGACTGAACCACGCGGGCCCCGTATTTCCGGGCGATGTCCTGCGTGCCGTCCTGCGAGCCGGTGTCCACCACGATGATTTCGTCAGCCATGCCTTGCACCGAATCCAGGCAGGCGGGCAGGTTGGATTTTTCGTCCTTGACGATCATGCAGAGGCTCAGGTTGGGCCCTGAGTTCCAGACCGGGAAGGACGCCTGCGGGTACAGTGCCCGGGCCTTTTGTCCAGATAATTCGAATTCCTCCTTAAGTCCCAATCTGCGTAAGAGCGCCATGCGTTGTCCGTGCAATTCCGGAATCGCGAGGGGATTGAGTCCGATGGCCCGCGTCCAGCTTTCCAGGGCTTTTTGTTCCTGGCCCAGGGCTAATTGGCAGCGGCCCAATAAATGCCACGCCTCAATCACCTCCGGATATTCGGCATTCAAGGTTTCCAAGCGCGCGGCCGCTCCGGTGAGATCGCCGCGCTCGTGGGCGAAACGCGCCAAGTGGTAGCGGCTGTAAATCTGGATGATGTCAAATTGGTTGGTGGTGGTGCTGTGGCTCACGGGCATGCCGATGAGCTTCGCATAAATCGCTTCCGCCTCGGCCGGACGGTTCAATTCCAGCAGGCATTCCGCCTTATAAAAATACGGCTCATGCTTGGCGGGTTGCAGCGCGATGCTGCGGTCGTACCATTCCAAAGCCTCGGCGCGTCGGTCACTTTTATGATAGCCCCGACCGATGCAACAGGGCAACTCGCGGAAAATGTCACGGTTGATCTTTTCGCAATTCGGCATGGCCAAAGTGTCCTTGTAGGCTTGAATGCCCTTGTCCCATTCGCCGAGGATGTAGTAGGAATCGCCCACGCTCATGCCCAGGGACGGCTCCTTGCGCACGCGCTCTGGTTCCTCCTCGAGGAGCAGCAGGTTGCGCTTGGCCTTGGCTTTTTTCAATTGCGGATCTTCGTAGCCGGTATGCAGGATGGTGGTATCGGTGAAGAACGTATGCAGTCCCAGCAACGCCACGCTGTGCAGGAGCTGTTCGTGGATGCGGTAGCGGAAGCGCAGGGCGGGATGGTTGGGGAACATGCGCAATTGCATGAACCGCGCGCCGTAGGGCAGGCCGCCTTGGGTGTTGATGACTTGGAATCCGAAGGCCCGATCCAAGGGTGCCGTCTTGAGCTTGCGGAAGTTATCGTATTGTTTTTCCGGAATGCGATCGTCCGCGTCCATCCACAGGACCCAGGCGGAAGCGGCCATTTCGATGCTTTGATTGCGCGCCCAGGCGAAGTCGTTGCGCCATTCGCCCTGCTGCCAGCGCACGCCCAGTTCGGTGAGAATGCCTTGCGTGCCGTCCGTGGAACCGGTGTCGAACACCACGATTTCGTCCGCGATGGGACGGAAACTTTTGATCGCGTCGCGGATGTTGGCGGATTCGTTCTTGACGATCATGGCGATGGTCAGCGTGCCGGGTTTGCGCCCCAATTCCAACGGCGCCTTGATGGTGCCGAACAGCGATCCCAATTCCTCTTCGCTGAGATTGTCCAAAGCGTTCTCCGGGGCCTTGCGCCAATCCGGATGGGAACCGGTGGAAACCGTTTTTTTCTTCTTGGTCTTGGACATGGGGGCTCCCCGGATCCTCAGGTAACTCCGCCGCTACCCAACCCCTGGGCCTCCAACTGGCGCAGGAATTCGCGCACCGTTTCGGAGGGCTGGGCCAGGGCTTTCAGGTCGGCGTAACACCGGTGATACAGTTGGTTTTGGTTTACGAAATCGGAAAAGTAGACGAGCAAGGTAGGGTCTTCCGGGAAGCGACGCATGGCGTCCCGGTAGACGGCGTAGATCCTATCCACGTCCGCGCCCGCTTTTTCCAGGCAACGCGCGCGAAACGCTTCCAGCACGCCCGATTGTCCCACAAGCTCGGGGCGCGCCGAGAAAATTTCCAATACGTCCCCGTGCCTTCCGACTTCGAAAAGGAATTCCAGGAAATCCTCCCACATGGTCTGGTCTTGGGGAAAGAGGGTGAGGTAGGCGCGGGCATAAGCTTCGGCTTCGGCGTGGGCCCGGAGGGAAAGGAAAAATTGCCACGGGACGCGGTAATCGAGCGGAAAACTTTTCAGGCCTCCGCGGATCAATTCTTGCAAGGCCGCGCGCGCGCGCGGGGCTTTGTCGGCACCGAATATTCGCAGTTCGCAGAGGACGACCAGCGCCAAGGCGTTGCGGCGCACGGTATGGCTGTCGGTCGCGACGCGGCCCACGGCGGCGGGACGATCGGTGGCGGCGTAAAAAAGTTCCAGCGCGCCGTGGACATTGCTCGATTCCAGCGCCTGCTTGCCTAGCCAATACAGGGGTTGGATGTCCTGGGGATTCCACCGCGCCGCCAGGTGGAACCATTGGGCCGCTTCGTCCGTCAGGCCCTGTTGGACGCAGGTTTCGCCCAGCAGCGCGGGATAATGCCGAAGGACTTCATCACTCGAGGATTCGCCCGGGGGTGGATCGCCGCAGCCACTGGGTTCAGCAGAAGGCATCAAGGTGAGATAGGCCGCTTTGGCTGCGGCGTACTCGCCGCTTTGGTACAGGCAATTGCCGTATTCCAGATTCACAGTGGCGTCGTCCGGGTGGGCACGGCGCTCGATTTCCAACATGGCGCGGTTGCGCGCGAGCTTGGACTTGCGTTTGGCGGGCGTGTCGTAACCCAGGTGCAGAATTTCCAAATCGGCCGGCTGCGCCAGGACGCCCAGTTGTTGCAGCGAGGTGCCGAGTTGTTCATGGATGCGGCCCGCGAACCGGATGCCGAGATGGTTGGGGAAAAGCCGGATTTGGCGGAATCGCTCGCCATGGGAGTTCTCGCGAGGGCTGCGTACGATGAACCGGTACGCCCGGCGCGGGCCTTCCAAGAGCGGCGCGATGCCGTCCCAAAAGTCCACGGGCAACCGATCGTCGCCGTCCAGCCAAAGGATCCAATCGCGTTGGGCCCAGGCCAGGGACTCGTTGCGGGCGGCGGCGAAATCTTCGATCCATGGAAACGCATGCGGCTCCACGCCGGCCGCGCGCACCAGATCGCAGGTAACGTCGGTGCTACCGGTATCGACGACGACCCATTCGATGCGGTTGAGCGGCAGGCCGGCGATGAAGTCGGGCAGATTCTCGGCCTCGTTCTTGAATATGCAGCAAACGCTCAGGTTGAGGCGGCGGCTCGGTTCGTCGGAAGCGCGCGGCGAGTTTTCCGGTGGGGTCGGTTTCCGATGCGCGGTGTGCGTCGGCTCCTTAGTGTCCGCCAACAATTTGCGCGCGGCGGCGCGGATAGCTTCCGAATCGGTGGGGATGGTTCCCAATTCCGGCCCCGAATTCAGGCAGTTCGTCCAGGCGATACGGGCGTTATTCTGATCACCGGTCAGCCACAAGGCCTTGCCGTACTCCAATTGGAATTGCGCGTGGTCGCGGCCGAGATCCTTGCCAAGCGTCAACGCCGCCAGCGCTTCTTCGGGCCGTCCTTGGAATCCCAGGCTTTGGCCCAAATGGATGCGCGCGGCCCGGCGCACGTCGCGCGTTCCGCCTTTTTCGGCCAAGATGCGCCGAAAGGCTTCCTCGGCCTTGAGATACTTCCTGTCGCCCATGAGCATGCGCCCATAGGCGAGCCGCAGGGCCGGCGGGGGCGGATCCGCGCCCATGGCTCGTTCCAAGAGCTTGCGGTTGCGGATGCGTTTGCGCTCCACGCTTTCGGGGTTTTGGTATCCGGTATGTTCGATGTCCAACCCGGTGGCGGCCACGGCGAGGCCATGCTCCACGATCGATTCGCCCAGGCTTTCATGCACCGGATGGCGGAAGGCCAGCCCCAGATGGTTGGGGAACAGGCGGATCTGGGCGCAGGCGGATTCGGTGCCGTCGGGACCGGGGGATCGGACGTTGAAGGCGTAGGCGCGTTCGGTCGCCAGCCCGCGGATCTCCTCAAGCCAGGCGCGCGTGGCCTTGGGCAGCACGTCGTCGGCGTCGAGCCAGAGGATCCAACGGCCGCGGGCGAAGCCCAGGCAGTGGTTACGGGCGGCGGAGAAATCGTCGGTCCAGGTGAAATCGTACACTTCGGCGCCCCAAGTAGCGGCGATGTTACGGGTATCGTCCCGGCTACCGGTGTCCACGACGACCACTTGCAGGCCACGGCCGAATTCGGGGCCAATTTTGGGCAGGGACGCGAAAAGCGCGGGGAGGTTTTTCTCCTCATCGCGGGCGATGATGGCCACGGTCATGGCCGGTTCGGTGATTTCGGTCATGGCCCTCTCGTTGCCGCCTCCTTACGCGTATTCCTTGACGACGGCGCGCACTTCTTCCAAGGCCGGGTTACGCTCCAGGGATTTCCGCAGCTTGGGCAGCACCTCGCGCTCCCGTTGCAAGGCCCGGGCTCCTTGCCACAGGTTGAGCAGGATGTCCTGATCCAAAGGATGCAAGGCTGCGGCCGCCTCGAAAAGCCCGAAGGCGTCGGCAAAACGCTTTTCCGCGAAGGCGATGATGCCCAGTCCATTCAAGGCTTGCGGGTTTTCCGATCGGTTCCGCATGGCCTCCAGGAATGCCAGGATGGCGTCCCCCTGGCGGCCTTCCCGCATGGCCTTTTCCCCGCGGTCCAGGGTTGCATAACCATCTTGCAAATCGTCAAAGCTTTCGCAACTGTAAATGGCTTGACCCTCGCGGCGGATGTGCCCGCGCATGGCCTCCGTGATTTCGTGCCCGGACCCAGCGGGGGCGCCAGGCGCGGCGGCGTCGGCGCGATCCAGCAGCGGACGCATATCCTCAATGCGCCCGAGCGCGAGCGCGGTGTCGAAGGCGTTGATGAGCGCGTCCTTCCAGGTCGGCCGCAGGGCGAGACATTTGGAAAAACTTCTCCACGCGGATTCTCCCTTCCCCTGGTACCACGCGCACAGGCCGAGATTGTTGAGCGCCCGGAAATCATCGGGATCCGCTTCCAGGACCGCATCGAAATACGGTGCGGCATCCTCGGTCTTTCCGGCGCGCAATAGGGCTTCACCCTTGTGATTCGCCTCGCGGGACGCGTCCAACAAATCCGCATCGATTTTTCCGCGTTCCTTCGCGGCCCGTAATTGCTCGGCGCAGGCCGCAAAATCAACCGCAGCTTCGGCGGCGTTTTGGGCGCTATTTTGGGAGGCGTCTTCCAAAACCCGGACGGCATCGGCGGCCCTTCCCATTGCGATCAACGTGTCTGACAGGTTGAAAATGATGTCCGGCTCGGCGGGGCAATGCTTGGCGGCCGCGAAAAAATGTTGCAGCGCCAGGGCCGTTTCGGAGCCGGCGTGGGCGATGATGCCGAGATAGTTATGGCAGATTCCGGCGTCCTGGCCGGTCTTCAGCCGCGCTTCCACGCGTTCGGTGGCGCGCAAGGCTTCGCCGGAAGCAATTAAGCCTTCGATTTCAGCGCGCCAATCCGGGAGGCCGTCCGGCGCCGGCGACCAGCGGCTCGATCCCTTGTCGTCGGAAGCGCTGTTAGAAGCTACGGCCATTGAAGCTATGGGCGTGGCGGCGGGCGAATCTTTCATGACCGAGGCGCGGGCTTGGGCCGAGGCTAGCACCGGGTTGGTTGGAAACCGCGCGGCGAGGCTGTCCATGTCCTCCAGGACCATCGGGATGTTTCCTTGGGCCAGGCAATCGAGAAGGTTTTGGGCCGCATCGGGATGATTGGGATTCAGCTCCAGGGCTTTCAGGAAAAACTCCGTCGCGTCGGGAAGTTTGTTTTCATGGAAACAGACCACGCCGAGATTGCAATACACCTCCGAATTGGCAGGATCCTGGGTTTGCGCCTGTAGGAAGATATTCCGCGCTTGATCCAAATTACCGGAACTGTAGGCGGCCAGGCCCTCCTGGATTAATTTGTTCGAGTTCTTCGTTGCCTTGGCTCCGTCGGATGCGGCCGACGTGGACGATGAGGCGTTGGCGCGGGGTGCGGACTGTCCCGGCAAGGAAATTTCCACGCGTAGCGATTTTTCCAGCGATGCGATGGCGGCTTTCAACCCGGCATCGGCGGCATCGGCTTCGCTTGCCCCGGCGTCCGGATCGGATACTTGGGTATCGACTTGGGTGTCATTAAGGGCGGCCGCGCCGTTGGCCCACTTCCGCTCAAATTTTTTCTTGTTCTCGATCATCAGGGCGTTCCAATCCACGGATTCCTGGTTGAAGGAGACGCTTCCGAAATGATGGATGAAGGAATCGTTGGCGATGAGTGCCTTGAATCCATGAAGATGGACGCGCATGCAATAATCGTCATCCTCGAAATTGCCTTTGCCGTAACGCTCGTCATAAAGCCCCACCGCAGTGAACGCGCGCCGGGGGATAAGGTGGCAGAACCCCTTTATGAATTTGAATTCCGCGGCGGAAAGATCGTGTTCCTTCTGCCACTTCGCGATGAACGTCTGGATTTCGCTTTCCGCCTTGTAGGGCACGCTGGGTACCACCTGGGGCCCCGCGATGTAATTGGAACGCGGCCCGACCAATCCGATCTTCGCGTCGCTCTCGGCCAGACGAACCATGTTTTCCAGCCACTCCGGCCCGACGATCACGTCGTTGTTGAGGATGAGGATGTAGTCGCCGGAGGCTTTGCGCATGCCCTGGTTCCAGCCTTTGGCGACACCCAGGTTTTTCGCGTTGCGGATGATCTTGGCTCCGGTTAGGGAACGGAAATATTTTTCCGTACCGTCCTTGCTGCCGTTGTCGACCAGGATCAATTCATACTGTTGGCGCGTATGGCGCTGGATCGATTCGATGCATTTGCGCGTGTACTCGACTTGGTTGAATCCGAGTATGACGATGGAGACGAGTTTCCCCAACGCGGGTTGGGCGTTGCGCGGAATCGCCTCAATTTGCAGCCAGCCTTCCAAATTGGATCCATCACTGACCGATTCCGGGAAGCCCCGGTAGGGCCGCTCCGCCGTAGGCGCGAAGCCGGCGCGATGTAAGGCGACGCGGATTCCGTCACCGGTCAAATCCACGGGAGCGAGGATGGATTCTTGGGTGGGCTTGAGACCCAGGGCTAGCTTCGCGTTGCAGACAACAATGAATTGCTTAAGTCCGCGGGCCTGTGCGCGGATATTGCGCATACGATCAGGGAGGTTTTCCAGGATATCCTGGGTAACGCGCAGGATAACCAGGTCCTGGCCGGACAGCGGCGCCAGCTTGCCTTTGGCGTCGAATACGCGCACGGGACCCGCGACGGGAGGCGTCTCGGCGTCGGAGCCGGCTAATCCAAACTCCCGGGCCGCGCGCAAGGCGGCGCGTAAACTTTCCGGATACAGCCCGATGATGTCTCCAGCCACTTGAGGTGATGTCGAATCATTCACGGAATTGATGGCGGTCGCCACGATGGTGGATCCACCTATGGCAGACGTGGTTGCGGACGGTTTCCGTGCCGTCTCCCGCAAAGTGGTGAGTATATCCGTGAGCGAGGGCGGGATGTTGGTTAACCCGGATGTTACGGAGGCCGGTGGATTCGGAGCGATATCGGCCGGGATCTGCGAGACCTTGACGGGAGTCCAGGAGGTGGCGGCAGAGGCGGCGCCGAAGGAATGTGTATCCTCCAATCCGGGAGCCAAAAGCCAAGGAGGATCGGCGGGCCGTCCGGACACGGCGGAGCGTATCCTTTCCCCGAATACCGACAGGAATTCGCGGGGATTGGAAAGGTTGGGCGTCGCCGCCAAGGCGGGGCGGAGCCAATCGATCGAGGCCAGGAAGGCCATGGTGGATTTGGCTTCGCGGCCGTCGGAGAGGCGCATGGGCAGGGGCTGCACCTGGCCCAGGGTTTCCGCCGGGCGCTTGTCGAGCCAATGGTTGAACAAGGTTGAAAACTCCACTCCGGCCAGGCAGAACAGGACATGGCTGCCGCGTATCGAGGCTAAGGCGCTTTCCAGCGCCTGCTTGGGTCCGGTCCAGGCGCCCAAATCGAGTTTGCGCACGGCGGCGGGGGAGGCCGTAACCGCGCCGCTACCGGAACAGTTGAGCAGGATGACTTCCGGGGAGGGCCGCGCGGGCAAGGTGGCCAGGCTGCGTTCCAGCCGGTCGGCATTGGCCTTGCCGCCATTCTGGTCCGGCGGGCCCAGGTAAATCAAGGCGGATACGCCTGTCCAGGCTTGGGTCGGTTGGGCTAGTGTCTGCATAGTCGCCTCCGCTGGGCTTAATTCGCCCTGCACCAATTCCGGGGAAGGGTTGAACCAACCGATGCCCCACAAATCTTGCGCGGCGGGAACCTTCTCACGCCCGCCGTAATGTTTGACCAATTTTCGGTATAGGGCGTCGGTCGATTCCTGGACCAGCTGATCGACGCGGGATTTTTTCTCGGTCTTAAAGCTCTTCTGGCCCTCGTGGAACACGAAGCTGTCCGAAGCCACGACCAGTTTGTGATTTTCGTTGCGCAAGCGCCAGCTCAGATCCAGGTCGTCGTTGCCCAGGAAAAGATCCTCGTCCATGCCGCCCATGGAGAGGAACAGCTTGCGGTCCATCATCAGGCAAAAACCGATTAGCAAGCGGGTGACAATACCGCGTCCGGCGTTGCCTTCACGCAGTATGCCGGCCAGGTTTTCCGCCACCTCGGCGGCGCCGGTTCCGGGAAAACTTTGCGCGCCGCGCCAGGCTTCCGGCAGGTTCAGGTCGAGGCGTTGCAGGCCGGCTACGTAATTGGAAACGGGACCCACGGCCCCGACCGTCGGATCCTCGAAGTACCGGGCCATGGCCGAAGTCCATCCCGGTGTCACGAGGGTGTCCGGATTCAGGAAGACGAGGAATTCGCCCTCGGCGATCGCCGCCCCCTGGTTGCATCCCTTGGAAAACCCGTTGTTGGTCCGATTGAGAATCGCCTTCACGTCCCCTTGCGCGGACAGGTAGGCCGGCGTCCCGTCGCGGGAGTCGTTGTCGACGACGATATACTCGTGCGCGCCGCCCGCCAACGCGTGTCCCGCGCATCGCCGCAACGAGTCCAGGCAGACCTGGATGTTGGCGAGCGAATTGTAGGTGACGATGACGACGGAATAGCGCGGACGGCTAGAACTGGTAGCTGAGCTCATTTTTGACCAGCGCCAGGATTTTCTCGGCCATCTCGGCGCTGAGCGTTTCCAAGGTGCCGGTGGCCTGGCTGTTGGTCAGGTTGGCGGCCTGGTTCTGCTTGGCCAAGGCGCGCTTGGCGCCCGCTATCGAGTAACCCTCTTCCTTGAGCATGCGGAAGATCATCCGCAGCTTGTGGATTTGCAGGTCACCGTAACGCCGCTGTTTCCCCATGGTGCGCGGCGCCACCAGGAAGTCGGAGAATTCCTTCTCCCAATACCGGATGGTATGCGGCGGGACGCCGATGATGCGCGCGGCGTCGCGGATGCTGATTAAGGGTTCGTCTTTTCTCTTCTCGGTCAATTCCATCGTCTCTGCAAACATATGCGCCCCTTCGGAAAGCGTTTATGGTCTTGCAGGGGATTAAAGCAATTCCGGTACCAATTCCTACATCTTCAAAAAATGGCCGAATTAAGGCGAATGTTGATGTTTGGATTAAACATTGCCGGGAACAATGGAGAAAATATTGCCCAACCCAACCGGCCCAAGCGGAAAAAACTTCGAGTGGAGTTCCATCCAAAAAAGCAGCGGCGGCGGCAGCTTCCGGTCAAACCTCAGGTTTTCCGTGAACCCTCGGTTCGCCGCTCAGCCCACGGAGTCCGAATCGGGTGGGGGTTGGGAATCCGGGAACGGCGCGGGCGCGTCCAACATCCGGCGGATGCGTTGCAGCAGAGCCGCAGCTGTGAAAGGCTTTTGCAGGAATTCCATTTCGGCGACGCGGATGCCTTCCCGGACCACCGTATCGTCCGTGTAACCCGATATGTACAGCAGCCTGGGATGGATCGCCAGGGCGGTAAGTTTCTCGGTCAATTCGCGGCCGCCCATGCCGCTCATCACCAGATCGGTTACCACCAAGTCTATGTCCGCCGCGCTTTGGCCGACCATTTGCAGGGCTTCGATGCCGTTGGCGGCGGTGAGCACACGGTAACCCGCGCCGGAAAGCACGTCAGCGATCAAGCGGCGCAACGAATCCTCGTCCTCCACCACCAGGACGGTTTCGGCTCCGTCGCGCGGCAACGCCTGGCCGACGATTTTCGGCTTCGCGACGCGCCGACGTTGACGGCCTTTCGCCGCGGGAAGGTAAACGCGGAATACCGTGCCCCGGCCCGGTTCGCTGCTGACTCGTATATCCCCGCCGGTTTGCTGCACGATGCCGTACACGGTGGACATTCCCAGGCCCGTGCCCTTGCCGGTGGCCTTGGTGGTGAAGAAAGGCTCGAAGATGCGCGCTTGGGTTTCCTTGTCCATGCCGATGCCCGTGTCGCTCACGGTCATCACCGCGTAGGCGCCGGGAGCCAAGGGCTTTTCGGGGCCGAAGGAGCCGGCGTCCAATTCCTTCGACTCCGTCGCCAAGGAGAGTTCGCCGCCGTCGGGCATGGCGTCGCGGGCGTTGATGCACAAATTGAGAATCACCTGTTCGATTTGCCCGGCGTCGGCCTGGATGGGCCCGAGCCGTCCGTCCAATTTTGTGATTAGAGTAATGTTTTCTCCAATCAAACGTTGCAGCATCTTGGCCATGTCCGTAACCACGGCGTTGAGATCCACGTCGCGGATGGACAGCACTTGCTTGCGGCTGAAGGCCAGCAGTTGTTGCGTCAGGTTCGCGGCCCGGTCCCCGGCCTTGCGGATCTCGAGAGCGAAATCGTGTTCCCGCGTGGCGGGCGGGATGCGGCCCAGCAAAAGGTCGCCGTAACCGTTAATGGCGGTAAGCAGATTGTTGAAATCATGGGCGATGCCGCCGGCCAGCCGGCCCACCGCCTCCATTTTCTGCGCCTGGCGCAAGATCTCCTCGGTCGCGCGAATTTTTTCCGCGCTTTGTTTTTGCCCGGTGACGTTCACGCTCGTGCCGACGATGCGGTAGGTTCGGCCGGTGGCGTCCTTCAGGGGCGAAAGCTGGTTGAACCAGTGGCTGGTCCTGCCCGCGAAGGTGAGACTGCCCTCGAACTCCACCGGAAGTCCCGTGGCGGCGCATTCGGCGCATCCGGCGCGCAGATGCGCGAACGGGCCCTCTTGCGCCGAGGCCGGGAAAGCTCCCAGCCGGACGCCGACCAGCGACGCGACGTCGACGCCTAACTCACTGACCAACCTTGCGTACGCCGGGTTACAATCCAGAAAGGTGAAGTCCGTCCCAGGTCCGGGTTCCACGACGAAAATGGCTTCGTCCACGCCGGCATAAATGCTTTGCAGGAATTCCTCTTGATCGCGTAGGATGCGTTCCGCCGCTTTGCGCGCTTCGATGTCCTCCATCACGACGATGAGCCAGTCGTCCTGTACGTCCGTGGCCCCCCGTTCGGCCGCCAGCCGCAGGTGCACCCAGACGGTGTCGCCGGGTTTGCGCAACAGGCGGTACTCATCCGAATGGAACTCCAGGGCGCCGGCCTGTAAGTTGTAAAGCGTCAAGCGCATGTGGGCGCGGTCTTGTGGGCAGGCGAGATCGAGCAAATTCTTTTCCATCAGTTCTGAATCGGAATAGCCAAGCATCTCGATCAATTTGGGATTGGCGCGCATCCAACGTCCCGAAATATCCAACTGCCCGATTCCGACGCCGGCGTGTAAAAAAACAGCTTGGATCAGGCGTTCATTTTCGCTTACCCGGTCCCAGGCAGGGCCAGAGTTGAACAGGCTATCCTGCATCGCCGGATTCCGACTGATTCGCGGATGGAACCATATGGGGAGAAAATAGCTGGCGGGCACCCCAAACCCCGCTTTTTCTGAGGGTTTGCCAAATTGGCGATTTGAAAGTGGTGCAAAAAGGGGTTCCGACAAATAAGATTGATATTGAATCTCGGTCCTATAATGCCGATAAGCAGTTGAGAAGGGCGTCTCTCCTGGAAAAATGGTTTCCAGAGGGAGTTCTCTCCAGTGTCAGAATTTAGATTGAGACTTAGTCTTGATAAATAAGAAAGAGCTGAGTATTATTAATACCACCGAATATCCAGGAATGTGTGTGCACCATGGTTAAAATTGCCAAAAGACAGAGTGAACTTCGCATGGAAGTGGAATCCTCCGACATCGCCGGAGTGTCCTTGGATAGCCTGTATCCGGGGCAAACCGCGGTGATAGTCGGCATCGTGGCGGAGACGCGCGCGAAAATGCATTTGATGGAGTTGGGCTTCGTGGCTGGTAGTCCGATCACCTTTCTCATGTCGACGCCCTTTGGGGATCCGCATATTTACGCTTTGCGCGGGACGAACATCGCGCTGCGGAAGGGCGAAGCCCGATGCATTCGCGTGCGGATCTAAACCGACCGGCGCCGACGCCGCCCTCCGACGCAAAAAAAGTGCCGCTCATCGCTTTGGTGGGATCGGCTAACTCCGGCAAGACCACGCTGTTCAATCGCCTCACCGGCTCCCATTACAATACCGTCAATTACCCCGGCGCGACCGTGGAGTTCGCCATCGGCACGGGAAGAGTGTTCGGTGATTTGGATTGCCGCGTGATGGATACTCCCGGCATCACGAGTTTGGCGCCCGCATCCTTGGATGAAAAAGTCACCGTGGACGCTTTGTTCGGCGCGCAGCGGCCGGCGTTGATCATCGCGGTGGTGGATGCGACCCAACTGTCGCGGCATATGTACCTGGTTCGGCAATTACAGGATGTCGGATTCCCTTTGATCGTGGCCTTGACCATGACCGATTTATTGCGATCCGGGGGACGAGAAATTTCCTCCCGCAAGCTGTCCGAAATGTTGGAATGCCCCGTGATGGAGTTGGACCCGCGGCGCAAGGATAAGGCTGCGGAGCTGGGCGCCATGGCGGCGGCCCGCGTTCGTGAACAAATTTCGGGATCGAAAAAGTTTCCGGGTTCGGAAGACCTGGCGGCCTTTCAACGCGACCTCACGCCGGATAGGGTCCAGGAAAGCTTTACCGCCTTGGATGAGTTGGAACGATTGGTGATTTCCTCCGTGGCCCATTCCGCGTCCGGTCATCCCGCTTCCGCTTCGGCCCGCGCAGATGCAAATCCCGCGCTCACGGGCGCAGCCGCGACCCGGCGGTCTTTGGACCGGGTGCTTTTACACCCTGTGTACGGCCTGGCCGTGTTCCTGGCGGCCATGTTCCTTATCTTCACTTCGATTTTTTGGATGGCCACGCCTTTCATGGACGGCATCGACGCCGGCTTCGGATGGTTGATCGCGGCCGTCAAACATTTATTGCCCGCTTCCTGGATATCCGATTTGATCGCCGACGGAATCCTGGGCGGCATCGGTTCGGTGATGGTGTTCCTGCCGCAAATCCTGATTCTGTTTTTCGCCATGGGCTATTTGGAAGACTCCGGATACCTGGCGCGCGGCGCGGCGTTGGTGGACAAGCCTTTGTCGAAGATCGGCCTCAACGGGAAGTCCTTCGTCCCGTTATTGTCGGGCTATGCTTGCGCCATTCCGGCCATGATGGCCGCGCGGACCATACCCAACCGCTTCGAGCGCAACCTCACCATCTTCATCATTCCGCTCATGAGTTGCAGTGCGCGCCTGCCCGTCTATACCTTGCTGCTGGCCTTTCTCACTCCGCATGACAAGCCCTGGTTGGGCGGCCTGATGTTGACCGGACTGTACCTGATGGGCCTGGTGATGGGCGCCGTCGTTTCCACGGTCATCAGCCGCATCCGCCGCGCGCACGGGTTTTCGGGATTCATCCTGGAGCTGCCCGCTTTACGCAAGCCCGTTTTCAAAATCGTGATCCACTCCACCTACCACAAGGCTGTGCAATACCTGCGCAAGGCGGGAATGACCATCGTATTCATATCGCTGGCTTTATGGGTACTGACGCACACGCCGCCCGTGGAGCCGCCCAAGGTTTCCTCCGGAATGTCCGCCGAAGTCTCCGCCGCAGCTGGAACCGCCGCTCCGGCGGCAGGAACCGCCGTGTCCGCGAGCAGCGAATACGTGGCCGTCACGCACAGTTACGCCGCGCAATTGGGCCGCATCATCGAGCCCGTCATGCGCCCGATGGGCCTGGACTGGCGCGGCGGCGTCGCCATGATATGCGCCTTCGCGGCCCGGGAAGTTTTTGTCAGCGCCATGGTCTTGATGTACCGTATCGACGACGGATCCGCCGACGGCAAAAACCAGGGATTGGCCAATCGACTGCTCGCGCGCATGTCCGAGGTGCGCTTCGAGGATTCGGGGAAAAAGATTTTTACGGTTTCCTCGGTGTTGGGCGTGATCCTGTTTTTCATGATCGCCTTGCAATGCTTGGCCACGGTGGCCGTGTCCCGACAGGAAAGCGGCGGTTGGAAGCTTCCCGCCCTGCAGTTGGCGTTGTATACCGGAGGAGCCTACGTGCTTTCCGTGGCCCTGGTGCAAGGGCTGCGAGCTCTCGGCGTCGCCTAACCCTTGCACCCGTTATGGGACGGACTCTCCAGGGAGGGAATCGTTGCCATTCAGGAAATTTTGGGGCACGTCGGGTTCGGCGGGATTATCGTTCCGGTGGCTGGCGTAAACAACTTCCACTTGCGCGTCGCTCCCATCCTGCCGGAAGGATACCTGGGCGGAAAATCCTTGCGCCTGATTTGGATCCAACCAACCCCATAGCCAGCGCGAGTCGGACGGCGTTGCCGGAAAAATTCCGGTGCGGAAAGGCGCCTTGCCGTAACGTGCGCGGCACTGTTTATTGGCTAGGTCGACGGCCATGGACTCCGCCGACCGAGGCGAATCGATTCGGCCGGATCCGGCGCAACCTATCCAGAGTAGACTGCACAGGGCCAGCAGAGCAGTTGAGGATTTAGTGGTTTTCATCGAATGGGGAATTTAATTACTTTGGCCAGCGTGAGCATGAAACTTTACAAGTCCTTCGGTTTCGAGGCGGCGCATTTCCTGCCCAACGTGCCCGCCGGGCACAAATGCGGACGTTTGCATGGGCATAGTTTCCGCTGCGAGGTGGAGGTCACCGGTCCTGTCGATGCGCATACCGGTTGGGTGATGGATTTCGCCGATATCAAAAAGGCCTGCAAGCCCGTCGAGGAGGCTTTGGATCATCGTTTCCTGAACGAGGATGTTCCGGAACTGGTCAATCCCACGTCGGAAATGATTTGCAAATGGATTTGGGATCGCCTGAAGCCTGCGTTGCCCCTGCTCACCGCCGTCATCCTGCACGAAACCTGCACGGCCCGCTCCGAATACCGCGGGTAACGTTTAAGGTACGTCCTGTGAAGGTTACGTAGCCTTCGCTTGGTTAACGTCGAAAGGTTTCCGTAGTGGTCGCGGCTCCAACGTGCTTGCGGCGGGCTTCCTCGAGCAAGGGATCGTGCTCGGCAAGGAAAGTCCCCTTCATGTCCCAAAAAGTTTTGACCCAACGCGTCGGCAGACCTTGGCCATCCTCGCCCGTCCGCAAATGTTCCACTTCGATCACCTGCACGATTTTGGCGCGAATATCGTTCTGCATGGCCACTCCTTTATGCCTTCGGAATTCCAAGTTCCCGGGAATCCCTCCGCAAAAGGTAAATATCCTTATCGCTAAGTCGCGGTTTTTCGCTCGCGCGGCCGGAAGCGGGAAAGTCCGTGCATGCACAGCCCGAAGCCCCAGCCCAGCATGGGCCATTGCGACCAGGTGATACGCCCCGAGGTCCGGATATCCATGAAGGCCAGAAATCCGCAGACTAGGACATAAGTGATTCCGTGCGTCACAAATCCTAACATTCGGGAATTGACCGGGAACCGGCGGACAATCCATACCCGCGCCGCCGATTGAATCCATGCGATGCCGAGGCCCAAAAGCGGCCATTGCGCCCATCGGATAGTCCCGTTTTGCCGCAAATCCAAAATCAGCAGGAAGGTGGCGATTACGGGTAGTATCCACAGATTCCGGCTGCTCCGCGAAGGAGGCGCATCGCCGCCAACTGCAACGGATTCCGCAATTCCTCCGCTGGGATTTTTGCCGGTGGGAAAAGGAAAAGGTAAAGGGCGCGCCTCGGACCCCAAATCCGATACCTGGCAGTCGAAAGCGGCGGCCAACGCCAAGCGGGTCTCATGCGACGCCTTGCCTTCCGCTTCAACCCGTTGAATGGTTCTCAGACTGAGGCCCGTAATCTCGGCCAAATGTTCCTGCGACCAAGCCTTCCCCTCGCGTCGAGCGCGGAGGGCGACGGAATCGATTTTCATCTCAATATCTCGGTTTTCATCCTGATGGTGTTTGCTCATGGCGAAAATATATCCCGCTTCGCCGGGCGTAGTTACGCCAACCAGCCGACAACGGGACGCCACTTTGCCGCCAACGCACTATTACAGTGATTTCGCGGTATTGGTTTAGTGGTTATTTGCGCCGATGGGAGCGGAAATCGCATAGCGGATTTTACCATTTCAAGCGTCTAATCGGAAAACCGGCAAACCCGAAACACCGTGGATTTAGGATTGAATGA
>JADGQO010000233.1 GCA_017881725.1 Fibrobacteria bacterium
CGCGTCTTTAACATGGCCAGGACCTCGGAAGTATCCCAAGAGCGTTCGGACCGCAGGATTAACTGTCGATGCCACGGCGCGCAGTCATATCCGTATGGCACGGCCTCGCGATGCATGACGATTGCCGGTCGCTCCAAATAAACGCACAGGTGAGCTAAAAAACTATTGAAGCACAATACCGTTCCGGAGAAGGATTTCAATTCCGAAATCAATCTCGTCATCGGGAACATTTGCGGGACATGACGCGTACCCGTCGCAATCTCCAAGGCGATGTCTTCATCTCCAGGCCCCATGATAACCCGCACGTCACGGCCGCCCAGTTTGCCAAGGATTCCGAAAATGATGCGCGTATAAATTTTTAATCCGAAATCTTTTTTAAGCCCCGCGCTACCGATGTGGAATAGGATGGGACTGTTTTCGGATGCGGTCGAATCCGCTGGACTAGACTGCACAAACTTCAGAGCCAGATCGCGCTTTGCGGCCTGCGCGTTCTGCAAACCCGCCCCGCCAACCACCATGGGGCTTGCCACCTCCGCAAGGTCCAGCAGTCGGAGATTTTCCTCCGCGAAACTGCGTACCGTATCGGTCAACGGCAGGGTCAGTCGATATCCGCCGCGACCCGTCTCATGGGCATGCCGGAATCCGTACGCGCGCCGAGCGCAAAACACAGCCAGCATATCGAACCGGACGCGATAGACGCCCACGGCATTGGTGAACATTAAATCCACTGGACGCCATAGCCATCGCCAGGGGGCCGTTCCCGTCACCGGCAAAACTCCCGAAGGCATTTCACTCGCGAACTCGCGAACGAATCGATCGGCGCCCGAAACTAGGAGGCGGCAATCGGGATACGCCTCGGCCAATCTTTGCAGCGGCCGCAGGGCTTGGACGAAATCTCCGTAAGTTCCGGCGAATAGGTAGGCGATTTCACGAGGTGGAATCGCATTTTGGAAAGGCCGTTTAGGAACCAGGCGCAGCATGCCGCGTAACCGCCATCGCAAGGCCTGACGGAAAGCCTGGGAAACGCCCGCGCCACTCATGGCAATAGCATACCACTCAGCGGCCCGGCATCACAAGCGTTCCCCCTTCGTAACCTGTGGCCCTGGTTCAAGTTGAAAAATATTGTTAATCATGTGAAACTGATGGAGGCGTTCATAGTGATAGGTTTCATCATAGGAGAGGCGCGTTAAAAATATTATGGTTAAAAAAGGTTTGCTGCCGTTTTCATTTTTGGATAAGGAATTCCTGCATGGCAAGGATGGCCGATCCATCCGCATCCTGGCGGAATTTCTTGAGCCGGAATACCGTTTCCGCAGATTCGGCATCGACAACACCATCGTTTTTTTCGGGTCGGCGCGCATCTTGCCCAGGAAAACCGCGTTAGGTGAATTGGCGAAGGTTAAAAAAAATCTTAAGGCAGACAAAATCGCCTTAGCCCGGGCCACACAGAATCTGGAGATGTCCCGCTATTATGAGGATACGGTAGAGCTTTCCCGTCGGCTGTCGCAATGGAATAAGCGGCAACCGAAGCAATACGCCATTTGCTCCGGTGGAGGACCGGGCATCATGGAAGCCGCCAACCGCGGGGCGCATTTGGCCAAAGCCCCGTCCATCGGCCTTAATATCCATCTGCCCTTCGAACAGCACGCCAACCCGTACATCTCAACGCATTTGAATTTCGACTTCCATTATTTCTTCGTCCGGAAATTCTGGTTCGTGTACATGGCCAAGGCCATCATCATTTTCCCCGGCGGCTTCGGAACCTTGGACGAAATGATGGAGGTGTTGACCTTGGTGCAAACCAAGCGCATCACCAAAAACATGGTCATCGTGTTATATGGCGCGGATTTCTGGAACAAGGTTTTGAACATCGATTACCTGGTTGAGACGGGCATGATCAGCCCGGAGGATCTGGGCCTTTTCAAGATTTGTAAAACCGTGGACGAGGCCTACGCGCACGTGACGCAAGGGTTGTCGGCCACCGGCGGCGAACACCCCGCCCCGGCGGCGAAACCGGGCGCGCGCCGGAAAAAATCCGGAAAGGCGGAAATCCGGAAAGGCGGAAAGACCCGTGACTAGCGGTTACCAAATTCCAAGGGAATACACTCGCGATCCCGTAACCGGAGTGATACGGGGGGCGGAGGCTTTCGACTTGGGACAGGGAAGCCATGCCGTCTTGTTACTCCACGGATGGCACTCCTCGCCCCGGGAAATGCGGCCCCTGGCGGAAAAGTTATCCGCCCTGGGCTTTCGTTGCCACTGTCCGCTTTTGAAAGGCCATGGCACGCGCCTCGAAGATCTACTGCCGACGCGATTCGAAGATTACCTCGCCGACGCGACCTCGGCCTGGAACGAACTGTCCGCTGCTCACGAACGGGTATCGATATGCGGGCTTAGCATGGGTGGCCTGATGGCCTTATATCTCGCGGCCCGCGTCCAAGTCGCCAACCTGATTCTCATCGCGCCCTTCCTTCAGCCTTACGGAAAAACCTTCGGCCTTCCCAATCGCTGGTTGGTCGGCCGCGTGCCGCTTCCCGCCGTAATGCGTAAAAAAAATCCAGGACCCATTCGCGATCCCGTCGCGGCAGCGGACCACGTTGCTTATTCGGCGTTGGCCACACAATCCATGATCAGCGTAGCTGAAGCCGGTCGAAGATTCTGGCCCCTGGCGCATTCGGTCCAATCCCCCATCCTGATTCATCACAGCCAGACCGACACAACCAGCGATTATTCGGGGACCGTTCGCCTCATGAAATCAATTGGAAGTTCGGACAAAACCCTGCTGACTTATCAACGTGGAAACCATGTCATCACCTTGGATTTTGACCGGCCGGAACTGGAAAACCAGACGGAAACCTGGATTTTGCGTCATCGCTGACTGGCCTATTTGATCCGCTTTGACAATCTCAATCCCCATTTTTACATATCATTCCAATAGGTTTAATAGGATAAGCGCTACATGCAAATCTCCATCCGCAAGGTGCGCAAGTATTTCGAAGCCACGCAAGCGCTAAACGACGTCAATATCGACATTCCTGATGGGGAATTGGTCGCTTTATTGGGTCCATCCGGATGCGGTAAAACCACTTTACTCCGCATCATCGCCGGGCTGGAATCGCCCGATCAAGGTGAAATTTTGTTCGGGGATACGGACTCGTCGAGTCTCGCCGTCCGCGATCGCGGAGTGGGTTTCGTTTTCCAGCATTACGCATTGTTCAAACACATGACCGTGCGCGAGAATATTGCCTTCCCACTGAAAATCCAGAAACGGCCCAAGGAAGAAACCGCGAAGCGCGTCGACGAGTTGCTCGGCTTGATTCAGTTGCGCGGCATTGGCGACCGCTTCCCATCCCAATTGTCCGGAGGCCAAAAACAGCGCGTGGCGCTGGCCCGGGCCTTGGCCGCGCGTCCACGGGTGATGCTTCTGGATGAACCGTTCGGAGCCCTGGACGCCCAGGTGCGCCAAGACTTGCGGCGTTGGCTGCGCAATCTCCATGACGAGCTCAAGATGACCAGCGTTTTCGTGACGCATGATCAGGACGAGGCGTTTGAGGTGGCCGATCGCGTGGTGATCATGAACAAAGGCCGCGTCGAGCAGATCGGATCGCCGGAAGAGATTTTCCATCATCCCGCCAACGGATTCGTCATGCACTTCCTTGGAAACGTGAATATTTTCCACAGTCGCCTGGAACATGGGGAGTCGCAGGCCAATTTGGAATTGGTCCATCCCGGCAAGGCGCCCGAGGACTCCGGCGCGCGTTCGGTTTTTGTCCGACCGCATGAACTGACCTTGCATCGCGGCAAGGAAGGCAACAATTCCATCGAAGGGCGTATCATCCATTATCGCACCATCGGCCTTTCCGTGCGCGTCAGTTTGGCCACGGCGGGCGGCCCGGAATTGCAAATCGAACTCCCGCAGCCGGAATTCCAAGCCCTGGGTCTGGTCAAGGGCGACACGGCCTTCGCCGTTCCCAAAGGCGTCAAGATGTTTACTGACGACTATTCCATTTAAACGATTAACGTCTTCCCACGATCCACTTTTGTCGCGACCAAACCCGATCTTCGCCATCCTCCCGCGCGGGCTTGCCGGATAGCCGATTTATTCGGACAATGACGTTCATGGATTTCTCCCTGCTCCCCGCTCCCATCCTGATTGGCTTAGGCGGTCTTTTCGGCCTGATGATCGGATCGTTTTTCAACGTGGTGATTTTCCGCATGCCCCGCGGCGAGTCGGTCGTCTGGCCCGCTTCCCATTGCACCCGTTGCGGTTACGTCATCAAGTGGTACGAAAACCTTCCCGTCGTTTCCTGGCTGGCGTTGCGGGGAAAGTGCCGGTCTTGCTCGGAGCGAATCAGCATCCAATATCCCCTGGTGGAATTGCTCACCGGAGTCGTCGCCGCCATCCTGATCTGGTTTTGGCTCAATGACGGCCGTGGTTATGATCTTGATTTCAAAATCGCCGTCACCTTTCTGATCATCGCCTCCATACCGATTTTCATCATTGACTTCCGCCATTTCCTCATCCCGGATATGATCACATTTCCCGGAATTTTCCTCGGGTTGGCTATCAGCTTTTTGCCCGGCGGCGGAACGCCGATGCGCAGCGTGATTGGCGCCTTGGCCTGCGGATCTTTCCTGTGGGTGGTGGGATTCGTCGCGGGCAAAATCATGAAGAAGGATGCCATGGGGCTTGGCGACGTGAAACTCTTGGCCATGACCGGCTCCCTGTTCGGCGCGGAAACGGCCTTACTCGGACTGCTCTTCGCGGCGTTCCTGGGCACCGTGGCGGGCGTGCCCATGTTGCTGCTCCGCAAGCTGGACGAGCACCGACATATCCCTTTCGGCCCGTATATTTGCCTGGGCACGTTGCTATCGGCCTTCTACGGACCGACTGTTTTGAACTGGTATTTCGGCCTGCTCTCCAGGTAACCCGCATGTGGCGTCCGTTCCGGGGTAAGTCCACTATTTCGGCGCGATCCGATGTCAAACCTTAAAAATCCGGCCCAATTTACTATCATTATCTCCCTATTTCGATAGTCCGCTTCGCGATTTTCACTAATCGCGGATTGACTATACGGGTCGCGCCGCGCCTGTCGCATTTACTGCGCAGGACCTTTCGCCTTCTTTTCCTCATCGGGGAGTAATATGGGCACTATCGTCAAGTTGGATGGCAACTGGGACTTCTGTTTTGATCCGGTAGACGCCGGTCTCATCGATCAATGGTATCGGAAAAAGCCCGCCCAGTTGAAAAAGGTGTCCATTCCCCACGTTTGGAGCCAGGAAGCCAACGAAGAAGACGCGCACATCGCCTACTACTTCCACGAGTTCATCGTGGACAAAAAGGAATCACCAAAACGGTTTTTCATCCGGTTCGGTTCCGTCCAACATTACGCGCAAATTTGGCTGAACGGGGAGGAAATCGGCAACCATCTCGGCGGCCATGTCCCGTTTGAAGTGGACGGATCCAAAGCGGTCAAAATCGGCGAAACCAACCACCTCGTGGTGCGCGTGCAAACCGTGGATCGCCAGGGAAAAGTCCTCGAATACAGCTCCCAAGAATTGTCCCTCGGAGGCGCCTACGCGCGCGGATCCTTCGCGGGCATCATCGACGATGTCACCTTGTTCATGGTCGGTAAGGCCGGAATCCGTTCCGTGAATTGTTTTCCGGATTTCGAGGCGGACCGGATTACCATCGAAACCAAGTTCTGGAATCCCAAGAATTTCCAAGCGGACTTGACCTACGAAATCACCAACCCCGACGGCGATATCGGCGTGGTGACCAAGAGCGTGAAGCTGGAAAAGGAAAACGGCGGATTTGCCCTGACCCTGCAATTGGAAAGCGGAAAACTCTGGCATATCAACGACCCCGTTCTTTACAAAGTGAACGTGGGGCTGGCCCTGTCCTATCCGGTGGAAGTGCGCTTCGGCATGCGCAGCGCGGACGTGGAAAAAGGCGCCTTCAAGCTGAACCATCATCCCGTGAAAATCAAGGGCCTGAACTATCCCTGGTTTTTCGCCTTCTTGCACGGAATCCCTCCTGCGGATTTCGAATTGCGCAAGGAATTGATGCTCATCAAGGAGAGCGGTTTTAATCTGCTCCGATCCGGCGGCGCGCCGCTGCCGAATGCCGTGCTGGACATTTGCGACGAAATCGGTTTGCTGGTCCTGCAGGAGACCACTTGCTTCAACCAGAAGTCCAGCAAGGACGGCCTGGAAAACTTGAAAGCGCAATTGCAAACCTTGATCGATCAAGGCGGCCACCATCCGTCCATTTTCGGCTGGGTCATCGGATCGGAAAACGGTTCCATGGTTTTGGAAAACGGAAACAAGCTTTTGCGCTATGCGGCCGAGCTCGATCCCACGCGTCCGATTTTTTCCAACCTGTGCTCCGTGCTGATGGACAGCCAGGGAGGCGGCAAAATCGATTTGGGCAAGGTTTATGAACCCATCGCGGCTACCATCAGCCCATTCGAATCGCATAAGCTGCGCATCGGATTTCCGGTATCGGTGAAAACCTATTCCCTATTGGCCAACTATTGCTCTTCCAAGGATGGGAAAGCAGTGTCCGACGGAATTCACGGCAGTAAATCTTTTTGGGAACGTTACAATTATCTCAAAGACGATTTGGAAGGCAAGGTCTTGGTCGACGGCCTGGGCGTTTGCGATCCGGACGGCGTGATTGAATTGCTGGAAGGGGCCAAAAAATATTCTTCCAACCCTGAATATAAGGATTTGCAAAAGCTCAATGCCGAATTGACGCAGATCCTGAAGGAACGCAACATCACGGCCTTCAAGGACGCCGAGGCTTTTTGGAAGGAAGCCTCCGTAGTGGCGCGCCAGGGACTGACCAAGCAAGTCGAGGGACTGCTCATCAACCCTCAGGTATCGGGTTATGTGTTGGACTCGTGGATGGATTACGGCACTCATTTTTCCGGTCTGGTCAATTGGCAGCGTAAGCCCAAGGCCATGCTGGAGGCTATCCGTAAAACCAACCGGGCCGTCCATGTCATCGCGGAAGCGGAAGATCGCACGCCGTATATCGGAACTTCCGCCGCCATCAAAATCCACATGGTCAATGACGGGCATCTCGGCGACTATGGCCTCCTGCTGCGCGTCAAGGGGCCTAATGGACGGATTTGGCATCAAGAGTCCCTGCCCGGGAAAGCCAAGGCCGGCGTCAATCTGGTTGGGCGATTCAAGTTCCCGGTCGGATTCGAGAAGGGCAAGTTCACGTTCGACCTGAACCTATCCAAAAACAACAAGGAAATGTCGCGCACCGAGGAGGTTTTCCTGGTGCCGCCGGAAACCAAGTTGGATGTTCCGCTGAAACAAGTTTCCCTATTGGGTAACTTCCCCGATACGATCAGCAGCTTTACCAATCCGGACGCGACCGTCACTGTTATGGGAGATATTTCGACCTTGGCCGACTCCGCCGTGCGCAAAGCCTTCGATAAAGCCTCGGCCGGCGGCGTGGTCATTCTCGGAAACGTTTCGGAAGAGGACGCCCGCTATTTGAACAGCTTGAAACTGCTCCCGTCGGAAATCGCCTGCTTCCGATCGTCGGGATCCGCTTTCGGTAGTTTCCATTACGTCTTGGGCGGACCGGAATTCAAGGATTTGCCCTCACAGTGCATGTTGGATCAAACCTACGCGGATGTCATGCCCTATTGGAGTCTCGAGCCGATGGCGGACATGACAGTCGCGGCGGGAAGCATCAATTTGGTTGGCAACAACGGGAAAAATAAATTGCGTTGGGGCGCGGACATCGCTTCCATACCTTTTGGCAAAGGCAAAGTGGTTTTCTTTCAATTCGACGTGCTGGGTAAGTTGGGCAAGAACTCCTTGGCCGATGCGCTTTTCGCCAACATCGTGCACGCTGTCCAGAAATAGGGGCAGAGAGCGAGTCAGCCCCCAAATTTTTTAGACTTCCTAAAAAGCCTTGCGGTGCAGACCGCAGGGCTTTTTTTATGCGTAAAATTCCGTGAGAAAAATTGTTCGGTCGCTGAGAGGGAGCATTTTAAGCCGAGGTTTTTTTCTTGGCTTTTTCAGGGGGCTTTTTTGCCGCTTTGTTGGCCGGGTGTTCGGAGTTTTTAAGCTCCGATTCCGGTTTGGATTGACCATGCTTGAGTTTCGGAACGGGCTTTTTAGAGGTGTCGTTCACTTCCGTCTTGGCGTTGGATTTTAACGATTCATCCATCGGGTCTTTACCGTTCGCGGCTGATTTGATTTCTTCCTTGTGGAGAGACGATTCCTTTTTTTCCTGGGTTCCCGTCGAGTCCTCCGCCCGTAAGTCGTCAGAAGGCATTCCCGAATCTGGGACTTTCGCTGTTGGGGAACGTTTGGCTAGGGTATCCGGATGGACGACCGCGAGGGATTCCGCCGTGGAGATAACTCGTTGAGGATGCGCCGACTCCATGGACGAGGACCCCATGCCCGACGGTGAACTGGGATTTGGATGGCCGGAATCTTTCTCCATGGGTCCAGACCAAATATCCGGCGTAAGCCCTTGGAAGTCGGCCTTGCCGTTTTCCGGAGAGGTTCGCGCCAATTCAAAAACCGTGAAAAGGGTTTTGCCCCATTCGTTAAACCAATACTTCAAACTTTCCCGATTGGACCACCATGCCCCGGGCTCGTAGACGTGGTACTCCGCGGGATAAACCAAAACCACCGGATATCCCTGCGTCAGCTTCCGGAATATCCTGCGCGTGCGCGCGGTATGGTAATTGGAAGTGATGATGAGGACGGTATCGAGATTCTGGAGACGGAATTGCCTGACCAGGACGCGCGCCTCCTCCAAGGTGGAATAGGCATCCTGTCGGAATTCAAAAAGCCTTCCGCGCGGCACGCCTTCGTGCGCGGCGTAATCGGCGAGAAATTCACTCTGGTAGCGCGTCTTGAATATGCGGCATCCGGAAATGACCAGGGAATCAATCCGGCCGTCCTGGAAAAGCCGAATCGCCGCATCCGTACGCTCGCAATCCCGAGATTCTCCGGCCAAGACCACGGCCCAGCGCACTTTTTGAAAGTGATCATCCGCGACCAACCAGCGACCCGATTTCCAAATGCAAACCGGCGCGACGGTGAGAAAAAAAGCCAGGAAGACCCATACCCAAAGGCTTCCCTGGCGCATCCAGGATTCACGTCTAGGGCGTAACGGCGAGCGCGGCCTTATCGGCAAAAGGCGCCTTCCGGATCCGGTTCGTAGCGAAGCCTAGGTAACATTTAAGTTACTTCGACTCCACGATTTTCACGGTCAGGGAAACCGACTCCGTGGGATTGTCCCGGTGGTCCGTCGCCTCCGCCACGATGGCGTCCACCACTTCCAGGCCGGCTACCACCTTGCCGAACGCGCTGTATTGGCCGTCCAGATGGGACGAGTCCGCCACCACGATGAAAAACTGCGAGGAGGCCGAATCGGGATTGGCCGATCGCGCGGCCGAAACGACTCCGCGGACATGGGGAGTCTTGGAGAATTCGGCCTTGACGTTCTTGCCCGAACCGCCCGTACCGTGTAGCCGGCGATCCGCATTCTTGCTGTTGGGATCGCCGCCCTGGGTCATGAAATCCGGAATCACGCGATGGAACAAAGTATTGTCATAGAATCCGCTCTGGGCCAACTCGATGAAGTTTTTAACGTGGTTAGGCGCGACCTCGGAAAGGAATTCGAGGGTAATGTCGCCGTGACGGGTGGTGATGACGGCCTGAGTCATGCAAAAGCTCCAAGGTTTTTCGTGATTTGCCGCACCTGTTGGAACGGGCTTTCAAAATTAACAATAGTTGCTCGCGGCGGACTAGATCCGCCGGGTAAGCAGCACGGCTGTTTCCCCGTTGTCGCGGTAGTACTTGAGGCGTCGCCCAGTTTCGACGAAACCCCAGCGGGTGTAAAACCCCAAAGCCCGCCCATTGCCTTCACGGACTTCCAAATGCACATCGGCGTATCCCATCCCCGCAGCCCAAGCAAATAAGGACTGCATCAAGGCCGACCCCGCGCCGCGCCCCCAATACGCCTTTTCAACTGCAATGGACTGCAATTCCGTTTCATCCGCCACCCCTTGAGCGCACAGGAATCCGCGCACATCCGGATCCGCGAATACCCAGCCCATACGTTGCGCCCCGACCCCTGCGGGCGCCACCACTATGGACTCTTCCCCGGCCGATGGACTGGGAGGTTGGGAAAGGAATGCTTCGAAATCCGCGGTCCTCCACGGCGAGGGGTTCGCTTCAGTCTCTATCGCCATGACGGCGGAAAGATCGGAAGGATACATGGGTCGAATACCGGGAAGCATCGGTCAATCCCCTTGTCGCCCGAGTTTTTCCCCGGCTTCGCGTCGTTTTTCTTCCGCAGCGGAAGCCATGATGTAGTTTGGCCGGATCACGCCGTCCAATATGGGCGTAACCCGTAAGGCCAAATCCAGCACCTGGGAATAATTCAAGCCGGCGTCGCAAGCCTGAACCGAGGCGAACACCGATGCCAATCGCTCCCGGTCGGGAATATTTCCAAAGGTGAGCATATGGATCGCGCCGCTTCCACACGCGGCCAAATCCCCAATCGTCATCAGCGATTCCCGGCCCGTCGCTTCCGATCGCACGAAATAATTTCCCGCCGTAGCCGCAATGATGGAAATTCGACTAGCGGTTCCCTGAGGCTTTATCGCTGTCTCTAGAGCCGCCAATGAGGAATATGGATACAAAGGAAGTCGTTTCGGAAAGGCCAGTCCCTGGGCCAAAGCGACGCCAACGCGGATCCCCGTGAAACTTCCCGGTCCGGTACCGATGCAAATTCGAACGAGATCATCCGGACCCATGCCGGATTCTTGAAAACACTCGTCCAACAGATCATGGGCCGATTCTCCACGGACGGTCCCCGGCGGACCTTTAACGGCATTGCCTTGCAAGCGAACGCGCGTGGACAGGACTTTTCCTTGCGCGTCTAAAAGCGCCAGGTACAGCGAGGCCGAAAGATCCATCAAGAGGACCAGGCCGTCCTTCACTTCTTTAGGCTTTCCTCGATAATCCAAGTCAACAATTCCGTGTATCCCAAGCCCACATGCGCCGCTGCCTGGGGGATTAATGACGTCGGCGTGAAGCCGGGCAAATTGTTGGTCTCCAAAGCGAAAAGCCCTTGGTCGGTATAGATGAAGTCCGTGCGGCTGTAAACGGAGAGTTGCAAACCATGATGGCACAAAGCCGCCAGGCGCTGCATTTCCGCGCTGATTTCGGATGGGAAGGTGGCCGGAGTGATTTCCTCGGTGCGACCGGCTTTATACTTGGCCTCGAAACTGAAGTAGCCGTCCTCAATGGGGCGAATTTCCGTGGGCGGCAAGGGGGCGTAACCGGCAAGATACCCACAGGTGCCTTCCCGACCATGCAAAAAGGCCTCGGCCAACAATCGCGGCGCGGAAGCGCCCAATCGGGAGACCAACGCCTCCAGTTGTTCCCCATCCTTCGCGATTCCCATTCCGATGCTCGACCCGCCTTGGGGGTCCTTGATCACGACGGGATATCCGAATTGTTTTTCCAGCTCAAGGCGCGCGAGAGCATATTCCGATTTCTCCAAAACCCGATAAGGAGCGGTCGGCACGCCGATGCTTTGATAAATCCGTTTGGCGAATATTTTATCCATCGCCAGGGCCGAACCCAAGCATCCGCTTCCGGTATACGCTTGGCCGGCAAGGTCGAAAAATCCCTGTAGCTTGCCGTCTTCGCCCCCGGCCCCATGTAAGCCGATGAGCATGATATCCGCTTTGGGAAAATCCCGGAAATGCGGAAACCGCACCTGGCGCCAATCGGCGGGAGGATTCGCCATGCAAACCGCAGCCGCGTCGGCCGAGTCAATCCCGTAATGATTCCCTGGTCCCTGAATCGTATCGGGCCTTTCGGGCCTTTCGGGCCTTTCGGGCCTTTCGGGCCTATCGGGCCTATCGGGCCAGATCCAAAGATTTTCCTTGGAGATCAAAATCGGAAATCCCTGGTACTTTTTCGGATCGAGATTTTTCAGCATTCCAGTCCCGGACACCAGGGATACCGGATGCTCGGGCGAAATGCCACCCATCAACACGCCTACGGTTTTTAAAGCCGCCATGCGATTCCTTACAACTCCAGGATGCTTCCCAACGGATTTTCCGCGTCAAAGAAATCTTCCTTGAAATAGCTGAACCCTTCGGAGTCCTGGGAATAACCTGAGGTGATGAACTGGTTGAAATACAAGCGCAGGGCGGACTCGCGCGAGTCCATTTCCACCACCTGGTGCACCAAGGAAGGCTTGGGAGTTATGAAGGCGATGGCGTATTTAGGCATGGCGTAAAGTTAGCAGATAAGCGACCGGTTGCCAAAGAAAACCCGCTATGGTATCGCTTGTTTTCATCGGGGGGAAATGGCATCCTTATTTTATGGATACAGTCGAAATCCTAAAGCTGGCAGTGGAAGCCGAAGCCAAATCGGCGCGGGGCGAGCCCCTCTCCCGTCAAGAACGGATGGCGCTCTTGGCGAAGATTCTCGTCACGCAAGAGACACGCCGGGAAAAACGGTACGGCCGGAATTGACTCGCACCGTATTAGTCATTCTTCCCAATAATCCCGGCGACGTCGTCATGGGCCTCCAGGCCATTGGCCGTTGGCATAGAATCTACCCTTCCGTGATCTTTGATTATGTGGTCAGCGAAGAATGCCAGAGCCTGGTGGAAGGCCATCCGTTGATCCGGAAAGCCTGGGTTATCCCTCGCCAGACCATGCGTCGCTCATGGACCCAAGGCGAGGCCCCGGCCGCATTGCGGCTTCTGGAAGATTTCGTCGCGCGGCTGGAGGAATCGAAATACGATGTGTCCCTCAATTTGTTCCAGGAAAAATCCGGAGCGTTGATCCAAGGCTTCGTCTCGGCGGCCCGCAAAGCGGGGATGGAATTGGGTTCCAACGGGGTCCTCGGCGTGGCTTCCCGGATGCTCGAGCATTTATTCGCCATTCCCGCCGCCCGAGCTGACAATGGATGGCATGCCGTGGACGTATTCATCCGCGCGGGTTGCGCCGAATTAGGCCCTCCGGAACCTCGTGGCGAAGCGCGTCATCAGCCTGGAAATACTTTTCAACGTGGCGGAGGTTTGCCGCCGCTTTCTCCACCGCAAAATTGGCCCTCCGCCGCCCCTACCGATTATGTGGTATTGCATCCGGGATCGGCCTGGCCGGGAAAGCGATGGCCCGAAACCCATTGGAGCCGCCTGGTAATCAGACTATCGGAGGTAGGAAAAAAAGTTGTCCTGACCGGATCGCCGGAAGAACGTGCGGTCGGGGACCGGATCCTGGAGGGAATGGGGACGCAAGTGCGGGGCATGGCTTTGGACATGATCGGAAAAACCGATTTGCCGGGCTTGGCATGGGTAATAGAACACGCGCGGCAAGCGATTTCGGGAGATACCGTGGCTATGCATTTAGCCGCGATCCAGGGGATACCCACGCTATGCCTTTTCGGCGCGTCGAATCCCGTAGAAACCGGGCCCTACGGAACCGGGCATTTCATTTTGCAAACCGAACCCGGTCCGCTCCCGGATCTTGATTTGCAGAATTCCCATCCGGGATTGGAACGCCTGTCCGCCGATGTCGTCGCGGATTTTTTGCTTTTGGGTCGCCTTCCAGCCACGGCCCAGGTTTGGGAAACTGCCTGGAGTCCCCGGAGGGATATGCAGGTATTGCGAGATGCCCAGGGCCGGATGCATCCGAGTCAGTCTCCATCCAAGCGGTTAATGCCCGTATTGGATGAGGACCAATACGCCCCGTCGGCTTTATCGACCTCATCGGCATTATCGGCCTCACCGTCCTTACCAGGGGAGAATCCGAGCCCGATCCCCAATGCCTACCCCATTTCCATTTCCCGACACGCGCCGCCTTCCGCATTGAGGGTATGGCAGGCTTTGCGCAATGCCCAAACCTTGCCATCTAAGGAAAACATTACCGCGTTGGAGCGCGTCGAACAAGAACTGGGATTGGAAACGCCCGATGACCTGGTATGGGATGCGTATCGCATTGGAATCAATAGCCTTCCCCTCGATAACTTAGAGTTTCACCTGGAATCGCGAATGCGGCGACTCTCCCTGGCCCTGAGCGAAATCGGCCGTACCCAGCCCCCAAATTAAAGTGCGCCTCTAAAAATAAATTTCGAAGCCGAGGCCGAGCGAGGTGACCGCTCCGGGGGAATCAGCCTGGTGTATATTTTCCCATTCCGTAAACGATTGATTGAATTTATCCTTGCGGTTAGGGTAAAATCGAAGTGAAGGAATCGAATCTGAGTATGCCCAAACGGGGATGGAAAACGTCCTTGACTTATGCGTTGCTGGCCGGCTTCGCATTGGGCACGATTTTTCTCTTTCGAAATCGCCTGCCGTGGATAAGCTATGGGGTCGCAGGGGCCTTATGCCTCCTAGGCATCTGGCTGCATCAGCGCGCCGGAACCCATCTCGAAGATTTGCAAGTGCTTGCTTTGAAGCAAAAGCGACTTGAAGCCAAGGCCTGGTATTTCGAGTCCGTCATCACGAATTCCGGAAATATCATTTTCACGACGGATGTGGATCACCGCATCCTGAAATTCAACCGGGGTTCGGAACGGGTATTCGGAATTTCCCAGACCGATGTTTTGGGCAAAGAAGTGCATAGCCTTTTTGAAAGCCCCGTGGAAATTCTGGCGTTGTTGGCGCGCGTCGACGAGCATGGCTCTGCGGAAGCGCCGGAATTGTTGATCAAGCAAGCCGACTCCGGAGAGGACATTTGGCTTTCCATGAGCGTCACGCGTATGTTGAACCGCGACAAGGAAACCATGGGTGAGGTTTTTAATTGCAGCAACATCACCAAACGGAAACAATTGGAAAGCCAGCTCCAGGAAAAAAATGAACAACTACTCCGCCTGGTCATTACCGACAGCTTGACCGGACTATTCAATGTCCGCCACCTCAATGCCGAACTGGGCCGTCTGATCAAAGCGCAAAAACGCTTTCCGAATCGCCCGGTTTCCATCGCACTCATCGACGTGGACAAGTTCAAAGTCTATAACGATACCAAGGGCCATCAGGCCGGCGACCATTTGTTGGTCATGCTGGGAAACGTATTCATGACCGAATTGCGCCAGGAATTGGATTCCGCCTATCGCTACGGCGGAGACGAATTCGTCCTGCTATTGCCCGACACCCCCGGCGAGGGCGCCCGTGTCATCTGCGAACGTATCCTGCAAGCTTACCGAAAATTGCATGCGGAGCCGACTTCCTTATCCATAGGCATCGCGCAATTGAGTCCCTATGCGGACGGCAAGGAAAATGCGCAGACGCTGAAAGATCTCCTCCAAGCCGCGGACGAAGCCATGTACGAAACCAAATGCCGCGGCGGCGACGCCATCGCCATCCAGCCGATCAAAGCGTAAAGAAACGCCGGGAGGGCTTAGCGGATCTTTCCTCTGCGATGGGGTCCCATCGCAAACCCTAGCGAATCTTTCCCCTGCGATGGGGTCCCATCGCAATGCCTAGCGAATCTTTCCTCTGCGATGGGGTCCCATCGCAATGCCTAGCGAATCTTTCCTCTGCGATGGGCGGCATAATCGACGAAAATAAATTCGCCCAAATCATCCAATCCTGTGTAAAAGGCCTGACCGCCGCTGACTTTGGTGAACTCCTCCACGAATTCAATCAGGTAAGGATCCTGGGCGATCATGAAAGTACAGACGCGGATTTTCGATTTCCGGCAGTTGCGGCCTTCCGCGAAAGTCTTTTGCAAAACCAAGGGATCCAAACCAAACGAATTACGGTACAACCGGCCGCGATCAAAAATGGCCGAAGGCTTGCCGTCCGTCACCATGAAAATCTGCTTGTTCGCATTCTTGCGCCGTCGCAACAAGGTTTGCGCAAGTTTCAATCCGTCGCACGTATTGGTGTGGAAGGGACCGACCGCGACATGCGCGATCCGATCCGCCTGAATTTCCCGGGCCTCGTCGCCGAATGTGATCACATCAATGGTGTCGCGCGGATAATGCCGGCGCACATATTCCACCAAGGCCATGGCGACCATCTTGGCCGGGGTAATGCGATCCTCCCCGTAAAGAATCATGCTGTGGCTAATGTCGAGCATCAACACCGTGGAACATCCCGCCAGTTGATCGCGTTCATAAACCTCAAAGTCCTCTTCGTCGACGCCTTCTCGCGGCAATCCGGACCATTCCGGGTTCGCGCCTGAATCGCCTAATGGGTCGGGCTTGTCGGGCTGATGGGATGCCGCCTCGGCGGCTCCGCGTTGAATCGTATTTCGCAACGTGGCCGAAAAATCCAAATCCGACACATCGTCGCCGAAAGCATAGGGTCGCGTTTCCGGCTGCCTTTCCCCGCCCCGTCCCGGGCTTCCGGTTGGATGGTTGCCGCGCAGGCTTTTGCCCATTCCCTTGAAGACGCGTTCGAACACAGACTCGCGCACGGCTTGATCGCCCGCGGGCGTGAGATTAATGTTGCCCTTGTCGCGTTTGATGACTCCCTTGGACTCGAACTCGTCCAAGATATCCTCGAAACTTTTTTCCCGGCCCGTCCAACCGTTCCGTTCGGCGATCCGCCGCAGCCATTCGAGCGCCTGCGCGACTTCGCCGTTGCTGCGGAGAAAAAGTTGCGAAAACAAATCCACCCAATCGATCGGTTGGCCGTCTTTACCCTTTTGGCCCTCGCCCCGCCCCGACTTCGGGGCCGGTGGTCCATACCGGATTTCCATTTTCGTTCCTTACCTCCGAATTCCACGTTGCTTCGGCCGCGGAATTATCAACCGTTCATGATGTCGGACATCATGTCGCCATAGATGAACCCTTCCGTCAAATTCTCTTTGCTCAGGCGGGAATGCAAATGCAGACCTTCCAGCAAAAGCTCCAGGTATAAGGCCTGATTGTCGGGATCCTTGGCGATGGCTTTCGCTTCGACCGCGACGCGGGACATCACCTTTTCCATATTGGGAACGGACTCCAAGGCCCGCAGGTATTCCCCATTGGTCATGCGGTCGCTGAGCAACAAGGTATTGCCTTTTTCGAACCAGGACATGATCGGATAGTAAGGATTTTCTTCGGGAGTTTTTTCTTTTTTGTTGTAAGGATCGAGAAAGAATTTCTGGAAAACCATGCGGACGGCTTTGGCCACCATGGCGCGCGCGATATTGGCCGGGCCTTCCTGCTCCCCGGCGTAGACCAACTCCAGCTTTCCCGTAATCGCCGGCACGACGGACTCCAAATCGGAGAGGCGGGCGCGCGGGGCGGATTCGCCGTTCAAGGCTCCCCGCAGCTCGACGGCGCTGGCCAAAAGTTCCAGGGCGGCGATGGGTAACCTGGCCGATACCCCGGATTTCTGATCGATGAAATCCTTGTCCTCGCGGGCGGCGAAGGCGATTTGCTCCACGGCCAAGCGGATGGGATCCGGAATCACGGGCTTGCACGGCGCGGCACCGCGTTCGAGCCACGCCTCCTGGCGGGTGATTTCCATCGCCACCGCCGGATCCTTCGGATAATGCGTGATGATTTGCGAATCGATGCGATCCTTGAGCGGCGTGATGATGTTTCCGCGGTTGGTATAGTCCTCCGGATTGGCCGAAAACGCCATCAGGATATCCAAAGGCATGCGCACGCGGAAGGAGCGGATTTGCACGTCCCGCTCCTCCATGATATTGAGCAACCCGACCTGGATGCGGGCTTGCAGATCGGGGAGTTCGTTGATGACGAATATTCCCCGGTTGGTGCGGGGAATGATTCCGAATTGGATGGCGCCTTCATGGCCGTAGCCCAATTTTTGATGGAAGGCCTTCACGGGATCGATGTCGCCGATCAAATCCGCCATGGAAACGTCGGGCGTGGCTAACTTTTCGCCGAAGCGTCGATCGCGGCCAATCCACTCCACGGGCGTCTCATCCCCGCGTTCGGCTATCAGCTCCCGCGCATACCGCGAAACGGGCGCGAAAGGATCATCGTTGATCTCGCTGCCCGCCACGATGGGCAAGGCTTCGTCCAAAAATTCGGAAAGGCTGCGCAGGATGCGCGTCTTCCCCTGCCCGCGTAAGCCCAGCAACAGGATGTCGTGACGCGA
>JADGQO010000234.1 GCA_017881725.1 Fibrobacteria bacterium
AAAAGACTTTAAACCCATAGGGGAGTGCCGGCTTTCCGCAAACGTCGCTTTGCAAATGGAAGGGAACTTTACCCGTCCAGTTGTTCCCTGAAAGAGGGAGAACGGGGTCAAAATAGAAAAATTATGGGGTAGGAAAATGCGGCGCGGACTGATTTTCCTACCTTTGCCCGCATGGCTTTCAACGCATGTTTCAAAGGCTCGCAGACAGGAAACACCTACTCCTTGGACCAGGTGATTTATCGTGATACCGACGGCGGTTTGCTGGAAGTGGAACACGATATGGAGCAACTGGGGAAACGCTCTGCGGCGGAGTGGAAATCTCTGTTCGAGTCGCGTTGCGGAACACACAAGTGGCCTTTCGCTTCCGGCATCTGGGGAAAAAAAGAATGGGTTTTGCCCGGCATCGCCGATGAAGACATCATTTCCCTGAATGAGGGTTGGACCAACCTGTTCTTCGCCCAGCGCCTGGGCGCGCATCTGGGCCTGGACGACCTCTGGGTAAAACTCTGCGGCAACAGCCACACCGGATCTTTCAAGGATCTGGGAATGACCGTGCTCGTTTCGCAGGTCAATCATATGCGCAAGCGCGGAGTTCCCATCAAGGCCGTAGCCTGCGCCTCCACGGGGGACACTTCGGCCGCCTTGGCGGCTTATTGCGCCGCCGCCGGGATACCTTCGGTCGTGTTTCTTCCCGGCAACAAAATCAGCGTGGCCCAGCTCATCCAACCCATTTCGAACGGCTCTATCGTCCTGTCCCTGGACACGGATTTCGACGGTTGCATGAAAATCGTGCAGGAGATCACGGAAGATAAAAGCCTGTACTTGGCCAACTCCATGAACTCGCTGCGCATCGAAGGACAAAAAACCATCAGCTTTGAGTTGTGCCAACAGTTTGCGTGGGAAGTTCCCGATGTCATCATCATTCCCGGAGGCAACCTGGGAAATGTTTCCGCGCTGGGTCGCGGCTTCGACATGATGCTGGAGCTGGGGCTCATCGCGAAGAAGCCACGCATCGTCGTGGCGCAGGCGGCCAACGCCAATCCACTGTACCTGGCTTACAAAAGCGACTACACTCGGTTTGCGCCCGTGCAGGCGCAGAAAACGGAGGCGTCGGCGATTCAAATCGGGAATCCCGTCAGCTACGCCCGCGCGGTAAAGGTTTTGAAGAAGTATTCAGGCTCGGTGTATCAGGTGACGGAAGAGCAGTTGTCCAACGCGGCGCATTTGGCCGATCGGACGGGTCTGTATTGCGATCCGCATACGGGCGTCGCCATCGGCGCACTGTTGCAAATGGTCGAGGAGAAGGCCGTCTCACGCAAGGAACGGGTGATCGTCGTATCCACGGCGCATGGATTGAAATTTTCCGAGTTCAAGACCCGGTACCACAAGCAGGAACTGGCGGGAGTGAAAGCGGAATATGCGAATCCGATTTCCGAATGCCCCGCCGACACAAATAAGGTGAGGGATATTCTCGATCAGCGGCTGAAAAACATCGCGCTTTGATCGGAAGCCGCCGGACGTCGACTCTCTAGGTAAAGGCATGCGATTCTCTAGGACACGGCTAGGGCGAGCGGCCTGAAGTTATTTGTCCTTTTTAAACAAGGCGACGACCTCCGGCACCAGATCCAAGGCCTTTCCCACGACGTCCCTTTCACGAGTCAGACTCATCAGCTTCGCGGTTCCATCGCTGACGACGATGAAGGCGATGGGTTCCACGCTGAGTCCGCCTCCGGATCCGGCCAATTCGGATTTGCCGGTATTCGAACCCAGTCCGAATCCGACCGAAACCTTGGACACGGGAATCAGGGTCGTATTTTCAACCACGATGGGTTTTCCGATTATCGTATCCGTCTGGGCGATGGCACGCAGTTTTTCAAGAATGACCGAGGCGATAGTGTCTATGCTCATGGCCGAAATATAGGTATTGGGGGCGAAAGAAACCCCCTGCGTCATTCCGTCGCAAGAAGGCCGGACGGATTTGGCTCCCGGATTCGTAAATCTCTGATTTTAGGCTGGCACTCGCGGTTCGCCTCTGTTTAACATGGAATAAATGCCGAAAACACGGAGGCCACATGTCCCCACAAAACGGTTCCGAGCGCCGGAATAATATTTTCCGGTTTCCAACCTTGTTGGACTTGTTGAACCATTATTCCGAATTTCTTTCCGCGCAACAAATGGAAGCCGTCATCCGCGATGCATCCCGACTTTTCGTCGAGCGGGTTTGGGGCAGCGAACAGGATACCCGACTGCAATTCATCAAAAAGTGTGAGTATATCATGGAAGCCTTGGTTTCCATGAAGGAAGCGACCACGCGCCACGGCATTGAAGACTGAAAGCGCTGGCTCCCTTACGGATCGATATCCGCCAGGGTCGACCCCGGAAATCCCACATCGTCCGGAAATAAAAAAGGCGGTCCGTTGAGACCGCCTTTTCTTTAATGGTGCGAGTGCCAGGAGTCGAACCTGGAATCTTCTGATTCGTAGTCAGATGCCTTATCCAGTTTGGCCACACCCGCATTTCCGTGAGTCCAAAGCGGGGCAAAAGATAATCAAAGGGGAATCGGCTGTCAGGCCATTGGCCGCAAAAGCCTCAAAAAAATCGGAAAATTTTCCTTCGCGCTAAGTCTAAAATTTCTGGATTTGTGTCCGCAGGCGGTAAAACCCGGCTTTCAACGGTGGAACGCTGATGTACAAAACATAAATCCCCGGAGCTGAAATATCGCCGAACTTGGTTTTAAAAATTTTGAAATTAGCGCCTACGGAAATGGAAGCCGCGCCCTTGGTACCGGTATTTGCCGAATCGGCGGCAAGCGACGGATCAAATCCCACATGGGTCACCGAATCATAACCAGCTTTCGTAAAGGGCCCGGCAACCATCAGGGTCATGTCCACGTCTTTCGTGCATTGAAGGCTCGCATGCAAGGTATCGCCGGCGAATAGGGTTAGCACCTTATTGTCCTGATAATCCGGGATGCCGATGGTTTTTTTGGAATTAACGACACCTTCGGTGATCAACGTGTCGCTCACTTTGGCGCCGTTCACCCAAGTCGAGTCCGTGGCGTTCAGGGAATCGTATCCGTCAAAAGTCGAATCCGTAAAATCGCGATCAGCCCAAGTAAAGGGTTGGAATGCCAGGTCCAGGCGCGGTTGTCCGCTTCCATTTGGGGCGCGCAGGCTGGTCAAGGCCAGGCTGAACTGTGAGTTCACGTTGAAATAACCCAAGTTGTAGAGTTTGTTTTTACCGAATACCAACAGCTTGGTGGTACCGGCGAATTTATGCCCGATTCCTTCCGGAGGGGTGAACTCAATCGCGAGCGCTCCGGTATCAATGCCTTCATTGAAGGAGATGGTAATCGTATCCGTGACGCCGAAAAGATATTTCCCCTGGGATTTGGGCAGCGATAGCGACAACTCCGGCGCTTTCGGTTCCGATGTGGTCTGTTCGCATCCGAGCAAGGCGGAAAGCACAAAAGCCAGGGTTAGCAATAAGGCTTTCGCTGCATGGCGTCTCCCGGATCGAAATCCAGGGACGCGAATATGGGAAGAACGGGGTGTTACGATAATAACTGGCATGGTCCGGACCTTCCTGAATTCGGCACTCGGGAATAGACCGAGGTACCGAAACGCCTCGGCGTTCTTTATCCAAAGTAAAAAACCGTCGCCAATATTTTTACCTTGTCTCACTATGTTCCGTAATATATTCGGGGGGATAAAATCCCTCTGCGTCGATTGGTTTACCCAAGTTCGGGTGAATCTCCGGAAAACCGTTTACAGGAAAAGTCTGAAGCGGTGGTTCTTCCTCATCGGCTCGATTCCTATGGCCGTATTAATCGTCGGCGCTTTCCTGGTTTCTCATTATTCAAAATCCTTGCCTTCCTTGGAAACCTTGGAACGCATCGAGCCGAATTTGATTACCCAGGTTTACGATAAGGACTCGGCGCTGATTCACGAGTTCTATACCCAGCGTCGAATTTGGACTCCGGCGGACAAAATTCCGTTGACGCAAAAACGCGCGGTATTCGCCATCGAGGACCAGAAATTTTACCAACACTGGGGCGTGGACTTGAACGCCTACCCCTCCGCGTTATTGCCCGCCCTTTTGGGCCGCCGGGCGCGTGGGGCGTCGACATTAACCCAGCAATTGGCTAAAAACCTGTTCCTGACGCCTGAACGCTCCGTCATCCGAAAGCTTAAGGAAATTTTGATGGCGGTCAAGATCGAGCAGACGTATACGAAGAATGAAATCCTGGAGTTTTACTTTAACCAAGTCTATCTCGGCGCGGGGGCCTATGGATTCGCCGCGGCATCGCAGCGTTATTTTTCCAAGCCACTGGATTCGCTCGCGATCAACCAGTACGCGCTTTTGGCCGGGTTGCTGCAAAGGCCGGAAGCTTATCGGCCGGACGTGAGTCCGGAGGCGGCGCACGAAAGGCGCAATACGGTGTTGGGCGCCATGAAGGCCATGGGTTATATCACCCGGGCGCAAATGAAGGAGGCGCTGAAATCCCCCTTGTCCACGCACATGTGGATGCCGCCCACGGGCTTCGGAGCCTATTTCATCGAGTCGGTACGGCAGTTCATGGAAAAGAAGTGGAATGAGGATTTTGTCTATAACCAGGGCGTGACGGTGTATACCACGTTGGATTCCGCGTTGCAGCAATACGCCGAGTCCTGCCTGGTCGCCAATCTCCACCATACCCGCAACCGCCTGCGTTTCCGGACGGCCCGCGCTTTCAATATGGCGGGCCTCATGAAAACGCCCACTGACACCATCGTGCATTATTGGGACGATTATTATCCGCGTTTCGATTCGCTCTACTTGAAGAATGACACATCTTCCGAGAAGCAACGGTTCCCGGATTCGCTCCGCTATGTGCATGTGCAATCCGCGCTTTTGATTCTGGACAACGAAACCGGAGCCGTACGGGCCATGGTGGGCGGCGAGAATTTTGAGAAGTCAAAATACAACCGCGCCATTCAGGCGCTTCGTTCGCCCGGATCTTCTTTCAAGCCTTTCGTCTATTCAGCGGCGGTGGACAACGGCGCCAGCCCCGGCGACATCCTCAACGACGAACCGATCACCATTCCCGATCCCATGGACTCGACGAAATTCTGGCGTCCTCACAATTTTGATCCCGGATTCGACGGCAAGATCAGCATGCGCCGCGCGCTGTATAAGTCCAAGAATTTGCCCGCCATCGAAGTGGCCATGAAATACGGGCTGAATACCGTGGTTTCCTATGCGCGCAAGTTCGGCCTGGAACATAACGTGCAGCCGGTCCCGTCGCTGGGCATCGGCTCCTGCGAGGCGACTTTATGGGAAATGACGGGCGCGTATACGGCTTTCCCCAACGGTGGGATTCGTCCCGAGCCTTATATGATTGATCGCATCGTGGACAAAAATGGGCAAGTCATTTACCAGAACATCCCGCAAACCAAGGAGGTCTTGCGGAAGGAAGCGGCGTGGATCATGTGCACCATGCTGCGGGACGTGAATATCCACGGGACGGCCGCCTCGATTTGGGCCAGCGGTTTCAACCACCCCTCGGGAGGTAAAACCGGAACCACCAACGATTTTAACGATGCCTGGTACATCGGATTTACCAAGCGCCTGACCATGGGCGTATGGGTGGGCGCGGACAACCACGCCTCCATGGGGCCCGGCCATACCGGCGCCGACGATGCCGTGCCGGTTTGGATTTCGGTGATGACCCATGCGGAAAAAGGCAAGAAGGCGGAACCTTTCCCAAGACCGGAGGGCGTTGTGGAAGCGACCGTATGTCAGGCTTCCGGGCTATTGGCGCAACCGTTTTGTAAGCTGACGACGACGGATTATTACATCGCGGGCCATCAACCCACCGAGCCGTGTTCGCCGGACTACCACAACAAGAACAACTCCGGACAGGATATTTTCTCGGCCAATCAGAAAAAGGATCGCAAGACCGAAAAGCAAATCCCCACCGAGGGCCACGCTTCCGACAAGCCGAAAGAAAAGCCCAAGGAAAAGAAACCCGACCATCGGGTGCGCAAGACTTTTTGATTCATCGGCCCTGGTGCCAGCCGCCAGAAGACGAATCCAGGCCTTAGAGGCGAGGCTTGTCCACCGTAACCGAGGAGCCACCGTAACATTTGAGTTACGTGCTGGTCCCCCGACTCAACCCAACTCGATTTCCATCAATTCCCGCGCAAAATCCACGCGCATATTGGGCTGAGACAACCGGCATTTGGCGCGCACTTCGGTTTCGTAGGCATCCAGGAAATCGTCGGTGTGGTTGGGATCATGGTGGAAAACGATGAAGCGACGGACGCCTGCGGCGCGGGCGATTTCAAAGCCCTTTTCCCAGGTCGAATGGCCCCAGCCCTGATATTTCTCCTCGTATTCCTCCGGAGTATACATGCCGTCGTAAATGAGGACGTCCGCGCCTTGCGCCAGCGCGACGATGCCTTCGTCGAGCTTGTTCTTCTGATGTTCCGTATCAGTCGCGTAGACGATGGAAGAATTCCGGAGCAAATCGTCCAGGCGGTATACCAGCACACCGTTCGGATGCCGACCGGCGATGCAGGAAACCCGGGCCACCGGCTCTCCGGTTTGTGAATTGATCGTGATGGATTGGCCGGAAATGATGTCAGAGTACGTAAATGTCGCGCCGAGTTGGTGCAGGGACACCGGAAAATTGGGGCCTTCCATTTGACCGGCCAGGATTTCTCCCAGCGTGTTGTCTGCTTTTCCCCGGCCATGCACGTCGATGACGTAACCTTCACGATACCCTGGGCCGAAAAACGGGAATCCCTGGATGTGGTCCCAATGGACATGCGACAAGAACATATCCATTTTGGGTTTATCCGGACGCTCCAGAAGGGAGATGCCGAGATTGCGGATGCCGGTGCCGGCGTCGAAGATGACCACGTTGCCGCCCAAATCGACGGAAACGCAGGAGGTGTTTCCTCCAAAGCGCACGGTATGGGGTGAGGGAGTCGGAATGCTCCCGCGCACGCCCCAAAATTTGAGTTTCATGCAGTTCGTCCAACCATTTGGAAGATTCTACTCCATTTCAAGCCGATTTCACAAGTGAATACTCGTTTTGGAAATCAAGCTGTGACCGGCGTTACACAACTCTCAACTTTGGAGCAAACGCCGTCAACGGAATGAATCAGGCGGGTGATTCACCCGCAGACTTCAATCAGTGGTCCGGGTAGAATTCCCGCAGTCGTGAGGTCAGTTCACCAATCGGCACCTTGGTGAATTCCTTTTCCCGCCTGGGTTTCCATTCCACCATGCCTTCGGCCAAACCTTTTTTGCCCACGGCCAGGCGCAGGGGTATGCCCCATAAGTCCGCATCCTTGAATTTCACGCCGGGGCGTTCGTCTCGATCGTCGAACAAAACTTCGAATCCGGCCGCTTCCCATTCGGACATCAGTTTTGCGCAAGTTTCCATGACTTCCGGTTCCCGGCCGATATTGAGAAGGTGCACGTGGAAAGGGGCGATTTCCTTGGGCCAGATGGGTCCGAATTCGTCATGCGAAGTTTCGATGGCCGCAGCCATGAGCCGTCCCAATCCGATTCCGTAACAACCCATGGTCGGGGTTTGGTGCTTGCCGTCCTCGTCCAGGTAGGCGCAATTCATCGATTGGGTGAACTTGGTGCCCAATTTGAAAATGTTCCCGATTTCAATGCCGCGCACCGCCCTCAGAACGGATTTGCCGTCGGGTGCCAGATAGCCCGCCTGGGCCTTGGCAAAGTCGCCGCAATGGGGCGTTTGGAAATCGCGCAGGAAATTGACATGGCGATAATGGAAGCCTTCTTCGTTGGCTCCGCCCACTAGGTTGCCGGCTTCGCTTACGGAAAGATCGGCGAGAACCAGGAGGTCCGGCCGTTCCTTGAGCCCGACGGGTCCTGCATAGCCAGGCACAGCGCCAAAGCTCCGGATGAAATCGTCGGCCGCAGGTAACAGCCAAGGTACCTTGAGATAGTTCCGCAATTTCACGTCGCTGACTTCCAAGTCGCCGCGGATCAACGCCAGCACCAGGCAGCGGCGCTTATCCTGCTCGGCCTCGAACATGACGGCCTTCATGGTTTGTTCGGGCTTGATTCCCAGCAGGGTCGAGACTTCTTCGATGGTTTGCTTGCCGGGCGTGGCTACCTTCTCCAAGGCCAGCGGAACGGCTTTCGCGTGTACGCGTTGGAACTCCGCGATTTCCTGGTTGGCCGAATAGGAGCCGTCTTCGGAAATGATCAGGTAGTCCTCGCCGTATCCCGATTCCAGCATGAACTCATGCGCGATTTTTCCGCCCATGATGCCGGTATCCGATTTGACCACGATGGGTTTGATCCCCACGCGCTGGAAAATGTTTTCATAGGCCTTATACATGCGTTGATAATAGGCGTCCAAATCCTGGTCGTTACGATGGAAGCTGTACGCGTCCTTCATCACGAATTCCCGTACGCGCACCAGGCCGCCACGTGATCTAGGTTCGTCGCGGAATTTCAATTTGAATTGCCAAATCATGAAGGGCAATTGCTTGTAGCTGGAAAGGACGTAACGGGCAAGATCGGTGATGGCTTCCTCATGCGTCATGGCCAGGACCATATGGTGCTCGGAACGATCCTTGAAGCGCAACAGTTCCGCACCGATGGCGCCGTACCGGCCGGACTCCATCCAAAGTTCCGAAGGCTGCACCAGCGGCAAATCCACTTCCTGGCCCTCTACCGCGTCCATTTCCTCCCGGATGATGCGCTCGATTTTATTGAGCACGCGTTTGCCCAGGGGAAGGATGGAATATAGTCCGGAGGCCAACTGTTTGACGTAGCCGCCGCGTAGCAGAAAAATGTGGCTGGGAAGCTCGGCCCCGGAGGGCGATTCACGCAAAGTCTTCAACAAATATTTTGAAACGATCATGGCTAAATGATAGAAAATACGCACTGTTCCCAAACTCCCCCAAAGCTGCCAGGACCCGTGGTGGGAGTCGGCCGGGGTGACCTGTAAGGACTTCGCGAGGAAGGGTGTTGATTTGCTTCGCCAGCCCGTAGGATATGGATTGGCCATTCGGCCCGACAACATTATGATTACGCAATTCGCGCAAATGTTTTCCACCAACGGTGTGCTTCTCCATGGCACCCGTAATGTCCTTGTTCCCGCTTCGCCGAATGCGAAACAGGTTTCCGCCGGATCGGATTCCCGGCCATCCGGTTTCAATCAGGCCGCGGCCCAATTGAATTTATCTCCCCAGGCGCTTGCTCGGATGGCCGCCGGGACCGATGAAAAAAACCATGGTGATAAGCATGGCGATGCTAAGGACGGGGCTGACTCTTCCGGCGGGGAAACAAGAGCCGCCGACATTGGCGGACACGTGGATGTCGACGCGAGCGCGGCGCTAGGTAACTCCGAAGCTACCCCGCGGAAAGCGGAAACGGCGCAACAGGGGGACAAGGCCCCCGGCGATTCTTCCGGCACGGACAAGGCCGCAGCGGGCGCGCCGGCCAGTATGGCGAGTCAGGCAACGCCGACCGGTTGGGAAGGGACGGATCGAAACAGCCGCGTCGATCAGGCTGTGGTGGCATATGGCAATCAGGAATCCGAAACGGGTTCCTCCATCAACGCTTACGCCTGACCCTTTCAGCCCTTCAAGGGCCAATCCTTACGCTTCCGCTCCTCGTAGTCCGGCACCTGCCGTTTGTACTCCCCATCCATGAACGGCGACGAGAACATGAAATCGGCCGATGCCATGTTGCTTACGACGAGGATGTTCCACACCACGGCGATGCGGAGCAGGGCGCGCACGTCCGGATCGTGAGGTTGCGCGGCCAGGGGGTCCCAGAAAAATATCAGGCAGTCCAGCGCGCCTTCGGAAATCATCGCCCCAATTTCCAAGTCGCCGCCCAATGGGCCGCTGCGTAATTTATTCACCGGCAACTTGGTTTCCCTTTCCAGCAGGGCGCCCGTCGTTCCGGTAGCCGACAAATCATGGCGCGCGAGCGCGTCACGGTGGCGTTTGGCCCATTCCACCAATTCCTGCTTTTTGTGATCATGCGCCACGATTGCGATTTTCTTTTTCCGCGGCATAATCACTTCCTGGTATTGCAAAATCCCCTCCTCGGCGTTCGTTAATTCAGGGCTCAAAAAATCACCGCACCGCGCGGGTCGAGCCGGAATACGACTTAATGTACCTAATGGTACGTGGTTGGGCGTGTTCGGGAAAATCGGCCCCAAAATTCACTTTGATTCAGGAAGTAAAAGCGTCATGCCCGACCGCCGCGACATTTATTTTGAGTCTGCACGATACACAGTGCGCCGCCTGACGGGGAAGCATGCAGGCGGAACCAACCAATCGGGGATAGCATGAAAACTAGAACGGGAATATTTTCGGCACTGGTCGCTTTTGCGGCCTTGACGTCGCAAGGCGCGACGGTCACGGGAACAGTAAGTTCGGGAGGATTCTTCGGAACGACGGGAACGCCGGTTGCGGGGGCGAAAGTGGTGCTCAGTTCCACCGGCTTAACCGCAGGCGGCGGAACGGCGAAGGCATTGGATTCCACGGTGACCGACGCGAAGGGAAAGTACGCCTTCGCCAAGGTGGATACGGGGTACGTGCAAGTGGCGGCCAGCATGACGGGATACCAGGCGGGAACCGGGCGCGTGCGCGTGCGCGCGAATACGGGCGCCTATACGGTCAATATCAATTTGACTGAATTGCCTAAACCCGCCACCATCAGTGGAACCGTGCGTGCGGGTTCTTCGACGGGAACCCCCGTGGTCGGCGCCATGGTTTACTTGTCGCGGGGATTCGGCGGCGGGGGCATCGGCGGCGGCGTGACCGATTCCGTCAAGACCAATGCGCAGGGGCAATATACCTTCGCCAACCTGGCCGCTCCCAACACGTACAACATCCGCGTGACGGCTGCGGGATATCCCAACGGCACCGCCACGGTGAACACAACGACGGGCGGGACGAGTACCGCTGATGTGGTTCTTATACCCATCGGCGCCAGCGGCAAGGTCGCCGGTAAGGTCACCAAAGCTTCCGATGGATCAGCGGTATCCGGCGCGCGAGTCATCATTTCGGGTGGAGGCGGCATCGGCGGCGGATTCCGCGCCGACACCGTGACGACCAACGCGCAGGGCCAGTACGGCTATGACAGCATCCCGATCGGGACCGGCTACTCCATCAATGTCAGCGCCGCCGGTTTGCAGTCCGCGGTGCTGACCGGAATCAGCGTCGTTTACAGACAGACCACGACGGCGGATTTCGCGCTCGGCGCGACTCCTACCGACACGACGAAGGGATCGGTTTCCGGCCTTGTGACGGATGCGTCGAATAAACCACTGGCGAAGGCCGTGGTAATCTTGTCCTCGCGGGGTGTGATTGGCGGTACCGCCGTCAACGATACGGTGGTGACGGGAGCCGACGGCAAATTTTCGTTCCCGAGCCTAGCTGCGGGAACGGGCTACCGCCTGACCGTGACGCTCACCGGATATCAATCCGCCAATCGGACCTTGACCGTGGTGCGCATGGAAACGGTGATTATCAATATCACCCTGTCGTCGACCACCTCCATCGGTTCGATCCGGAAAAATGCCTACGCGATTCGTTCGGCCTACTTTGGAAATACTTTGCGGTTGACTTTTCCGGACTCGCCTGAGCCGGGTGTCGTTCGCCAATACAATGCCGAAGGCGCTTTGTTGTTCTCCGCAATTGTTGCACCGCATGCGGCCCAAATCGACGTGCCCGCCATGGGACGATTCGGATTCATGCTGATGCAACGCGGCGATTCCGTCGAACGGATTACCGTTCCAGCCACGCGCTAATCGTGTTGAACTCCGGCGGATACAGCCGGGGAAATTTTATGGAAAGAGCCGGTCCCGCTAGGAGCCGGCTTTTTTTGTGTGTCAGGCAGGGCATAGCCGGTGGTGCAGAAGGATAATACCGAAGCCTGTGGGGCCGGCGGCATGGGTTACCCAGACTATATCCAGGACTCCTTGTTCCGGCCGTTTGGCATGGCGCATTCTTCCATATGGTCCATAAGGACGGGAAGGAATACCTGGAGTTTTCCGGATTGAGTTTGTCCGGTCCAGTCCATTGTGACGGGGGATGGCCGCGATCCGCGCCCTCCAGTTGAATTTTCATGTAGCACACCTTCCTGACCATCCGCTCCGGGTCGATTATCTATATTCCCAGCAACTGACTATGAACTTTCTCGGGGTCTTTCGCAGTACAATATTAGTGGGCTTTCTGTTGGTCAGGGTAATCGGCGCCGACGAAGCCCCAAGAAAAGATTCCCACCCCGTCATTTCCTCAGCCTCAAAAAGCTCTGGACCACAAGTGACTCCCATGCCGAAACCCGTTGCTACGAAATCACTGCATCGCCTAACCAAGGAAATTCATTTTCCCGACGCCAAACTCAAGGAAAAGTATTCTTACTATATCGATGAACTTAAGCATGAAATCCGCGACGGCCTGGATTCGGAGTTTTACCCGAACGGCGTCAAAAAAGGCCAAATCACTTGGCAGGATGGGCACGAGACCGGACCGGTAACCTATTATTACGCCGATGGTCGGAAATCTTACGAAGCCAATTATATCGAAGGAAAGAAGAACGGCTTTTCCACGGTCTGGTACCAGAATGGCCAAAAGCAATGGCAGACGGTGTTTCACGAGGGCCTTACCAATGGAGTATGGCGGGAGTGGTATCCCGACGGCAAACGAAAATTTGAAGCCAATTACAGCGACGGTAAGTTGGAGGGCTTGGCAACGTGGTGGCACGAAAACGGACACATCTGGCAGGAACGTTCCTACCAAAACGGATTGCTCGTGAAAGGGTCCGTCCGCGAATGGGATAAAGTCGGACGTCAAACGTACCCTCCGCTCGATAGCGGCGTGGGCGTGGAAGGGCTGCCCGTCGAACCGGAGAAACAAGATTCATCGGCCCGTAAGGAACAGTCGGCGTCCCCATAAGCTCCATAACGTCCCCATCTGGAAGGATTGACATGGCCAAGGCAAAGGCAAATGTAACGGTTAAGGCGGATGTAAAAGTTTCGGGATCCGAATTGGGGACAAGTCCAAAGGTCGGCGTGATCATGGGCAGTATTTCCGATTGGGAAACCATGGCGGACGCGGCCAAGATCCTGGATGCTTTTTCAATCCCGTACGAAAAAAAGGTCGTCTCGGCGCATCGAACTCCGCAGTTGATGGTGGAGTATGCGCAAACTGCGGCCGCCAGGGGCTTGGAAGTCATTATCGCCGGCGCGGGAGGCGCAGCGCACCTTCCCGGCATGACCGCCTCCTTAACCTCCCTGCCCGTGATCGGAGTGCCGGTGACCAGCAAGCATCTGCATGGAATGGATTCGCTGTTGTCCATCGCCCAAATGCCGGCGGGAATCCCCGTGGCCACCATGGCTATCGGCAACGCCAAAAACGCGGGCCTCATGGCCGCGCGCATTCTGGCCATCAAATATCCTCGCCTCGCCGAAGCCGTGGACAAGCATCGCGCCGGAATGGATAAGGATGTCCGCGCCATGAAATTTCCCGAGGACTGAATGGCGGCCATACTTCCGGGAGCGACCCTGGGCATCTTGGGCGGAGGTCAATTGGGCCGCATGTTCGCCTTCGCGGCGAAACGCATGGGATACCGCGTCATCACGCTGGATCCGACTCCCGATTCCCCTTGCGGCCAAGTTTGCGACGAACAAATCATCGCCGATTATACGGATGAGTCCGCATTGCGCAAGCTCGCCGCGGCCTCCGACGTCATCACCTACGAGTTCGAAAATATCGACGCCCATGCGGTGGAATTCATCGAGTCATTGAACAAAGTGGTTCACCCCAATAGCCATGTTCTACGCGTCAGCCAGGATCGACTGCTGGAAAAAAAATTCTTGCGCGACGCGGGTTTGGGCGTTACGCCGTTTGCTTCGGTCAATTCGTTATCGGAATTGGAAGCGGCTCAGGAATCCATCGGGTTACCGGCCGTCTTGAAAACCGTGCGCGGAGGCTACGATGGGAAGGGCCAAGCCATGGTTTACGACGCGGCGGGCGCGCAGGCGGCTTTTGCGCGGCTATACCGGGGTCACGCTTTGATTTGGGAAAAGAAGGTGGACTTTACCAAGGAACTTTCCGTGGTGGCCTGCCGCGATCAGCAAGGAACGACTGCGGTTTACCCCGTATCGGAAAACGTGCACGTCGAGAATATCCTCGACATCGGCATGGTACCGGCCCGTATTTCCGAACGTGCGGCGAAATTGGCCCGTGAGATGGCCGAGTCGGTCGGCCGCAGCTTGGGCATCGTCGGTACGTATTGCGTGGAAATGTTTTTTGTGGACGATGAAAATATTCTCGTGAATGAAATCGCCCCGCGGCCCCATAACTCGGGCCACTATACCATCGACGCGGCGAATTGCTCCCAGTTTGAACAGCAAGTCCGCGCGATTTGCGGATTGCCGCTTGGCGAAGCGGGCTTCATCCGGCCGTCAGTCATGGCCAATATTCTCGGCGACGGCAAGGGAAACTCGCTGCTAGGCGTTTCGGACGCATTGCGGATTCCCTCGTTGGCCCTGCATCTGTATGGCAAGCCCATAGCCGCAGCCAAGCGCAAAATGGGGCACTTCACGGTTTTGGGCGGCACGCTCGAAGTCGCGCTCCATCGCGCCCAGGCCGCGCGCGCGGCCTTATACTGGGGTTAGGTAACATCAAAGCTACAGGTCGATTTCTCCGCTGGATTTAATCCTTTCGCTTGTCGTATCTTATGGAGGCGATGATTTTCCAATTCGTCATTTTCATTTCCACGGCATTGAGCATTTGGTTTGGGCTGCATTATTACACCTATGTGAGCCTTATCGCGGCGGGGTGGGATAAGGCCTGGATCGCCCCCGTTTTGTGGACATTAGGTTTGTCCTTTCCGCTTTTACGGGGAGTGACCTTGAAGTCCAGCCATTGGACGGTGCGAATCACTTATTGGTTGTGCACGGTTTGGGTCGGCGCCGTTTTCCTGCTTTGCTTTTGGTTTGGCGTTTCCACTTTGTTGCGGGACATTTTGCGCGGCGTGGGGTGGGTCGTCGCCCGGGATCCCAAGCCCTGGTTCCTGGTGACATCCCTGATGGTATTGGGAATGATTTTATTCGGAATGTTCCGAGCCTGGCGGGGGCCGTGGGACGCACATTTCCTCATCGACAAATCCGCGCGCTATGGCCGTAACCAAAGCCTGCGGCTGGTGCAAATCTCGGACGTGCATTTGGGCCTGGCGCTGGGCATCGATTTCCTGAAAAATCTGGTTGAGCGGATTAATGCCATGAATCCCGATTTGGTTTTCATCACCGGTGATCTTTTCGATCCCGAATTTCCCGCCGACGAAGAAGCCGGTCGAACGCTCCGATCCCTGGTTTCACGCCATGGCGTATTCGCCGTCAGCGGTAACCATGAATTTTACGCGGGCATCCGCCGCTTCCAGGCCATGATGGATGCCGCCGGTATCCGAATACTGAACAACGAAACCGCGCTTACCACCGCCGGCATTCAAGTCGCGGGCATTCACGATCTCACTGCCAACCGCATGCATAAGCACGGGGTTACCAGTGACATGGAGAAGGCTTTGCGCGGAGTCGATGCAGGCCTGCCTTCCGTGTTGTTGGCTCACCAACCCAAACGCCTGGAAGCGGCGGCCGCCAATAAGATCGATCTGGTGCTCTCCGGACACACGCACGCCGGACAAATTTTCCCGTTCATCGCCCTGGTGCGCATTGCCTTCCGGTATGTCTCCGGTCGTTACCGTATCGGACAGGATACGGATTTGATCGTGAACACCGGGACGGGTTTCTGGGGTCCGCCCTTGCGCATCGGAACGCACTCGCAAATCGTCGTGGTGGATTTCAGATTTTGATTTCCCGCTTCCGACTTTTGGGTTTCTCCGTAGCTCGCGTTTCAAGATTCGCAAAAGCCTAAATCGTTCCGTAAGGTCCTTGCGGCTTTTGACGTTATTCATGAGCGCGCGCGCGCGAATGATCCCTGCCATGACTTGATTTTTATCTTAATTTAATTCGAGGCGCGGACGGTGATCTACGCAGCGAAATCAATCAGTGCAGGAGCGTAAGATGGATGTGCAGACCTACGACCAAACGCATGAACTCGCCGACCTTCTGCTCGCCGAGCTGCAGAAGATGTACCGCGCGAAGCAGCTCACCGCGGTCGAGGAAAAGCTCAAGGAAATTTCCGGCAACCTGCCCAAAGGTTATTCCCTGACGGTGAATTTTTCCGTGGAAGTGTTCGACGAAACCCGCGAGAAGTCATTGAAGACCACCGATGCCGGCATTACCTGCATGGATGGGAGCCACCCCTATTTGAGCACCAGCGAATCCTCTCCGGCCAAATACATCGTGGACGGCGTCATGATGAAAGTCCCGCACGACCATTGCCCCAATTGCTGGTCGCGCTGGAGCTTCAAGTCCCGCGTCCGCGAATGCCGGGAATGCGGCTACCGCATGGGCAAGGAAATCAAACTCCTGCTCGACACCAATGTTTGTCCCCACTGCGAAAACAGCCCGATTTCTTTGCACCATCCCCAATGCGAACGCTGCGGGTACGTGGCCGATCAGAATATCGTCAGTTGGGGCTGAATAGGAGCTTATTCTCCGGGCCGAATCCGTCGTGTACTCCCGTCATGGGATTTGCAGGATTGTCGGGCCACGCCTTACAATGGAACCATGACCGAGCAGCCTACCAAACAGGACATCGAGGAATTGGTGCGGCGCTTGGAAACCGGCGCCTATCCCTTAGTGCATATCCAAGAAGCCGGACACCTGCTGGTTTCCGCGCAACCGCATGCGGCGAGCTATAAACTGGCTTTGGAGTTTGCCGGCGCCAAGTCCGGCCAGGTGCGTAGCTTGGGTCTGGCGATGATGGAAGCGTTGGCCCCGCATTCGGATTCGGCCAAGGGCTTCCTCGCAGGCGCGCGCGACGCGGCGGCGCTTTTGGAAAGCGGAAGACTCCCCGTTTCGGAAACCAAGCCTTCGGTTCCCGATTATTCCGCGATTGGTGAGGTCATCAAAATGTGGCTGCGGGACAGCCGGGAAACCCGTGGCCGCCGTTCCCGAAAATAATTTCCGTTCCGGATTACATTTTTATTCATACCATCGTCTAAGCTACGCGGGATTTTCCGCGGATAATTCTCAATTCTTGGGTTGACCTGCGGGTTACCTGGGGGTGGATGCCATCGAATTGCTACTTTCCAGGTGGAATAAGGCCATCGCAGCATTCCACGCGCGGCCCCGAATCCGGAATTCATTCGTCCCGTGCTCTGCGCGGCTTGCGGGCGGGTTCCGGAATCGGTAACGATTTCTGCATTCAGGTAACGATTTCTGCATTCATTTTCCATCCGGGCATTTAGGGTAACGTCCCGATGCCGTACTCGGAGAGGTACAGTATGATAAATCAAGTTCGCTTCGTCCTATTCGCATGGTTCACCCTCGTCTTGGCCGGTTGCGCGGGGCATGGATCGCGTACGGCGAGTTTCGGATCCTCGCAAGACCTGCTCGGATACGGCGTGTACACGGCCCAGGCGCAGGATTCCGCGGGCATGTCCGTAAAGCTGAGCCTCAATCAGAATGGAACCTACTCCAAAAAAAGATTACACGGCAACTGCCTGGTCCTGGAGAATAAAGGGGAATGGAAAAGCGATAATGAGAACATCACCTTCCACATGACCGAGGTGCGTAAGCGGCCCGACTGTACGGCGGAAGATTGGCAGGTCGAAAAGGTCGATAAATCCGCTGCACGCATGATCCGGAACATGACGGTGAATTCATTCGAATTGTTGGATCAAGAAGAACAAAGTTCGGCGGAATGGATTCGCTTCGTAAAACGGTAAAAGCCTATCGAGGCGGATGGACTTTGCTTGGTTCAGCGCACGGTAAATCCCTTGTAACCCACCACGGGTCCCGGTTGGGACGCCACCTTCTCCACCCTGGCATGGGGCGGCCCCCGACGGCACCAATCCAGGAAGGCCGCGAGATTTTCCTTCGCTCCTTCAACTTCAGCCGAAACTGAACCCTCTTCCTCATTGCGGACCCAACCGGTCAGGCCCAAGTCGAGCGCTTTTCGTTGCGCGGAAGCTCGGAAAAAAACACCCTGTACTCGGCCAATAACGCGAATCGAATAATGGAGTAACATTCCTGATACCTTTGCCTGGCAGGGGATTACTCCTACCTTTTCCAAAATGTCGAATCCAAATCAAAATGTCAAATCCAAATAATTCCATTGTCCAGCCGCATCAAGACCAGGGATGGGGCGTAAGCATACTTTCGGGTCCGGAGGATTGGCAAATCGTGCAACGGGATGCCGATGACCGGGCCACCATATCCTGGAGTGGGGCGTGGACGCCCAACCCCGCGTTGGGTGTAATGGGCGGCGCGGGTGGGCGCGTACAAGTCCGGTTGGTGCGCGAAGACACGGGGCGACCACTCGGGACGGATTTTGATTGGCGCGACGCCGAGACGAAGGATGACGGGAATTGGAATGCGACGGTGCAGGGCGTCCCGGCCGGCGGACTTTATCGATTGGAAACCAGGCTCAATCCCAAGGATAATAAATTGGGCGAATGGTCCATTCGCGGCGATACGCGGCATTTCCTGGGCGTGGGTGATATTTGGATTTTGGCCGGACAAAGCAATGCTTCCGGTTATGGTCGAAGCCCTTATCTTGAAGGACCGGAGCTGGGTATCCATGTTCTACGCGCCGATGGGCATTGGGCCTTGGCAAGCCATCCCCTGCATGATGGCACCGATTCCATCCTGCGGGCAAGTTTGGAAAACTACAATAACGGGCATAGCCCTTTCCTTCACTTTGCGCGGATTCTAAAAGGTGAACTCCGTATACCCATCGGTTTGTTGCCCACAGCGTTGGGCGGATCGGAATTATCCGCGTGGGATCCGGTGCACGGACGGCTTTTTGAAAATCTCCGCGTGTGGCTTACGTGCGCGGGAGGCAAGGCCAGAGGGATGGTTTGGTATCAAGGCGAGTCGGATACCGAATCGGGAAAGGCGGAAAGTTATTTGGAGCGTTTCATGTCCGCAGCCATGGGGTGGCGACGCAATTTGGGTTTGCCCGATCTTCCCATCCTGACTGTGCAATTGGGTCGTTACCTGTCGGCGCATCCGGGCAACGAAGATGTGTACTGGTCCTTGGTCCGTGAGGCGCAACGCAGGGCGGCGCGGGAGTTGGAAAACGTTACCGTGGTACCGGCCTTGGATCTTGGCCTGGATGATGCCATTCATCTTTCGAGCGCGGCCAACCTCGTTTTGGGTGAAAGGCTGGCGGCTTCCGCCTTGGGGAGCGTTTACCATAAAAATTGGTCTTACCAATCCCCTGAGCCGCTAGAGGCCAAGTTGGATTCGGACCACTCCGTGCATATCCGTTTCACGCACGTAGCGTCCCGTCTCGATACTTCCGATGCGGGGGCCAACCCCTTCCGTGCCCGCGACGAGTCCGGAGAAATTCCCATCGTCAAGGTTGTGTATTACCATCGGGATTGCGTCCGGCTGGTGTTCGGGCGATCGCTTCAGGGAAACGTGTGGGTTTCCTGTGGGGCGGGGGAGAACCCGGAGGATTTGCCCGTTGACGTGGAACGCCGTTTGCCCATTCTGGCATTCCATGATTATGAAATTCCCAATCAATCGTCCGGCGCTTGAACGAAGTCCACCCCCGTCTCAAAAATGGAGTTTTTGGCACAATCGAAGGCCTTTGAGGCCTACAGCAGCTGGGTCTGGGAGGCTTCTACCCATAACCGGAAACGGTTTTGCAACTCCATTTTTTCGATGCTCTTGTCGAGGCGTAATAAAAGCGGTACCCTGTAATTAAGCGCCTTTGCCACCGCAATGATCCGGAGGGGACATGAAAAAGTCCGCCTTTTTCTTGATGGCTTTTTGCATTGTTCCGGTATGGCCCTAGGCCGTGCTGCCGCAACTTCCGCAGACGAAGTCCACGGGACTGCGCATTTATAGTCCAGCCTTTTTGGAGAACGATTATATCCCGGGCAAGTATACCTGCGACGGGACCTTGTCCGCGCTGGGGCGTGCATCGCTACAAATTTCAATTATTCGCGTTGGACGTTAAATTGGAGTTGACCGTGCGGGCCGGCAAAACCCAATTGGAAAAAGCCATGCTGGGACATGTTCTGGATCAAACGGATCTTACGGGATTTTACGGGCGGGCCCCGGAGCGAGCGGCGACGGAGAATTGGATCCAGCGAAAGTTCACGAATTAAGGCCGGATTACTTCGATTTAAGTAGCAACTTTTCCGTGGCCTCGAAAATATCTCTGGAAGCGCCCAACGCCTGTTTTAGGCGTACGTCTTGATCCCACGGGTTGGATTCGCGCGCCGCTTGGCGCAATTCCGTGAGGTGGGCGCGGAAGACATGGTAATAGGGTGAGACTAAGGGCGTATTGACCAAAGGGAAATCGGACCCATAAATCAGTTTTCCTCGCGCTTCCGGTCGGGACAGCACTCGCCCCAAAAAGCCCAGTTTGTTGATTTGCGTCAAAGAAGAAATATCCGCGTAGGCATTGGGGTAACGTCCCAGTAACCGGATGGCCCGATCCACGTTTGGCTCGCCATGGTTCTTACCGGGAACACCGCAATGGGCCATGATCACCGTAACGCCCAAGCGCAAGGGCAACTCCAGTCGGGCCGGATCGCACAGCGAATCCTCCGCGTCGATAAAAGAACTTTCCTTTCCGGTATGGGAAAGCAGCGGCAAACCCAGCCGTTTCATTTCCAGGTAGAAGGGGATATTTGCGGAATCGGCGGGATCGAATCGCATGATGGAGGGAATCCACTTTACCAGGACGGCGCCTTGCGCGGCGACGCTGTCCAAAACCCTCAAGGCATCGGCGCGGCGAGGGTTGACGCTGGCCCCGAAGAACAGGCCTGGCCGTTTGCGCGTTTCCTTGGCCAGAAATTCATTCGGGATATAGACCTGGGTCCGGTTTGTATCCAAAGCCCCCGTTGCATCGATGACGCCGTCCATGGCAAGCACCACTGCGCCCCCCACGAATTTGGAAGCCGAAATTCCGGCCGATATCCGGTCCAGGACCAGCGCATCTCCGCTGTCCTTTAACTCTTGCTCCGTCACGCCAAAAGCCCGGAGATAAATTTTGAATTTATAGCTGCGCCGCAGCGTCGACGAAAGAAAGCATCCGCTTCCGCCCGCTCCGATGCCCGCTGTGTGAACATGGCAGTCCAGGTATTTTCCGCGCAGGGAGTCCCGGTTCCAGTCCACGCGTTGGGAAGACTGGGAAGATTGGGGATACCGGGAAGGCGACTGGAGGCCCTTTGCGGACGAATCCTTTCCCTGAAGGGGCGATTCGATACCGTGACAATGGGGCGGAAATCCAGATAATATCGTGATTAAAATCACAAATAGTTTCCCGATTTCCGCCGGAAGGCCGTGGATTTTTTCGATCAAGCGGGAACGGCTTTCGATCAAGCGGGAACGCCTAAAACTTTGGCCAGCACGGCGTCGGCAGCCTTGGGATGGCCGATGGCCGTGGCTTTGCGGGACATTTCCTCCAGGCGTTGTGGATTCTCGAAAAGGGCTTTCACGCGGAACTCCAATCCCGCCGCATCATAGGCCTTCAGGGCCGCTCCGTTTTCCAACAAGTAGTCGGCATTGCGCTCTTCCTGTCCGGGAATGGCATTGACCAGAACCATGGGGAGACCCATCGCCAGGCATTCCGAGGATGTCAGTCCGCCCGGTTTGGTGACCGCCAAATCCGATGCCGCCATGACGCGTTCAATCGTACGCGTGAATCCCATGGGGAAAAGACGACCCGGATGCGATTCCGCCATTCGCCGCAAATCCTCCAGCAACTTTTCATTTCGTCCGGCCAAGGCTACCACTTGGTAATCGCCGGGCATGGCCAATAGTCGGGCCGCAGTCAAATCGAGCCCGCCTCCCGTGCCGGCGCCCACCCCCGCGCCACCGGCCATCAGCGTCAAAGTCCTGCGCGCCGGATCAAGACCCAACTCGCGCGCGCATTCCTTTTTGTCCAAGCGGGAGGAAAATGCGGGCATAATCGGAATGCCCGTAACTTCTATGCTACCGGGATCGACGCCGCGATCCGCCATGCGCCAGGCCA
>JADGQO010000235.1 GCA_017881725.1 Fibrobacteria bacterium
CCGCCGATGAGCGCCTTATCGGAATTGAAGTCCACCAAGTCGCTTTGGTAAACCGTCGGCACTCCGTAGCCGCCGAACAATTCGGCCTGCACCTTATCCTGGTACCGGACCTTGGCATCGCCTCCATCGTAATAGAGGGAGCGCTCAATCATCGGGACGAAATCCCGGCCGGCTTGGATTGTGGCCCAGTCCACGCCCGGGGCGTAGTTAACGTTCGCCAAGGCGAGTCGGTTTGAATTCTGGTAAGTATTGGGGCGCTTATCGTAGAAATCGGAATAACCGTATGCGAGGTGAAGGCCAACGCCATCCTTCAACGCTGATACATTGACACGCTCCATCTGGTAGAAATTCCCGTCATGGGTCGCGTCTTTGGCGTCCAGGAGGTATCCACCCAGGGAGACCGTGCTGTTTATGTAGTCAGCCCGGACAGCACATGCAGCGAGTGCGATTAAAATGAGGGGCTTTTGTAGAGGACGGCTTATCATACCGATGCTTCTCCGATTGTTGCTGTCTTTTAATGCAAAATCGGTGCCAGACACCAAAGCAACTATTTCTGAACATGAACTTGAAAATTTCTCATGCACGCTGGAGAGCATTCTTTCGTCCTAGTTGGCTCGCAAAAAACGCGTAAAACAACCTCACTCAAAGGATGATTTTTCATCCTCAGTTTTGAAAAAAATCTTGTTTTTTGAAGAATTCAGACAGGTTTTGATTTCATTACCAGAAAAGGATGAAAATCCATCCCTATCGAAAAAACCCAGGTCCTTTTACACGCTTTATAGGGCATAAAGAGCATCTCTCATCCTGGTTTAGGCTTTGAATCTTGGTGTGAGTCGGGTGAAAACTCGTTTTTGAGGTGAAAATTCAGGGGTGTTTATTTGACTTTTTGCCATGCCGCGCGCCACTCGTGTCATAGCCAAAAACTCAGTAAAATCAAGGTTTCTTATTTTCCATGTTACTCGAATGCCTCATTGCGCCAAGGCGTCAATTCGTTGCCAAGCCGCGTATTATCTAGGCGCCACGTGAATCGCGCTCACTCCGATACGGGGGTTTGGTCATTTTGTCCAAGGTAGGTACGGATGATGGCGGTCAGCCAACCGAACCGAGGGGTGACTTTCAGGGCTTTTTGACGAGGTTGAAGTAGAGCGAAGGGCGTTAGGCGGTTTTGGACGGGAACATCGCTTTGCCTTCAGCGGTCAATTGCAACTTCCAATCCCCGAACTTGAGCGGCTTTCCCATAACCGGTATGCTACCTGGGCCGCGCAGCTTGATCAGAGCGGGCCGACGCAGGGCCAAATCCAGGGCATAGCGAGCCACTTGTACATTGCCTAGGCCTAGGGGATGGATCATCGACTCGAATTTGACCCGTCGAAAAAAAGCCGGAAAGGACAAAGGACCCTCGGACAAGGCCCGCAGGCAGGACGCCTCGATGGAATTGAAACCTCCAGATTTGGCGGGCAAGGTACCGAGATAACAACGAAGTCCGCGTTGCAGATACGGCCAGGCTTGGAATCCATGCCCTCCGGCGACCCAGCCCACCAGGGACTCCCACCCTTTTGGGGAAGAGGCGGCGAAAGCTTTCCAAACACGCTTGGCCAATTCCATGCGTCCGGCGTCCAACGGGACGCGACGAGCGAAAAGTTTTTCCAATCCCAACGGAAGGCGCACGCCCAATGGCTTTTCCGGGCAGATGAGGGACACGCGGCCTTTCTTCAACAAGGGCGCGGGCAAATGGGTCAACAAGTAGATCAAATGGATTTGACAGGAAAAATCTTCTTCGAACCAGAAGGTAACGGGGATGTTACCACGGGCAGCCCGGGCCAACTCGGCGTGGACAGCCTTGATGCCGGCCAGGTATTTTTTCCCATCGATGCCGAAGCGTTGCTTCAGAAAGGCCGCGCGGGACTTCCAATCCACCGCATCCTTGCGTCCCTTGACGGATGTGACCGGCCCTTCCATCAGCATTTCCCGGAAGACGACGAATTTACCCTTGAGGGAGGTTTCCTTCAGCAAGTCCAAAGTCGAATCGCCGTTCAGGATATGCAACATGGTGCTCCCATTATAGCGATTCCGATTCCGGCTATGCCAGCAATTTGGCGCGCAGTCTCCGGTACCGTTCGGACAAAAACGGCCGCCCCAGCGCTGCGCGATGATCGAAGCCGAAGGCGCGGGAACTGACGGCCATTATCGGTGGCGCCTGCACGCGTTTGGCCACGGCCATGCCGTTATAAAGCCCCCACCACTTTTCCAAATCCGCGATGAAATCTCCGGCTATGGGGAACAATTTGAAGGCATCGACTTCGACGAGCCCCAAATTCCGGTTTAATGTCCCATCCGCGTAGGCCTCCAGGATTTCCTCGGGCGTGGCGCGGTTCCAGCGTTGCACGAAGCTGTAAAACAAACGATCATGGTAAGGATAAATGAGCGGATCGCCCTTACCCTGATCGACATCCTGCGCGGAACTCAACTCCGCGCTCGGGACTACGGTGAAAATGCCTTCGGGGATGACCTCCCGACGGAAACATTCGGAATTCAAATATCGTCCCAAAGCATAAACTTCGCCCTTCCAAAGGTCACCCAAGAGCGCCAGGAATCCTCCCAAGTCGCCATACAAGGTACTGTATCCGACGGTAAGCTCCGCTTTGTTCGCATTGCATGCGAAGACGCCGCCGAAAGCGGCCGAGAGTGCGGACAGGATACGGCTGGAACGATCCCGGGCCTGGATGTTTTCCAAAACCAGTCCGCTCAATTCCAGGGTCGTCGCATGTTTTCCGTCTAGAGAATGGACGGCGAGCTTGTCCAATTGACGTCGCGTCAAAGCCACGCTTTCTTCGATGCCGACCTCGGCATAAAGGCAACCCAGATTTTTTGCCAGCGCGCGCGCCAGATGGATGGTGGTCCCGCTATTGAAACGGCTCGGCATATTGACCAAGAGGATGTTTTCCGGAGGCAGGATTTCCGCGTACAAGGCTGCGGCCACGGCGCTATCGATGCCTCCCGATACGCCGATCACAACTTTACTTTGCCCGATGGAATCGAGGTAGGCCTTGGCTCCGAAGCGAATCGCCTGATGCAATTCGGCGATGCCCTCCGGATGTCGCGGCGCCGGTGCTTGAGGTAGTAGTGGCGTTCGCGGAAGCATCACGGTGACCGATTTTCCGATCAGTTTCAAGGTTAGCAAACCGAGAGTGAACGCGGGCATTTCCGCAATCACCTTGCCGCCGGAGGAATAGGCCGTGCTGCGACCGTCGAAGGTAAACAGGGTCTTGGCGTTGTTCTGCAGGCTGACGGCGTTCACATAAAGCATGGGGGTTTTCAACCCCTTGGCCTTGGCGGAGAAAACCCGATTGCGTTTGCCGTTCTTGCCTTGGGTGAACGGCGAGCAACTGAGGTTTATGATGGCGTCACACCGTTTGCGGCCCAAGGCCTGGAGAGGTTTTTGCGCGTAATCGTCCTCCCAGGCGTCCTCGCATAGGAGCACGCCCAGGCGCACATCGCCTCCAGGGCGCTTAAGGATATATGGCTCCAGGTAGGACTGCCATTTGCGTCCGGTTTCCAGCGCCAGTTTTCGGGTATCATAGAAGTGACGCGGCTCCTCGAACTCGCGGTAATTAGGCAATAGGGTTTTGATGCCATAGGCGCGCCCGGTGCCGGTATGTTTGATCGCCTTACCGCCTCCAGCCAGTACGAAACCATTGTACTTGCGCGGCCGGCCGTCTTCGCCCTTGGCTTTCCAGTCCACGCAGACGGTTCCGAATAGAATGAATAAAGGCATCGCTGTGGCGGCGATCAGTTTTTCCGACCACGCCTCGCAATCCTTTAGGAAGGCGGGCCGTTCCCACATGTCTCCAAGCAAGTAGCCGGGGAGGCACATTTCCGGAAAGGCCAGCAGGTCCACGCCTTTTTCGCGCGCTTCCGCCATCAATTCCAGCATCCGCGCGGCGTTGCGGGCCGGTTCGCCGGGATAAACGTCCATTTGCGCCAGGGCGATATTCAGCCCCGGATTTTTTTCCGCGGTCTTTTTATTCAAGCTTTGCCGGGGCCCTTCCCCAGCTGTGTTTGCAAGCTGAGGCGATGATTGCGGCGGATCAAGGCTTCTTCAAAGCGCCGTTTTTCCACTTCCGTTTCCGGGATCACGGGAGCAATTTCCTTCGGTTTTCCGTGTTCGTCCAAGGCCACGAAGGTGAGATACGCGGTACAGACATGCACCGGCACCGAATCACCCGGCGGCAAGGTGTTGGCGACGACGCCCACTTCCATGGAATGGGAGAAAGCGCGGTTGACCGAAGCCTGGATGGTCAATACGGATCCATTGGTCACGGGCTTTTTGAAAATCAGATTGTCGATGGATACCGTCACCACGATTCCGCGCACATGTTTGATGGCGCTGATGGCGCCGACCTTGTCGATCCAGGAAACCAGCTTTCCACCGAACAAATACCCGAGGCTGTTCAGGTCGCCGGGCAGGATGAACTCCGAGGATTCCGTGTGGGTCCGAGATACCGTCAATTCCATGTCCTAAATTTACATTCCGCGCAGAACATTGGATTCAAGGATTATCGATTCGCGGGGGATGAATTCAGTTGGCCCGCGCTGGTACACTTGCGTACATGGCGCGCAAGCAACCTCGACATCCCCGGTCAATTTTTCCCGATTCGGAGCCGGTAACTAGATTTTCCTCCGTGTCCAAATTGCCCGCTTCCATCGTCATCCTCGCTTCGCTTCGCAATAGCCTGGTAACCGCTTCCGTATTTGCCGTGGTTTTATTTTCCAACACGCCAACCGCCCAGTCCGGCCTCCCGCCCGGTTTCAAATCGAAGAAATCGGTGGGTTCGACGGCCGCGCGCGCATCCGCGTCCGCGCCTGCGAGGACAAAAACCAAAAAGTCGCTTCCACCTCTGGAAATACCGCCGGAAGCCCAATTCGGATTCGCCTTGCGCGACGTGGCCCAGGACTCCTTGTTGGCCGGTTACGACGAGGATCGGGCCTTCACACCGGGCTCGACGCAAAAGCTGTTCGTCACCTGGACGGCCCTGGAAATGCTGGGGGCGGAGAAAACCTTCACCACTGAATTGTTGCGAACGGGTAACCTGGAAAAAGGGAAATTGGACGGTGACATCATCATCCGGGGCGGAGGCGATCCTTCCCTCGGAGTCGTGGAATTGGGTCCCTCGCAAAGTTCCGACAGCCTGTTCGCGTTCTGGACATCGGCCCTACGTAACCTGGGAGTTACGCAGGTGGAAGGCTGCGTCCACGGAGACGGATCCTATCTGGAAGAGGAAGGCCCCAGCCCGGCCGCATTGTGGGAGGATGCCGGGAATTATTACGGCGCGACGCCGTCCGGATTATGTTATAACGGGAACACTTTTTCAGCAGCCTTCAGCGGCGCGAAACTGCCTGGTCAACCCGTCGCATTCCTCGGTGCCAGCCCGTCGCATACCGGAATCGGACATTTCGAAAACCAATTGTTGACCGGACCCTCCGAGAGCCGGGATTCCGCTTTCATCCTGGGAGGATGGCCGGCTACCTCGCGTCTCTTGCGCGGGACCTACCCGGCGGGGCGCATGCCGTTTTATCTGAAAGGCAGTTTACCCAATCCCGCGTGGACCTGCGCGCGGCAATTCCAGGATTACCTATCGGCCCACGGCATCGCCTTTGTCAGGCCGAGCGGCGGGCCAAATGTCGGATTCGATGTCGCGTCCAATGGCGGACCCAATGTCGAGCCGAATCTCGGGCCCCATGTCGCGGCGTCTTTCCCGAAGATCGGAAAAGCGGGAACCCCGTCCGGAGCAAAAGGTAAATCGGCGTCCTGCGGCGACTCCACGCAATTGCCCAATCGCATTCCCTCCTCTGCGGCGATCGTCATCCCGGGATCGCAACATGTATCCCCTCCCCTGAAGGAGTTGATCCGGCATACCAACCAGAAAAGCGACAACCTGTTCGCGGCCCAATTCCTGGCGCTCATCGGAAAGGAAGCCCTTGGCAAGGGCGATACTCGATCGGGCCTCAAGGCGATGAACGATTTCCTGGCCAAGCGCGGCATCCCGTCGGAACGGCTCCACTTGAAAGACGGCAATGGCCTATCGCGCTACAATTGGGTCCCGCCTGACGTAACCTGCCGGTTACTCTGTTCGGCGGCGCGGGAAAAATCCTTTCCCGACTTCAAAGCCTCCTTGGTGGGCGGACCGGGGTCGGAAGAGCGGCTGGATCGCTTCGGGAAAGGTTGGCAGGGGAAACTATGGGTTAAAACCGGCACGCTGGACGGCGTTTCGGGCCTGGCTGGATATATGAAAACCGGTTCTGGTCGCTTACTGGCGTTCGCCCTCATCCTGAATAATTTCGATGCGCACGGACTGGACGCACAACGATTTTTCATTCCGTATTTACGGGATTGGTCCGAGAAGTACTGAGTGATTGAATCCGAAATCGGCGCGCTGTCCGCCGGATTGTTTACGAGGAAGTGAATATGCTGCCCATCCTCATTTCGACCCCGCACTCCTCGAGCCATGTGCCGTACTGGCTTTTGGCCCGCATGCTGCAAACGGGCGAACCGGAAGACCTTCTCCGCCGCCGCCTGTTTCGCGAAGGAGATCCATTCTCGGACGTCCTCTTCAATATTCCCGATGCCGAAGTCATCCTCAACGCGCCCGCTTCGCGCTTCGTCGCTGATCTCAACCGTGACCGAACCGAATCCGGCGAGAACGGCGTCATCAAACTGACCGATTTCGAACGGAGGCCTTTCTTCCCGACCGGATACGCGCTTTCACGGGAAGAAGCCGAGGCCCGCTTAAGCCAGTATTATGATCCTTATCATTCCGCTCTGGAAAAATATTTGTCCTCGGGAAAAATCCGTTTCTTCATCGACGGCCATTCCATGTTGAGCCATGGTCCAGCCATCGGTCCAGATCATAGCCAAGCCCGGCCCGCCATTTGCCTGGGAAATTTCGGAGATGCGGAGGGCAACGCCTTACCCGGCGCGGAACCCACCTCTTGTGAGCCGGATTTGGCGCGACGATTGAGGAGCGCGTTACAATCTTCATTGTTGGAATTAATCCGTGAATCGGGACTGAAAGAAGGCGTATGCCTCAACCAGCCTTTCGACGGAGGATATATTTTGCGGAAATATTCCACCGGTCCCAAGGCGGTACCCGGGCTCATGATCGAGGTCAATCGCGCCCTTTACTTGGACGAATCCACCGCGCTGCCCATCCCGGGGCGCATCCCCAAATTGAACAAGGCTCTGAATCGAATCGTGGCCAGCATTCTTTCGGGACGCTGATTGGTTTTGGGCTCGAGGGGGAGAATACTGGCATACTTTAGTGTGGGCGCAATTCTGGGTCGGAACTTTCATTTTTGAAGGCCGCCGACTCCTTATCCAAACCGAGAAATCCGCGAAAATAACCGAAAAACCGGGAGCTTGCCAGAAGGACAATATTAAGATTGAGATTAAGTCTTTATCTTGTATGGCCCTTACAGTATTTTCACTTCAAATACACTTCTGAAAGGTTCTTATGTCCACCAAACTAAAACCAAGAGTTTTTCACCGTGCGAACCGGATATCCCTAACAGTCGCGGGATTCTTCCTCGCTTGCTCCACCTCAACAATTGTTTTCGGGGAATCCACCGCCTCGAACTCTGCGGATTCATCCCAAGCTGCGGGTTCACCAATGGGCATGCAAAACCAAACCCAAAAATCCGCCGAATCCGCGACGACGCTGGGTGGATACGGTGAGATCGGATACAATGCCTATTTACGGCAATCGGATTTGAACCGCGCCGACGCCAAACGCTTTTCGATTTCCATGGGGCATCGCTTCAACGACCAATGGAGCGCATACAGCGAGATGGAATGGGAGCATGCCGTGGCGAGCGCCGAGGATGTCGGTGAAACGGAAATCGAACAGATGTACCTGAACTATCAGGTATCGGAAAACGTGAACGCGCGCGCCGGATTAATTTTGATCCCCAGCGGACTTTTGAACCTGACCCATGAACCACCGTTATTTTCCGGCGTGGAGAGGAATTTCGTCGAAACCAGAATCATACCGACCACCTGGCGCGAAGGCGGATTGGCCGCATCCGGAGCGACCGAATCGGGATGGGCCTGGGATATCGGATTGGTAACGGGCTTCGATCTGGCCAAGCTCGATGACGCGGCCTCACCGCTGGCGGGCAGCCATCAGGAATTATCGCTGGCGCATGCCGAGGATTTTTCCATGTACGCGGCCTTGAATTATCGTGGGCTTCCCGGACTGACTGCGGGAGCGTCTTTGTTCGCGGGGAAGACCATGCAAGGCAATGCGGACCATAACGCGGACCCGGCCGCGCCGGATTTCTCCGGCATCGACGGCGCCTTGCGGTTATCGGAGGCGCATGCGTGTTGGCAGTCGGGCGGGTGGACCTTGCAGGGATTGGGCGCCTTGGGTATCCTGCATGAAGCAGGCAAGATGGACGTGATTCGCTCCGCTGCGACCCCGGCGGGCGAGGAGGCGGTATTGGCTCCCAGCGCTTTTTACGGCTGGTACCTGATGGCGGGCCGTGCTTTCCGGTTCCGCGCCAACCAGGGTAACTTGTCGGTGACGCCCTTTGCACGTTACGAGCAATTTGACGCCCAATTGAAAATGCCGGACGGATTCGCCGCGGACCCGGCCCTGGCCGACCGGGTCGCGACTGCGGGATTCAGCGTTGCGCCGCATCCCCAAATCGTGGTCAAGGCGGACTACCAACGCTTCCTGGATCATCCGCACGCCGATCGAATCGATCTTGGACTGGGATTCATGTATTAACTTGCGCGGGTCTGGAAAAAGGAGCAGGCTCCGCATGCCCTGTCCCCACTGGGCTAGCGGGGTGAATGGCCGCTTCGCTTGCCACCTGTCCGGACCCGTTCTATACTTTCCCACCAAATTTATGCGCAGTCCTACTTCCCCCTACCCACTATCCATGCGCCGCGCCGCCGCGCTGGGGCTGGCTCTGGCCTGCGTCCTGATTTTTCCGGGTTGTTCCATGTCCAAGTACATTCCCGCACCCACGGAAAGGGACGTCGCCGTAGCCGGTCGCCTGGGGTTGGCCACGTCGCTGGAAACGTTGGCTTTAGGCCGGAAGCTTTATGTGCGCCGCTGCTCCTCGTGCCACAGCCTGCGGAAACCGACGCAGCTATTGCCCCTGGAATGGCCCGAGATGGTGAAGCGCATGGCCACCAACGCCAATCTCAAACCGGATCAACAACTCGCCATCACCCATTACCTTGTCGCCATTTCCGCCTCGCTACGCGAGAATGCGGGCGGCGACTCCGGTTCCGATTCACCGAAATAGTTCCGATTCACCGAAAGAATATCCCACTGCGGCCGGATCGAGAAACGGTTTCCAGCCCTCCAGCGCCTGGTCCATCACCTGGAAGGCCGCCGCGTTGTATATTGAAGAATGGCGCCGGGCGTAATTCCGCATCCGGTTAAGCCCCGGAGTTCAGGGAGACATGTCCTTAGAAAAACCCGCCGATTCACATCCCCCGGAAAAAAATCCTTCCGCGATGGCTGATCAAGTCTCCGGCCCCGCGCATGATCACAACAACGACAACCGCGCACCCACCGGGGGAGCGCATTCACACGTACACGCCTTGCATGATCATAGCGGGCAGGATCATAGTGGGCACGGACATGCCGACCACGTGCACGGTTCGTATGGAAAACTCCTGGCCTGCTTTTGGATTGTCGCGATTTTTATGCTCGTGGAAATCGTTTGCGGGAAACTGTTTCACTCGTTGGCCCTGCTCTCGGACGGTTTCCATATGCTGTCCGACGCCGTATCGTTAGGCCTTTCCGCCTTCGCAGTGTATTTCGGAAGCCGTCGGGCCACCCAGTCAAAGACCTTTGGGTATAAACGTCTGGAGATCCTCGCGGCCTTTGGGAACGGCCTGACCCTGGTTTTCTTATCCTGTTTTATCGCCGTCGAAGCGGTTTCGCGTTTAGGCCACCCTGAACCTGTCGCAGCCCGCAGCATGATGGGCGTAGCCCTTGCGGGCATGATACTCAACGCCGGGGTCGCCTGGTGGTTGCATCGTGGCGGGGAAGAAAAAACCTTGAATGAAGAAAGCGTTTTCATACATGTCCTGGGCGATTTAGGGGCCTCGGCCGCTGCGGTTCTGGCCGGTCTGCTTATTATGACTCGGGGATGGCTATGGGCGGACCCGGCTTTAAGCCTGATTATCGCTTTGGTTTTGGCCTTTGGCGGAGTCCGCGTGATGCGGCGCAGCGGGCACATTCTCATCGAAGGCGCACCCGAAGGACTGCCCTTGGAGAGCGTCCGGGAGCGGATGTTGTCCATGGCCCAGGTTCGCAAAGTGCATGATTTACATGTTTGGACCATGAATGGGCGGGATTTGTACCTGAGCGCGCATATCGAGACCGAATCCGGTGAATATTCGGAAAAAGCGGTCACTCGGAACCTGACCATGGCATTGCATCATGATTTCCAAATTGGTCACATCACCTTGCAAGTCGGTCAATGCGAGGACTCGGATTGCCTGAATAATTGCGAAGCGCCCAACCAGAAATTTCCCTCCGTAATCTAAAGCCCAATATCGGCCAGGTACCTTTCCTGGAATGCCGGTATTTTTTACAATAGGGCTTGCTTTCGGGAGACCGGCCCGCACCCTCAGCGCCCCCGTTTACCCATTCTTTACCTCGGGAGAATACATGGCGTTTTTGGATTTTCTGAAGCCCCAATGGAAACACAGTGACCCCGTCGCTAGGGCCGCTGCTATCCGGGCTTTAGCCGACGATCAACAGTCGCTGCTGTTGAGCCTGGCCTTGGAAGACGTTGAACCCGCCAACCGGTTGTTGGCCGCGCGTCGCGTCAAAGACGCGGAAATGCTTAAAAAACTACGTGACAAATCCACCGATCGGGCAATTAAGGATTTAGCCCAGAAACAATGGGTGGAGAGCCAGATTTTGGCGGCCCAAGCCACGGCGAAAGATCAAGCTGCAATGGATGCTTGCCGTTCGGCTTTGGAAAACGTGGGGGATGATCAAAAGGGGCTGGAAGAAATCGCGCGGGGAGCAGCCATCTTGGAGATTCGCTCGCAGGCCTTCGCGAAATTGATCCACGCCGGAGCCTTCCAGGCCGTGGCACTCTCCGAAGAAAATGAAACCCTCGCCTTGCGCGCGCTGGAAAAGGTGACGCGCGAATCCCACCTGGAGGCTTTGGCCAAGAGCGCCCGGAGTAAGGCCGTGCGCGGAGCCGCCAAAGAGCGCCTGAAATCCCTGGTCTCGGCCAAGGGGCCGGATGTCGCCTCCATCAATCGAGCCAAACTCTCCCTGGTATTATCCGTCGCGGACAAAGCCGGAACCGCCGCCGAGGAACCTCCTCCGAATTATGCCTGGGAACAGGGGAAAAACCAATTGGACGAAGCCGAGGCCGCGTTGAATGAACTTATTCAGGGAGGCGCCGCTCTGGACGGCGCCAAGCTGGCGCGTTTCCGGGACAGCGCCTCCAAATTCCGTACGCGTTACGCGCGTTGGCAGCATGAACGCAATGAGCGCGAAGCGAAGGAAAAAGCCGCGCTGGAATCCAAAGCCAGGAAAGAAGCGGTTTGCGCACGCCTGGAAAGCATGTGGAATGAGACTCCTGCCCCGGTTTCGCCCGGCATCGCCGATGTCAAGGAAACCATCGTCTCCTTAGAAAACGCATCCGCACCAGGCATGAATCCGGAAACGCTTCCGCCCGTCGTGATTCCTGATCCATTCGCCGCTGAGGCCGTCGAGATCCGCTCCTTGCGCGATCAATTCCTCGCCTTGGGCTCCGGTCCCGAAGCTGAAAATGCGGACCTGTTCAAGCGCTTTCGGACCGCGCTGGAGCGGCTCGAACGCCGCGCGCGCGATCGCGAAACCACTACTCGACGTCAGACCGAGGAAATCGTACACGGAGGAAAATTAGCCGACCTGTGCGCCCAAGCCGAAGCGTTGGCCCAATTGCCGGCCTTGCAAGCCGCCGAGCGCCTGCGCGAAATCCGGCGCGAGTGGACCAAGTCCCTGGCCGCGGCCGGAAATTATCAGGGCCGGGAGGAGTATCGTGCGCGTTACGAGGCCGCCATCGCCTCCACCCATTCGGCCGTCGAGCGCCTGCGCACGGACCACCTGGAACGCATGCGAGCGTTGTTGCCGGAGCTGGAAGGCTTGCTGGAAGCGCCGGACATGCTCCAAGCCGAAAAACGTTTCAAGATCTTGTATGGCGAATGGAAATCCTTGGCGCCCGCCCCTGTGGGTCTGGAAGCGGATGCCCTGCTGGGCCGGTACCAAGCGTTTCACGATCAGTTCCGGGAAGCCCAGGACTGGCTGCGCTGGTCCAACCTGCGCGCCAAACAAGCTATTTGCGATCACACGGAAGCTCTGCTGGCTCAGGAAGACCGCAAGTCCATGGTCGCCCGCTTCCGTGAGTTGCAAGCCGAGTGGAAATCGCTCGGACCGGTGCCGTGGGACAGTTCCGAGGCCCTGTGGGATCGCTACCATCACGCCTGTGACGCGCTTTACGAAAAATGCCGCGAGTATTTCGCCGAGTTGGACGTCGAGCGCGAAAGCAACCTGAAGGCCAAGGAAGAATTGTGCGCCCGCGTCGAAGCGATTCCGGCCAGCCAGGAAATCGACTGGCGCGAAGCCATGGAAACCGTGAAGGAAGCCCAAGGCGCCTGGAAGACCCTCGGCGCTGTGCCCAAAGCGCAAAATGAAGCGGTGTGGAACCGGTTCCGCTCCGCGTGCAACGCGTTTTTTGCCCTCAAGGACGGTCATAACCAGGACAATTTGGGCAAAAAGATTGAATTGATTGAGCTCGTGGAAGCGCTGAAGGACTCGACGGAATGGAAATCCGCCGGCATCAAGATCAAAGAAGCTCAGGAAAAATGGAAGACCGTCGGGCCCGTGCCGCGCGATCAAGCCGAAGGGATTTGGAGCCGGTTTCACGGCGCTTGCGAGCATTTCTTCCAAGCCCGCCGCGCGTACCATGAACAGCTGGAACAGGAACGTCCGCAGAACCAGGCCCGCAAGGAAGCCCTGTGCGCGGCCATGGAAGCGATCGATGCTTTGTCCAACGACGCGGAGCGCTTCGAGCGGATCAAAGAAGCGCAGGCCGCCTGGAAGGAAATTCCTCCCATTTCGCGGGATGCGGACGAACAATTGTGGGAGCGTTTCCGCAAACCCATCGACGCCTATTTCGAAAGCCGGAAGGCCCGCGTTGGCGAAGAGCGCAAGAGCCGCGAAGAGAACGCCAAGATCAAAGAGGATATCTGCATTGAAGCGGAGTCCCTGATCGGTTCGACGGAATGGAAAGCCACCATCGACAAGATCAAGTCCTTGCAAGAGCGATGGAAGGCCACGGGACCGGCCCCGCGCGAGATGGACCGCGAGTTGTGGCGCCGTTTCCGCAGCGCTTGCGACGCGTTTTTCGACCGCCTCAAGGAAACGTCCGCAAAGCGGGATCAGGAACGTGGCTCCAATCTCAAGCGCAAAACCGATTTGTGTTTCCTGGCGGAGCTTTATCTTTCCCAGCCCCTCACGGAACCCGAGGTCCAGGTTCGCGCCGCTTGGTTAGCCGCCGGCTTGCCGGTGGACCTGGCCCGCTTCAAGCCCAAGGAAGGCTCCGTGGATTGGAACGACGCCACGGCCAGGGTCAAAGCCATCCAGCAGGAATGGAAACGCGTCGGACCGGTGCCGCGTGAAATCAGCGACGCCCTATGGGAACGCTTCCATGCCGCCTGTGACGGTTTTTTTGAGGAACGCCGGGTAGCATTGGGGTTACGTCCCGAGGATCCGCAGGCCAACTTGGAGAAGAAGCTCGATTTGATCGCCGATGCGGAAGGCCTGGCCCAGAACCCCGGCCCCGAGTCCGCGCGCCACGTGGTGCAGCTGCAACGGGAATGGCGTCAGATCGGACCCGTACCGCGCGCGCAAAGCGACTATGTCTGGCAACGTTTCACGGAAGCCTGCAACGCAGCCTACGGTCAATCGGAAAATCAGGGCCCCAACCGAGGGGGACATGATAATTCCGGCGGAGATTCGGCCGGGGACGATGTGTCCCAATCCGAGCCGGCTGATTCCGCATCACCGGTTTGATCCACATAATCTGATTAATCTGAAAAGGGGTGCCATCTAATGACGGCACCCCTTTTTTTTCGACTCGACGGCACATTGCGGTGCAAGGCGCCATCGAATGGCGGGCCCCATGCGGCCGCGCCTTACGCTTTTTCTTGTTAAAAGGCCGCAACGACAAGAGATTGATCACCTCGCTGCGATGGAGCCAATAGGTCAAACCGGCGGCATCCTTCGCCTTCACCCGATCGATATAATCCAGGCCCAGGGCCCGGCTATGCAGCTTGCGCACCGCGACGATGTCCAGTGACGCGTTCTTGGTCCCATTCACCAGGATGCCGTAGCCCAGGCCATTGTCCACGTTCGGATCCGTCATGGCCTCGGTTAATTCATGCGAGGACACCTTGGTCACGCAATCATGGCCGGTCAACGATCCGGTATTCCCCACCCAGGCATAATCCGCCTTTCGGTGTGAGGTAGGTATTCGACTCCGATGTCGTGGTTAGAGTGACATAACTGTTTGCCGTCCTCGTAGGTTCCATGGCCGATCAAAGGATTCAGGCGAATCACCGATCCGTGCGCCACAGGAGTGCCATCATCATTTTTAAGCGGCTGACACAGAACCACATGGGCGATGAAACTGGCTGAGTCCGGCGGATCATCGAGGACACTGGCCGCCAACTCCTGCAAATCGTTTTGCGCTCCGGATTGCGGGAACTGAACCAGGGAATCGAATTGCCGGGGGCGTTCATCCACCATCGGCAAACAGACCCGACCCGTGCCGATGCTGTATACTTCGATGGACTCCGAATCCCCGCCATACCAGGACGGGTTCGCAAGCGTCTCCACCACTCCCGCCATGATGGGGTTATTGAAGCCTCCGATGGCACCGTCCCAATAACGTTTAGGCGCATACGCCGCATTGGTGGGAAATACCGCCGGTTGGTCGAAATAATTTATCGACGCGTTGCTGGATGCGTGAATGGCCTCGGCCAAAGCGGGTGGATCTTTTCTCCCCTGATCCGCGGCCAGGCTTTGCGGGTCCGATCGAAAAAAAACCGCGCGCCTCAAATCATAATCAAAAGAGCAGATCATGATTTTCGGCAGTTTGTACTTCGAATCCTCCAACGCGAGTTGATGCAAGGGCACGGTCCCGCAAGGATGCAAAAGGGATTGCAGGCCCTCCAGTTTTTTGTCCGCCTGATACCTGGGACCCATCTGAAAGAATTTTTCCACGATGGCGGCGACTGGGTTGCGCGTCGCGTCCAAATGGACGAAAATGGATTTCCGTTTCTTTTCATCCTTAAAATATCCGAGTATTTCCGAGAGCCGCATATTCGCGATCAAACCGCCTAAAACAATACTCCCACCGGAATTGGCTATTGCCAAATCAAAATGGGACAGCAGCTCGCGGCCTTGGATATCACCGTAGATATCCATGAGCGCACGCGCCTGGATCAGCGCCCAGGAACCGCCGCCGTCCAAGGAAAGAATTCTGAATTTCTTTTTTCAGACATTGCGATGCCTCGTTTGTTGAATCGATTTGGACAACCGAGGTCGATGCAGGAAGATTATCCGATGCTCCGATCGACCCCGAAAAATGAACCGTTACACTCCGTATCATACCAATCGCTGGTTGAACTGGGGCGCTGCTGCCCTGACGACACTATTCGTGATTGGCGGCGGCTCCACCGAACCGCATTACCTGTTCCTCGCGACGGCGGAAGTGGCCACTATGTCCTACGTGGCCTGGACGGCTTTCCAATGGAAAGATTCGGAATCGATGGCCTTTCTAGATGGCACGCGGGAACAAAAACAAAACGTGGCCTTGCATTTTAATCCCCAGGAAAACCAGTTTCGCATGGTCTATGCGTATCGATTTTAACGGATGCCATGCTCAGGCCTTGTCGCTCAGGTATTTCCGAATCAAGGAATTGGTCGAGGAGTCGTGCTGCAAGGCGAGGTCCGGATTCTTCTCCCCGGCTTCCAATTCGGAGAGGATTTTTTTGGCCAATTGCTTGCCCAACTCCACGCCCCATTGGTCGTAACTGTTCACGCCCCAAATCACGCCTTGGGTGAAAATCTTATGCTCGTAGAGCGCCACCAGCGCGCCCAATACATGCGGCGTCAGTTTTTTAAACATGATGGAATTAGTGGGACGATTGCCCTCGAATACCTTATGCGGTGCCAAGCGTTTGACTTCCGCATCCGGTAGGCCGGAAGCCTTGAGCTCTGCTTCCACCTGAGCCAGCGTCTTGCCTTCCATCAAAGCCTCGGTTTGCGCGAAGAAATTGGAGAGCAACATGCGATGATGATCACCGATGGGATTATGCGATTGGGCCGGAGCCATGAAATCCGCGGGAATGAACTTGGTTCCCTGATGGATCAATTGATAAAAGGAATGCTGGCCGTTGGTGCCCGGTTCGCCCCAGATGATGGGCCCGGTTTGGGTCTGGACGCGGTTCCCGTCCTTATCCACGAATTTGCCGTTGGACTCCATGTCCGCCTGCTGTAAATAGGCCGGCAGGCGGTGCAGGTATTGATCATAAGGCAGGATGGCGTGCGTTTGCGCCCCGAAAAACTCCCCGTACCAGACACCCAGAAGCGCCAGGGTAACCGGCAAGTTACTCTCGAACGGCGCGGTGCGGAAATGCTTGTCCATATCGTGGGCGCCCGCCAGGAAATCACGGAAATGCCCGAACCCGATGGACAGGGCGATGGACAATCCGATGGCCGACCAGCAGGAATACCGGCCCCCCACCCAATCCCAGAACTCGAAGGCATTGGCCGTGTCGATGCCGAAGGCCCGGATGGCTTCCAGATTGGTGGACAAGGCGACGAAATGCTTGGCGACGGCGGATAGATCCCCGCCGCAGGCTTCCAGCAAGGCCGCGCGCGCGGTATGCGCGTTGGCCATGGTTTCCTGGGTCGTGAATGTTTTCGACGCGACGATGAACAGCGTCCGATGCAAATCCACCTTGCGCAGGGTCTCGGCCATGTGGGTAGCATCCACGTTACTCACGAAGAACGACTCAAGGACCAGCTTTCCGTCTGATCCGTAAGCGTAAGGCTTCAAGGCTTCCGTCGCCATCACCGGGCCCAAATCGGATCCTCCGATGCCGATATTGACCACGTATTTGATGGACTCGCCCGTATGTCCCAACCACGCGCCACTGCGCACCTTTTCGGTGAAGGCTCGCATTTTATCGAGCACGGCCCGGACCTTGGGCATTACGTCCTCGCCGTCCACCAGCACCGGCGTGCCGGTTAGATTGCGCAGCGCGGTATGCAGCACTGCGCGATTTTCGGTGAAATTGATCTTGGCTCCCGCGAACATGGCGTCGCGCGTTTCCGCCACCTGGGTTTCCACGGCCAGACGGCGCAGTAACGCCAGGGTTTCGGCTTCGGCGATGTTTTTGCTGAAGTCGACATAAAGGCCGCAGGCTTCCAGATTCATTTTCTCGGCGCGTTGCGGATCGCGGCCGAACAATTCTTTCATTTTCCAGGATGCGGCGCGACCGTGATGTTCTTTCAGGGCTTTCCAGGCGGGCAAAGATGCGGTGGGACTCAAAGGATACCTCTTACTTAAAGTTGCCTGGATAATATAACTAATGGCCATTTGGGATAGTTTTTATCTTGGACAACATGCCCAATCAAAAAGCCGTTTCCGGACCCAAGGTCGTGTTCACTTTGTTCGCCGGCGCATTTTTGTTGGCCGGTATCCTATTCACGGTCGGGTATCGGAAAAAACTTTCCGACCAGCGCCTCCTGGTTGCCAATCGTCCCGGGGCTATGGCTTTCATCGACAGCGCCTCCACGCCGGAAAAAATCCGCGCCTGGCTGTCCCCTCTGCCCAAGGAATGGGTGCAGGTCACTTCCGTAGAGGGACAAGGCTACGTGTTACTCGTTCCCTGTTATTCCGAGATTGGAAAATTGCGGATGATGCCGGACTCGGGGTCCGGACCCATATTGGCTTGCGATGCCTGTCGCGAACCCGGCGAGTTCCATATCGCCTCCCTCGCCGTTACGTCCGACAGCGCATGGGATGTCCGCCTGGCTCCGCCTTCCGGAATTCCTCCCGCCGAAACGATCCCAACCGGGACCTTGCGCATTTATCCCGTCAGTGATTCCTTGCTCCAACATTTCCCCGCAGCGCCCTTCAAAGGCCGCATCGCCGTATGGATCCAGCCGCGCGCCTCCGGTCAGGAAGACACCGCCTTATTCGTCCCCAAATCCGAGGAGAGGGAATTCGAGACCTTGCGCGCAGAGGATGAAAATCCCGAAGGCTGCGGTTCCCCCAAGGACTGACTTCAAAATCGTTCCGGATACCGGCTTGTAATCAACGGGTTCAACGGGTTCAACGACTTGCAGGTCCCGTCATTACTGGGCTTGGAGTCCGCCAAACGGCGCTGGGGATTTTTGGGTTTGATTGGAATCCCTTGCGCTAAAGGTTAGTTTGGAGGCATGCGATCACGGGTCGTCCCCATGCGTGAAATGCGCGAGAAGTTCGGCGCCGAAGTAAAGCCCTTCGACTACGCCTTTGTTTTTCCCCGCCATTATCCTGGCTGGGATCAGCCTGTGGAAGCGAAGAATCGGGAAACCGGAGACCTCGGTGCGACGACGAATCCGAATCGAGTGGACGCAGCAGCCACTGCGCCGTTGGCGTTGCCTGCGGGAAAGACTCCCAGGTATATCGAAGTCAAAGCCCGATAAGAATCGGGTGCGCGCGTTAACCCGGCAGCCAAAAAACATTCATCATTAAAAAAACCCGATCCTTCCGGACCGGGCCCATTCTCAAATCATCCGCAAGCGATGGATACTCCTTGGCGAAGCATCAACGCCTGGTTTGAATCCGGGATTACTTGGTTTCGGCCTTGTCTTCCTTCAGCTCTTTCTTGGCGGCGCGCTTATCTTTGCGATCCTTCTTCAGCGCCTTCTTGTCTTTCTTCACGTCGGCATTGTCGGCCTTGACTTCGGATTTGTCGGCGGCCACTTCCTGCTTGTCCGCTGCGACCTTGGCGGGGGTGCCGGTCGCTTCGTCGGCTTTCAGGTCCTTCTTGTCGGCGGCGAGGGCGGCCTTGTCTTCCTTCTTCTCGGCCTTGTCCTTGTGCAATTGCTTCTTATCGGCCTTCACTTCGGACTTCTCGGATTTAACATCTTGCTTGTCGCCGGCCACTTTGGCGGAGTCGACGGCGCCGAAGGTCAAACCGGCGGTGAGGGCGAGAATGGTAGCGGGGATGAAAAACTTCTTCATGGTATCTCCTTTAAGTTTCTTACTGCGAACTTCGGCCCGATTCGTTGGACCATGCCAGGGAGAAACGCAAGGAACATGCCGAAGTCCGGGTCCCCTATTTCAGCGATTTTAGCGATTCGGGTTGCAACGAAAAAGCCTAATGCAGCATTTGGGTTACTCGGCTTGCACGAAAAGGGTTGCTTGCATCATGCCGGTTCGAAAAAAATCCGATTACGCGTCCACGGCCCGCCGCCTAAACTTTTCCATAGGGCAATTATTTCTTTATGGTGGAAAGGTGGATTTCTCGTTCCCGCTCACGTATATTTCCAGCCGAACCATGAATTTTTTCCGAAGCCCACTCATCCGCAGTTTCCGTATTACGATGACTTTCGCCATGATAGGAATCGCGCAGGCGCAATCCCTTCCCCGCCTTGAGTTGGACGAGGCTTTGCGTCTTTCCCTGCAAAACAATTTTTCGTTATCGATCTCCCGGGCCAGTACCGATATTGCGCGCACGAATCGCGAGGCTGGCGGTGGAGCGTTTCTGCCTTCCGCATCCGCTTACGTGAACAAATCGGGAACCTTCGACACGACTTCCCCGGTGACCACCTTGGGCGCGTCCGCGAATTGGGTCGTGTTCGACGGATTCCAAGATTACCATGCCTACCATCGGCTGCAAGCCCAGGAGCAAGCTGCGGCGCTTTCGGAGCGTTCCGGAATGGAAGTGCTGATGGAATCGGTGATCGATGCCTATTACAACATCGTGGAACAGAAACAAAAGCTGAATGCCATCCGCGAATTGTTATCCGTCTCCGTGGAGCGGGCCAAGCTCGCTCAGGCGAAGTTGGAAATCGGCGCAGGTTCCCGATTGGATCAACTCCAATCAGTCGCAGATCTCAACGAGGATTCTTCCGGTTTTTTGACCCAACAATCCGCTCTGCACGATTCCAAGGTGAAGCTGAACCAATTCCTGTCGCGGGACGCCTTACTGGATTTCGACGTAGCAGACAGCATCCCATTGGCGGAAAATTTGCAGCTCAATCCGATGCGCCGGGATCTTCCCGAGAACAACAGTGATGTCGCGGCGGCGCGGGCCCAACGTAACGCGGCGGTATCCGGAGTCGGCGAAGCGCGCGGACATTGGCTCCCGAGCCTGAATGCCGGTCTATCCTACTCGGTGGCTCCGGACGCCCTGAACAGCGCCAGAAGCGCCAGGACTGCCAGGGATGGTTTCGGGTACAGCCTCAATTTAAGCGTGCCGTTGTTCGACAAACTGGCGACGCCTACGGGCGTGACGCGCGCGAAGTTGGGCCTTCGCCAGGAGGAGACGAAAGTCAAGCAGGCTGAAGTCGACGCCTTGGTCCAGTTCGCGCAACAGGAAAACCAATATCGGACGGCTCAAAGTCAAATTGCTTTGGAAGCACGAAATTTGACGGTGGCGAAATTGCAGGAGGAGGCTGCGCAGGAGCGCTACCGCGTAGGCGCCTCTACGGCCCTGGAATTCCGCGACGCACAACGGAAACTTCTCGACGCGGAAGTTCGGCTGATTTCCGCCCGCCAAAGCGCTAAACAATCGGAAACCGCTTTGCGGCGGTTGGCCGGCCTGCTGATTCATCAGTCGCCGGCAGTTTCAGGGGGGGAATAATGGCATCGCTTTCCAAGGGCGGGGTTCGTATCGGCATTGGCCTCGTTGTGGTCGCGCTCGCGGCAGGCGGCTGGTTTTATTTCGGCAACCGGAAAATGCCGGTGAAATTCCGTTTCGCGGAAATTGAACGCGGCGCCGTGCAGGTTTCCGTCACTGCCACCGGCACTTTACAAGCCGTGGTCACGGTGCAAGTGGGCACCCAGGTGTCAGGCAGCGTATCGGCCATCTATGCTGATTTCAATTCCCAGGTGAAGAAAAACCAGGTCATCGCGCGCATCGACTCCACCTTGTTGAAAGCCGCGCTCACGGACGCATCGTCCAACGTGGAAAAGGCCGCCGCCCAGGAGCGCCAGGCGTCACAGGATTTGCAGCGAACGCAAGCGCTCTTCGACCGCACCTTGGTGTCGCAATCCGATTTGGATCAATCCACCGCCAATGCCCGCGTGGCGGCGGCCAATCTCAGCTCCGCGCGGGCGCAAGTGGACCGGGCCCGGATCAATCTCCGTTACGCCACCATTCTCTCCCCCATCGACGGCATCGTGCTGTCGCGAGCCGTGGACGTGGGCCAAACCGTGGCAGCCAGCTTCAATACCCCGACCTTGTTCACCATCGCCGGGGACCTGCGCCAAATGCAGGTATTGGCTTCGGTGGACGAGGCCGATATCGGGAAAATCGCCGTGGGCCAATCGGCGGCCTTCACGGTGGACGCTTATCCGGATTCGAGTTTCACCGGGGAGGTCAAGCAAATCCGCTTGCAACCCGTGACCGTGCAGAACGTGGTCAGCTACGACGTGTTGATCAGCGTTCCGAACCCTTTGCTCAAACTAATGCCGGGAATGACCGCCAACCTCACCATCGCGGTCGATCGGAAAGACGACGCGCTGCTGGCGCCCACCGCCGCGCTGCGGTTCATGCCGCCGGATTGGGAAGGCAAGAAAGGCGGCAAAGGCGGTTGGGACAAGTCCAAGCAGGCACAGAGCGCTTCCGCCCAGGGCGTTTCGGGCCAAGTGGGGAACCCTGGAGGTTACGGTAACCGCGCGGATACGTCGGCTGCAAAATCCCCCGACTCTTCGGGGAAAACCGGCGGGTGGAAAAAGCCGGGTGGAAAACGGGATGGCGCCGGCGAAGTCCAGGGACAGCCGGGACGGGCCGACTCCGGATCCGGTCATGGTCACGGGAGCGGAAATTGGGGCCGAGTATTTGTCCTGGAAAACGGCAAACCCAAGCCCGTGCGCGTACACACCGGAATTTCGGATGGAGCCAAAACAGAAATCACCGGAGATTTGGAACCGGGCACGCAGGTTATCGTCGGCATCGAGTCCACCGCGCCGAAAGCGCCGACAGGCAGTTCGCCCCTCGGCATGCCGCGCATCGGTGGCGGCGGGGGCGGCGGAGGCGGAGCCCGAGGTCATTGATGGATACGCCCATCGTTGCCGTGCGAAATCTGTGTAAAACCTATCGCATGGGGGAAATGGATGTGCATGCGCTGCGCGACGTGACCCTGGATATCCGCCCGGCGGAGTTCGTCGCCATCAGCGGCGCCAGCGGTTCGGGCAAGTCCACGTTCATGAATATCCTGGGTTGCCTGGACGTTCCCACTTCCGGGAGCTACCTACTCGACGGACGCGAGGTGCAGAAATTAACGCGCGACGAATTGTCTCTGGTACGAAACCGCAAATTGGGTTTCGTGTTCCAGTCCTTTAATTTGCTGAGCCGAACCACCGCGTTGGAAAACGTGGAGCTTCCCCTGTTATACCGGCGCGACGTGACCGCCAAGGATGTGCGCGCGCGCGCCGAGGCCTCGCTGCAGGCGGTCGGGCTGGGCGAACGCGTATTACATCATCCCAACCAACTTTCCGGCGGACAACAACAACGCGTGGCCATCGCCCGCTCCATGGTGAACGATCCGGTCCTGATTCTGGCCGACGAACCCACGGGCAACCTGGATACCCGGTCGAGCATCGAAATCATCGGATTGTTCCAGGGGTTGAACCGCCGCGGTATCACGGTGGTATTGGTCACCCATGAGACCGACATTGCCGCCTTCGCCACCCGCCAGGTGGTTTTTAAGGATGGACGGGTCATCCGCGACGAAGTGAATGGGTCTCCCTTGGATGCGGCCAAGGAGTTGGCGCGTCTGCCTAAGCCCGAGGCCGTGGCATGAAGTTTTCGGCCCTCCTCCTCATCGCGTTCCGGTCGCTGGCCCGCAACAAGTTGCGGTCCGTCCTAACCATGTTGGGCATCATCATCGGCGTCGCCGCAGTCATCGCCATGCTGTCGGTGGGGCAAGGCGCCAAGTCTTCGGTGGAAAGTTCCATCGCCAGCATGGGAACCAACGTCTTGACGGTCTTCCCAGGCGCGGGAGGCACCGGCGGCGTGCGCTCGGACGCGGGCACCACCAGCCGCTTCACCGAAGACGACGTGGAGGCCATCCGCAAGGAAGCCGAAGCGGTCCGTTACATCACGCCCACCGCCCGCATGAGCGCGCAAGTCAAATTCGGAGGACAGAATTGGCGCACCAGCGTTTATGGGGCCTATCCGGAATACCTGCAAATCCGTTCGTGGAATCTCGCGTCGGGATCGCCGTACAGCGCGGCGGAGGAACGCGGCGCGGCCAAGGTTTGTCTGATGGGAAAGACGGTGGTCAAAAATCTTTTCGGCGATTCCACCAGTCCCGTGGGACAAACCATCCGCATCAAAAATCTGCCTTTCCGGGTCATCGGGGTGTTGGAGGAAAAAGGACAGGGTTCCTTCGGGCAGGATCAGGACGACATCATCGTCGCCCCATATTCCACCGTCCAGAAAAAAATCGTCGGCGGCACCTACGCGCAGAACATGTTCGCGTCGGCCGTTTCCGAACCGGCCATCGCGGAGGCATCCGCCCAAATCGACGAGATTCTGCGGCGGCGTTTCCACTTCGGCGTCGGCGACCTTCCGGATTTCACCATCCGCACGCAAACGGAATTGGCCCAGGCCATGGGCAGCGTGTCCTCGACCTTGACCGTCTTGCTCTCCAGCATCGCGGCCATCTCGTTACTGGTGGGCGGAATCGGCATCATGAACATCATGCTGGTTTCCGTGACGGAGCGCACACGCGAAATCGGCATCCGTCTGGCCGTGGGCGCCAACGGCCGCGACATCCTGTTGCAATTCCTGGTGGAAGCCGTGACCATCAGCTTTTGCGGCGGCCTCATCGGCGTCGCCCTAGGGGTCGGAGCCTCGTCCCTGTTGTCCTCCTTGCAAGGGTGGGCCGTGAAGTTGTCGCCCGTGTCCATCCTCATCGCCTTCGCCTTTTCCGCGGCCACGGGGATTTTCTTCGGATGGTACCCCGCCCGCAAAGCGGCGCGCCTGAATCCCATCGACGCGCTTCGGTTCGAGTAAACGGCCATCCGGGAAAACGCCCCGGACCGGTTAATGCCCCGTCAAATCGCGCCGGGTACCTCTTGATCTTTTAATTGACTTTGAAGTAAATTACTTTCAAGTCAATTATGCCCAAGCCGAAGCCCATACCGCCCCGACTTCCCGCACGGAAACCCGGGACCTCGCCGCGACAGCCCGCATCCGCCTCCCGGCGCGCACCAACTAAAAAATCCCTGGCCACCACCGATATTCAGCAACTCCCGGAAAAAAAAACTGCCGGGTCCCGGACTCCTCGTTGGGAACGCAAGGCCGAGGAAAGGCCGGAAGCGCTGTTTTGCGCCGCCTTGGAAGTGTTCGCTCGCGATGGATATAACCACGCGCGGCTGGAGGACGTGGCGCGGACCGCGGGGGTTTCCAAAGGCACGATTTACACCTACTTCACGGACAAAGAAGACTTGCTGAAAAAAGCCCTGGCCAGCCGGCAGAAATCCCTTTTGGCCCGCGCCGAGGCCGCCCTGGAAGATTTCCAGGGCTCGGCCACCGAACGTTTGGGGTTTTTCCTCGAAACGGGTTGGGCGCGCTGGAGCCAAGCGGAATGGGGGCGGGTGCATCGCCTGATTTTCGGGGAAATCGCCAGCGAATTGCCAGCCGTATTCAAACATTGGGCCAAACAAGGCATCATGGAAGGATGGCGATTGGCCGAGCAAGTCATCCGCCAAGGCCAGGCCTCGGGCGAGTTCCGCCCAGACGCCGACGCGGCCGCGTTCGCGAGGCTCATTTATTCGGGATTGTCCCACCAGGCCCTGCTGCGCTCCCATATGGGCCTTCAGGAACTGGACCCCTTGGAAGACGGACGGATTTTGACAGCCGCCAAGGATTTGGCCTGCAGCGCGTTATCGCCGCGGCCGGCCGGAAAGAAGCGCCGATGAAACCTTTTTCAATAGTAACTCGCAAGTTACCCAATTTTCTTCTCCCGGCGATTCTTCTCGGAACCGCCGCGTACCCGGCCTCCGAAAAAAATCCGGCCCTAGCCTCGGAAAGAAATCCCGGCGATATTCGCAGCGATACTCGAATCGATACTTTGCGGTTGAGCCTGCGCGCGGCCATCGTTAAGGCTTCGGAAAACGGATATGCCGCCCAATCGGGACGTTCCGAATCCGCCGAAGCCCAGGCCCGCGTCGATCAGGCGCGCGCGGCCCTGTTGCCTCATGTCGGCGCCACGGCCACCGACGCGGTGCGGTCCTTCAATCTCGCCACCATGGGTCTTTCCTTTACCATTCCGGGCGCGAAACCATTACCCAATCTCGTTGGTCCCTTCCAAGTTCAGGACGCGCGCGTAGGCGGACGATTCACTTTGTTCGACGCGGCGGCATGGACGCATTGGAAATCCTCGCAGGCTGACGCCGAACGCGGCGCTTGGTCGGAAAAAGCAGCGTCGGAAGACGCGGCCATTTCAGCGGCCGCGGCCTATTTGGCCTTGGCGCGCGCCCGCGCCTTGTTGGAATTCAAACGCGCGGAATTGGAGTTGGCGAATAAATTGGAAGCGCTTACCCGGGCGCAACAGGCAGCCGGAGCGGCGACGCGACTGGAAATTATCCGCGCTGAAGGCCAGTCTTCTTCGGCACGCAGCGGAGTCGCGGCGGCTTCGGGTCAGGAAGAGCAAGCGCGTTACATTCTCATGCAATCTCTGGGATTAGCAATCACGGCCTACCCCTTACTCTCCGATTCGCTTTACCTCCCCGAGTCCGATCCGACCTCGCTGCCGGATTCCGCCTGGAACGGCGTTGTCGCGCAAATCCCGGAAGTCGCGGTTGCGGATCGCAAGGCCGAGGCCGCGCGCCGCGAAGCCGACGCGCTGGACAAGGAGTGGCTGCCTACGCTGGGAATGGAAGGCGACTATGGTTTGAGCGGGCGTAAGTTGAACGGGAACGCGGAGCTTACCGGAGACATCTCGCTACAAGCCAGTTGGAGCCTTTGGGACGGAGGCGGCCGCCAGGGCCGGGCGGCGGCGGCGCGGGAAAAGGCCCGTCAAGCTGATATCAAGTTACGCGAGGCCCGTTCGCGCGCCGAAGAATCCATGCGCTACGCCCGTGCCGCTTTGATTTCCTTTCGTCAACAAGCCACGAATGGGATGGAAAGGGTTCGCCTCGCCGAAGAGGAAGTACGCTTGGCGGAGGAACGATTCCGCAGCGGCGGTTCCGGAAACCTCGAAGTCATCAGCGCGCAAGGCACCGTCAGCTTGGCGCATGAAGCTTTATTGGAATCGTTACACGGGTACGCGCGCGCGCGCCTGGAATTTTTACGCGCCACCCACCGCTACTCCGAAATCTGAAACCGGGAGAATCGAACATGAAATCAGCCGCCACGGAAAAGTCCGCGCATGTGCCCAAAGACGGTCAGTTACGGCCGGCCAAACCCGGCATGCCCATCCGTAATATCATACTGCTGGCCTTAGCCGTCGGGGCCTTGGCCGTTTCCGCTCCCAACCTGTGGTACCGGCATAATCATGAGACCACGGACGACGCGCAGGTGGAGGGCCATATCATTTCGGTCATGCCGCGCGTGGGCGGTTACGTGAGCTTCGTGCGCGTGGTGGACGAGCAGGCCGTGAAGGCCGGTGACACCCTCTTCGCCTTGGATGTAGACGAATTACGCATCAAGGTGCGCCAAGCGGAAGCGGACTTGATGGCCGCCCAGGCCGCCGCCAACGGCGGAGTGGCCGGAGCCGGAGCCAAGGCCGCCGAATCGCAAAAGGCCGCGACCCAGGCGAATCTGCAATCCGCCAAAGCCAATCTGGAAAAGGCGCGCCAGGACGCGGAGCGCGCCCGCAAATTATTCCAGCAGGAAATCGCCAGCAAGGCCCAGTTGGACGCCGCGGAAGCCGCGCTGTTGTCCGCCCACGGATCCTTTGACGCCGTCACGGAACAAGCGCGCGGGTCGAATTTCACCATCGCCGGCGCCAACGCGCAGGTGCGCGCGGCCGACGCGCGTTTGGCCGCGTCCGAAGCGGCCCTCGATCAGGCCAAATTGCAATTGTCATATGGAGTCGCCTTGGCGCCGACCTCAGGTCACATCGCCAAGAAAACCTTGGAACCGGGGCAACTGGTAGCGCCTGGTCAGCCCGTAATGGCCATCGTCGAGGATGGTCCCGTTTGGATCGTCGCCAACTTGAAGGAAACCCAATTGCAACGCCTGCACGTGGGGCAGAGCGTGGAAATCGATGTGGACGCTTTTCCCGGCCTGCCCGTGCGCGGCCAGGTAGCCTCGGTGCAATACGCGACCGGCGCGCGCTTCAGCCTGCTGCCTCCGGATAACGCCAGCGGAAATTACACCAAGGTGGTGCAGCGCGTGCCCGTGCGCATCGAGTTGGAGCCCGGAACCCCGCCGGACCTGCTCCGTCCCGGCATGTCCGTCGACGTCGCCATCGACATCAGGCCACGCGGGTGAAAATCGGATTGGACAAATGGATCGTGGTGGTGACCGTCGTTTCGGCGGCGCTGCTGCAATTGATCGACACGTCGATCGTGAACGTCACGCTGCTGCAGATGATGGGCAGCCTGGGCGCGACGCTCGGGGACATCAGCTGGGTCGTCACCTCCTACGCGGCGGCCAACGTGATCATGATCGCCATGGCGGGCTGGCTTTCCGCCCGGTTCGGACGCCGCAATTATTTCGCCGCGTCCATCATCCTGTTCACCGTCGCCTCTATGCTCTGCGGGTTCTCCACCAACGTCTGGATGCTCGTGGCCTTCCGCTTCCTGCAAGGGATCGGCGGCGGCGGCCTGCTTTCCACGGCCCAGGCCATCATCGTCGAGACCTTCCCGAAGGAGCAACTCGGATTGGCCAACGCCATCTACGGGCTGGGCGTCATTATCGGCCCGACGATAGGGCCCGCGCTGGGCGGATACATTACCGACCATCTTTCCTGGCACTGGGTCTTCTTCATCAATTTGCCCGTAGGCATCGCGGCCACGGTCATGACCCTGCTGTACATCAAGGAGCCGGCGGAAAAGCACCATGTGCGCGGTTTGGATTGGGCCGGGGTCGGCCTCTTGATACTCGGCGTCGGCGCCTTGCAGGTGGTCCTCGAACGCGGCGACCAAGAAGGCTGGTTCGAATCGAAATACATCACCTTGCTCATCATCGCCGCGGCCGTGGGAGTCGTGGGATTCATCTGGCGCGAATTGACCTACGCGCATCCCGTGGTGGATCTCCGCTTGATGCGCAGGCGCGCCTTCGGAGTCGGCATGCTCTTCAACGGCATCCTGGGTTTCGGACTGTTCGCCTCCGTTTTCATCGTCCCGGTGTTCGCGCAAACCTTCCTGGGATTCACCGCGACGCGGACCGGAGCATTGCTCATTCCCGGCAGCCTGGCCACGGCCATGATGATGCCGATTATCGGAAAGCTCCTCCAGAAAAAAATACCGGCGCACCTTTTCAGCGGCGTGGGCTTCCTGCTGTTTTTCTGGTCCACGCGCCTGTTCTCGCAAATGACCACGGCTTCGGGCGCGGATGATTTCTTCTGGCCGCTGGTGGTGCGCGGCGTAGGCCTCGGATTGATTTTCATTCCGCTCACGACGCTCTCCCTGACGGGCCTGCAAGGCAAGGACATCCCGCAAGGCACCGGCCTCACCAACATGATCCGGCAATTGGGCGGCTCCTTCGGCGTCGCCTTGATGGCCACCTTCATTGAACGGCGCACGGCCTACCATCGCGGCGTCTTGGCCGATCATGTCACCGCGTACGATCCGTTCGCCCTGCGCAGGCTTTCCGGAATGGTCTCGGGGTTCATGTCCAAAGGCATGGATGCGGCCACGGCCAAGCATCGCGCCTTGGCGGCCTTGGACGGGATGGTGTTCCGCCAGGCCTCTTTGCTTTCCTACCAGGATTCCTTCATGATCGTCGGCATTTTTTTCCTGCTCTGCATTCCGTTGCTTCTGCTGTTCAAAGGTTCGAAAAAAGCGGCCGGAAGCCATCCCGTGGAAAAGCCCTCTTTGGCGGAAATGGCCATGGAGTAGGCGGCCACCGGCGATACAACGTTTGGCCTTCCCAAGGGACCTTTGCCTACTTAGTTTTACCCAGGGAATTTCTTTCACTTCCTCCAGGGGCCAAAAATGTCCAACCGCATCTTATCCTTAACCTGTTTGTTGCTTGCCTTTTCCCTCTCGCCTTTCGGCGCCAACTCCATTTCGGCCGCACCCACCCTGATCGACGTCACCGATTTCACCTTGACCTTTCCGGACGGATGGATGACCAACGGCACTCCGCGCGCAGCCTCGGCCGGCCTCATAAATTTGACGTCCGGAGGCATGGCCACCTTGCAAGGCGGCGCGCATACCGGCACCGTGAGCGACGCGCAGATAATGGTATCCATTAACACCATCGTCACCCTGGACACCATGACCTTGGAAAGTTCCGGCCACCTGACTCTCGGCGGAAAGGATTTCTTCTACGCGCAAATGAAGAAAACCGATACGGCCGCGCAAAACGGAACCATCCACATCCGCGAATACGTCACGCAGACGCCGGGTTATATGCTGACCGTGATGCTGTTCTTCACGGGTTCCGGCACGGCGACCGTTGCCGACGCCGAGACCGCGCTGGCGACGCTGACGCTACATCCGGTAATCTCCGGCATCCGCATAAACACGGCGAAGGCCCGCTTTGTCGTCGTCAGTTCCCTGGACGCGCTGGGCCGGCGGATTTCCACCCAAAATCCGGCGCCAACCGATATCGTTCGCCCAGCCGGAGTATTCTTCGCGCGGCCCTGATCCGACACCACCGCCCCTTAATCCCGGGAAGACAAAGAAAAATTCCATGGCCAGAAAATGGTTATTCGCGCTGGCACTGTTAACCGGGTGCTCCCATCACGCCAACCGCGTGGAGCATCATTGGTTCGCGATGGACACGGACTACAACGCCACCTTGTTTGAACGCACAAAGGGAAGCGTCCCCGAGGACACTGCCTTCGCCGTGCTGGAGCGGGAAAGCGCGCGCCTGGAAAAAGCTTATAGCGATTTCCTTCCCGGATCGGATCTGAACCGGCTATTGGGCCGCACGGGCGACACGCTCACTATCGATCCCGAAATGTTTAAAGTTTTCACGGCTGCCCAGGAAATGTCCGTTGCTTCCGGAGGGCGGTTCGATATCACCTTGCATCGGCTCAAGCTGGCCTGGGGGCTTGCCAGCGGCGACGTGGGACGCATTCCCGACAGCGCAGCCATCGCCTTGGTCCTGCGCGGCAACCCGGCTTACGGTTCCCCCGAGGACAGCAATCCGGCTTTACATCCCCCGTACAAGTTGTTGGACGAACATCATCTGCTCCTGTTACGGGACAGCGCGGTTTTCGATCTGGGCGGCATCGCCAAAGGCTTCGCCGTGGATCGGATGCACATCTTACTGGATTCCCTGGGCTACCCGGATCACATCGTCAGCGCCGGCGGGGATTTGCGCCTGGGCGGTAGCAAGGGCGAGGCGCCTTGGAAAGTCGGCATCCGGCATCCGCGGGCACATGATTCCCTGGCGGGGACACTTACCTTCAAACAACCTTTCGCCGTGTCCACTTCCGGCGACTATGAGCGGTTCTTCATCAAGGACGGCGCGCGCTACCATCACATCTTCGATCCCCGCACCGGAAAGCCCGCCCGACCTTATTGTTCCGTTACGGTAATCACATCCAACTCATTCCTTTCCGATCGCCTGACCAAGCCCTTGTTTCTCTTGGGCCCCGCTCGCTCCGGAAATTTGCTGAAACGCTTCGACGCCCGCGCCGTGTGGATGCGGGAAATCGGCCCAGGCGCATTGACCGGCCGCTCCGATTCCACCGACGGCGGTCCGCACTTGTGCTACGAGTCCGTCGGAGCATTGGACGGGGTTTTAAGCATGAGGGATGTTCCGAAGTGCTCGTCTGCGGGAAGTTTTTAAGTCTCCGGATTAGCGCCTCACCCACGGCGCGCGAACTATTGCAACATCGGAACAACCAAGGAACCCTTCCGCCCGGCGGATTCCACCAACACGATTCCCACATAACCCGTGGGCGGCGTCCAATCCACAAGGCCATTCTGATCCGAATTCGAATGCCCTAGAATTCGTCCCCGTAGATCCAACCAGCGCACCGCCGTCTTCGGCGAAGTATGATATTCCAATACCCTGCCATGGCGAATCAACGGCTTGGGGAAAATGTTGCGCGGTTGGGAATGAATGCTGATGGGCGGGTCTCCCGTGCGCGGTACGGCCACCGCGGGCGGCGTATACATGGAAGCCATATCGCCTCCGACCAGGAATTGCCCTAATGAAATCGCGCCTGTCACCGCGTTGGGATTTTTATCGAACTGGATATGCCACCGAAAGGCCACACCCTTGGTCGGGTCCGGCGCTCCGGATCGGTTGCCTAGTCGTCCGTGAAAATCCTTCAAGGCATGTTCATAAATCTTCCATTCGGTTCCTAACGTATCCAGTACGCCGAAGTAATTATCATCGGTGATGTCCGATTGCAGCAAATGAAAATCGATCACGGTCGGCTGCGCGGCCTTGGCCCGGTATCTGATTTTATCCACGAAATTCATTCCCGTCCAACTCGATCTTCCCCACTCCAGGCCGCAATATTGATAGCCGCCGACGCCCAAGTTGAAATCCCATACCAGGGCGCGGTTCGGGGCTGAACCCGACGGAGCCAAAGGCCCCACCTTGGCCGTTCCTCCGGCCTTGGCATTATCGAAAGTGCCCCAGGCTCCGAGATTGGGCGATACCGTAGGTCCGGAAAAATCATCGATGAGAAGCCACGAGTTTTCCACGCGCAAATCCCTTTGATGGGACAACCAGACCCAGTGGAACTCCACCGGCTTGCCTGGAATCGTCACGGCGACGCCGCACCAGCCTTGCGGAAAGGGATTGCCCGCCGCATCGATGCCGTTCCAGTCCAGTGAAATCGTCGCGCTGTGATCCGACGTAGACCATTCCGCCTTGGTCAGATAGTGGGTAATCGACAGCTTCCATGTCGCGGGTTTATTGAGGCTAGCTTCGATATGCAGAGGCACAGTTTGAAAATCCAATATGTCCGGCGATACAACCGGATGCGATTTCCAATCCAATGCGACAGTAGGCATGGGATCATCCAAATCATCCCAGATATTCGAGAAGCGGCCGGCCAGAACGGCTCCGCCGAACCAGGCCAGAAATTGTTCGAAGTATTGTTCGTTCGGAGTGGAACCGGTACGGTCCGGAAGGGTTAAGTCCGCAGGAAGCCCCCAACTATCCGCTCCTGCGGGGAGGAAAGACAGCAGCGCGTCCGCCCACGGTTTGGCCGCGTCCGGTCCTAAGGACGAAAGTGCTGCGCAGCTCCACATACCCACCGTCAACTCGCTGTATTCTCGGCGCGACCGTTTTTGTCCATCACCCAAAGAGAACGTATCGGTCACGGGCAAGACCGTCCCGTCCATGGTATAAAAATTGGCCCGCGCAGGTGTTTGAATAAATGCGGCGGCGGCATCGAGCCATCGCTTGGCGCGCGCATCTCCGAACCACAGCCAATCCATAGCCAGGCGCCATTGCACCCGAATGCCGTCCTTGTAACAGGATTGGCCGGCCCGAAATGCGTTGTAGCCCAAGGAGCCCTTGAAAAATGCTCCCGTCGGAATCATCCAATCCGGCAATAATCCTTTATCGGCGCCCGGGCTCGCGAAAATGGTGAGGTAACACTGATCGACTAAACCAATCCAGTTATGACTCGGATCAACCTTGGCGAAAATCTTGTAACTCGCGGGTGAAAAATATCCCGGATTGACGAACTCCTTCCCGCCCCAACCGGCTCCGGGCGCGAGATATCGTCCATCCACCACGGCGGAAGCCCAGACACTGTTGATGATGTCCTTGGCCCGTTGCTTATAGTCCGCGCCTTTCGGACCCGTATGCGGCTGCCAAACGCCTTTATGCGCCAACGAGTCGGCGAAGAGCAACATCAAAGCGATGTCCTCATCGGCATCCGTCGCCATACCGGAACCGATCACAACGCCCTTTGATCCGACACGCCAATCATAAGCCTTGGCACCGTTGTTCCACATGGCGGTTTCCGCGGCGTCCCAAACCCGATTGAAGGTCGCCTGATCGTTGGAATACAAAGACACAATCATTCCGTACGATTCCGCCTCGGACACGGCGTCTCCCGGGTCCTCGGAGTTGGGCCGATGTACCAAGCCGTCCTTGTAAGGATCGATGTTGTGTTTAATCATACCCCGCTCGGTGCGGGCTAATGCGGAATCCAGCCGCACATCCGCAATTCGCGGCAACTGGCTGACCGTGGGGCCGAAGGCCTCGCAATTTAGTGTGCAAAAACCTAAAACCAGGGAAAATCCGGGAAGGAAAGAAAGTCTCATGGCGTGATTAGTAGAAATTCCAATTACTAGGTTTCGGGCAGTTTTCAGATTATCCGGGAAACTCCACTTTAAGGATTCGAGACGCCTTACCCTGCGGCAACCATGCAATTCAAGCCATCGTCCTTCCTGATTTTATTTGCTCTCTCGGGTATAGCACTTGGCTCTTCAAATGATTTCCTGGTTCCCTTCCCATTCCAGGAAAAACAAAGCGGTTGCCGAGTCTATTGTGAAACCATCGGATTCAATCAGATGACGATTTCCAAAACCAATAAGTTGGGAAAAGCGACGACCGTGACCCTAGGCGGTTTTATCGGTATCGCGAACGGGAATGTTCGCCATCATTTGGAACATCCCGCTGGAATTTTCCTGGCGATGCGATTTCAGCACCGGTGTATTCATCAATGAACATACGGATAAACCCGTGCCCATGTTCACCGAAGGCTTGCGGACCCGAATCTGGAAGTTTTCCTTCGAACGGTACAATGACGCGCTCAACGGGACGGATTACGGACCGACCTATGGGATAAAAATGAATTTCAATTTGGAATGACCCCGGCCCATCCGGAAAAAATATTCCTGGGGATGGCGTCGATTGGGCCGACATCGGCTAAGGTAACTCCAGCGTTACCCCACCCCCTGGGTCGCCTTCGGAACAGGAAGAAATCGATTCGCCAATTGCGACCACAGTAACGAAGCGGTTACGGTAATCAACGGGTTCCAGGGCCAGGCCAGGGCGATGAGCGGCTTCCACATGCCTTGGGGCAGAATGGGCACCGTCGTAAAGGGCAGCAAGGTCAACATTCCCAGGCAAGCGCCGACAATGACGGCCGCAGGCTTGGTGCGCGGCAGGAAAAAAGCCTGGATGAAAATCCCCAGCAACGGTCCCGTGAACAGCGAAGTGAAAAACAGCGCCTTGGTCAAAATCGATACGTCCCCGATTTTGCACACGAAAGAGGCCAGCAATCCCAACAGGCCCCACACTACCACCCACTTCCGCGCGTTGTGGATGGTTTGCGTGGCGCCTTCGCGGGGAGGCAGGAAGTCCACAACCGTGGTATTGGACAGTGCCGTCAACACCGAGCTCAGTGCCCCCATGTCTGCGGCCAGAATCGCGGCGACCAAAAGGCCTTTGACTCCTGTCGGGAGCACGTTGACGATGAAATGCGGCAACACCTGGTTCACCAAGATGCCTTCCGGCAGCGGCGCGACCTTGGCGACTTGGAAGTAAACGTAGAGGAAAGCGCCTAAGGTGAAAAACACCAGGCCGACGCATATGCCGAGCAAGGAGGAGGACAGGGAAGAATAATTCGCCGTCCGGACGCTTCGGGTCGACAGGTAGCGCTGCACGAATTGTTGATCGCATCCCCGGATAGCCACTTCGAAAACCACGTAGACGATGGACGCGGTGAAAAAAGTTCGATCGCTGGCCGGGTCGAAACTGAAATCGAACCAGCGCGTTTTCCCCGCCGCAGACGCAAGCTCCCAGGTCTTGACGAATCCGCCCACGCCGTGCGCGCAATAATAGATGGACAACAACCCACCGCCGAAAAAAATGCAGAACTGGATGATGTCGGTCGTGGTAACCGCCTTGATACCCCCCAGGGACGTATACATCATGGCGAACGCCGTCATGGCCAGGGCCGAGGCCCAGAAAGGCGCGCCCGTGATTTTCATCAGCACCAGGGACGGCCCGTAAATGAGCATGCCCATGCGCAGCAGCAAGTGGCAGGAATACAAACCCGCCGCCAACCGGCGCACTCGGCGCGAGAAACGCTGTTCCAAAAGCTCATAGGCCGATCGGATGCCGCTCTTGCGGAAACGCGGAATGAACACCGTCCCGACGATGACAATGGCGATCAGCGAACCGAAATTCAGCATCAAGAGGCGCATGTCCTTGGCGTACGAATCCGCCGGATTGCCCAGGAAGGTATTGGCGCTGACCGAAGTCGCAATCAGGGAAATACCCACCGCCAGCCACGGCATATTGCCGCCGCCGAACATGAAGTCCTTGAAATCGACATTCCGACGGGAAAAGAACAACCCGATCAACGCCACGATCACGAAATACAGGACGATGACGAGCCAATCGATGATGGAAAACAAAGCGAGCCTTCCCGGGATGAACCTAGCCGTCTCCAGGATAGCAATTTGGGAATGCGAGGGGAAGCACGAATTCGGCGGTTGCCCAGCGATGAACGAGCGTGAGATAGGCGCGGGAACGATTTAGGATTTATCCGGAACCCAGGCAGGTCCCTTCCAGGTTTTAATCCGCCCCTTCGGCTTCACGGACACAATTGAACACATCTGCGGGCCCATGCTCTTTGCGCAAGCGCAGCCTGAGCGTGCGGTTTTGCATGAGGCGTCCCACGACGGCCAGCAATTGAAGATGGGAACGATTTTCGTTCTTGGGCGTCAACAGGAGAAATACCACTTCGATGGGCCTCTCGGTATAGGCGTCCAGGACGCCCTCATGACTGATTCCCAACGCCACCATGGGTTTTTCCAGGCCTTCGATGCGCGCATGCGGCAAAGCCACGCCTTCATTGAGGAAGGTCGATCCTTGAGCTTCGCGCTCTTGCAGTTTTTCAAGCAAAAGGGATTGTGGTGGCGTACCCGGCTCAAGCACGGTGGCCAGCAATTCCTCCATGGCCTGCGACTTGGACAGCGGATCTTTCCAAATCACGATGCGCTCAGGTTTGAGATAGTCCGAGAGCCGGAATTTTTCCTGGGACCGGGGAGGCGTGGAAGCCGACATCGAACTCTCCGGAACTTCGTCCACGGACTTGGTTGAGTTACCGGCATGCGTGTTGATGGCGATGATGGTGAAGGCATCGTCCATTTCCATCAACCCGGAGACCACATCGCGGGCGCGGAGCAGTTTGCGCCACCAGGGCCTGGGATGCGGGCGACCTACGATGACATGTCCGACCCGGTACTCGCGCGCGAACCTTGCCAGGGCCTCGGCGACATTATCTCCCTTGAGCGTAAAGACGGTGGCGCCCAATTGGTTGGCGAGCGTCAGGGTATCAGCCAGGAGGCGTTGACGTCCCGCGTCGATTTGCGTGGGGCCTTCATCCAGGGTTTGCACGTATACTGCGTACCAATTGCGGTTCAAGCGGCCGGCCATCCGCGAACCAAATCGCAATAGAGACGCGTTTTCGGGACCGCGCGCATCGAGGCATACCATCACCTGCTCGCTGGCGCCGGCGTTGGCGTTTTCCACGCCCGCAGATTCCCTGCGGCGGAAATCGATTTGCGAGGCGGCTTCCCGCAACGTAAGCTCGCGCAATTGTTCGAGCGGCGCCGATTGGAAAAAATTTTCCAAGGCCGTGGCCACGCGTTCCATGGGGTAAATTTTTCCGGCTTTCAGCCGCTTCTGCAAATCTTCCGGCGACACGTCCACGTTGATGATTTGATCCGCTTCCGCCAGCACGGCGTCCGGAATGCGCTCCCGCACCTTCACGCCGGTGGCGCGTTCCACGGTATCGTAAAGGCTTTCCAGATGTTGCACGTTCAACGTCGCTACTACGTTAATGCCTGCGGCCAGTATGTCTTCCACGTCCTGCCAACGCTTGGCGTTGTGGCTGCCGGGCGCATTAGTGTGCGCCAGCTCGTCCACCAGCACCACGCGCGCCGCGCGCGCCAGGATACCGTCCAAATCCATCTCTTCGACCGAGATGCCGCGGTATTCGGTGACACGCATGGGAATGCGGTCCAGGCCGTCGACCAATTTGATCGTATCCTTGCGCCCGTGGGTTTCCACCACCCCGACCACGATATCGATTCCTTCCGCCTTTAAGCGATGGCCCTCTTCCAGCATCTGACAGGTTTTGCCGACCCCGGCGGCATAACCCAGATACACCTTAAGCCGCCCGCGCCGGTCGCGGCGGATCATCTGTAGAAAGGAAGCAGCTTTATCGACCATGCCGGATTCCTATGGGTTCCCTGCCGCACCCGCGTCGCCGCGCGGGAGGACTGTGAAAATTTTAATCACTTCAACGTATCCAAGGCAAGATTCAATTGCAAAACGTTCACGCCGGGTTCGCCCAGGAAGCCCAACCCGCGCCCGCGCAAGTTTCCGTGGATCAGCGCCTCCACATGGCCGCGCTCGATGCCGCGCGCCTTGACCACGCGTGAGGCTTGGATCAACGCGTTGTCCAAACTGATTTCCGGATCCAGGCCGCTGGCCGAGGCCGTAACGGCGTCCCCGGGAATTTGCGCGGTCGAGTCAAGGCTATTCTCTTTGCGGTATACAGCAATGCGCGCCTTCAGCGAGTCGATCAGCTTCTGGGAAGTTTGTCCCAAGTTGCTGCCGCCGGAGCTGGTCGCGTCATAACCGTTGCCGGCCGCCGAAGGACGGGAATGGAAATACTTGTCGGACGTGAATCCTTGTCCCAGCAGCTCCGATCCGATCACCGTACCTTGCGCGTTACGGACCAGGGATCCCTCGGCCTGATGATGGAAAGCCACGTTGCCTAAGCCCCAAATCACGAGCGGATAGACGCCACATAGCAACAGCAGCAAGGCCACGGTTGCGATTAGCGAGATTTTCAACTCGCGCAGGAAATGGAAGGTATTGGTTTCCGACTTGTTCGTATCGTTCATGTTCAGGCCCATCCTAAAAAGCGTATGGTGACGTCGATGAGTTTAATGCCCACGAACGGGCTGACCACGCCGCCCAAACCGTAAATCAACAGGTTGCGGCGCAGAATGGCTCCGGCTCCCAGCGGGCGGAATTGCACGCCGCGCAACGCCAGCGGAATCAGAAGCACGATGATGATGGCGTTGAAAATCACGGCGCTAAGGATGGCGCTTTGCGGCGATCCCAGGTGCATGATATTCAGCGGGGCGATTTCCGGATAAGCCCCCAACAGCAAGGCCGGGATGATGGCGAAGTATTTGGAAACGTCATTGGCGATACTGAAGGTGGTCAGCACGCCACGCGTCATCAAAAGCTGCTTGCCGATTTCCACGATCTCGATCAGCTTGGTGGGATTGGAATCCAAGTCGACGAGATTGCCCGCTTCCTTAGCCGCCTGTGTGCCCGTATTCATCGCCACGCCCACGTCCGCCTGCGCCAATGCGGGCGCATCGTTGGTGCCGTCCCCGGTCATGGCCACCAAATGCCCCGCGGCCTGCTCCTTACGGATCAACGCCAGCTTATCCTCCGGCGAAGCCTGGGCCAGGAATCCGTCCACGCCCGCTTCCTTGGCGATGGCGGCGGCCGTCAAAGGATTATCACCCGTGATCATGATGGTGCGAATGCCCATGGCGCGGAAGCGTTTGAATCGGTCGGGCAGACCGCCCTTGACGATGTCCTTGAGTTGAATGGTACCCAGCACCCGGATTTCATCGGCGACCAGAAGCGGCGTGCCGCCCGCGCGCGAGATGCGCTCCACGTCAGCCAAAACTTCCGGCGGGCAATTTCCCTTGCTGAATTTGATGATGGAATCGGAAGCACCCTTGCGAATCGACCGACCGTCCCAATCGACCCCGCTAACGCGCGTTTGCGCCGTGAAGGGCACGAATTTAGCGTTGGGCAATTCATGGATTTCCCGCGCGCGGATGCCGAACTCCTTGGCCAAGACCACGATGCTGCGGCCTTCCGGAGTCTCGTCGGCCAGGGAAGCCAGTTGCGCCGCGTCGGCCAACTCCAGCGGCGTGACACCGGGAGCGGGCAGGAACTCCGTAGCTTGCCGGTTACCCAAGGTGATGGTGCCGGTCTTATCCAGGAGCAATACGTCCACGTCGCCGGCCGCCTCGATGGCCCGGCCGCTCATGGCCAGCACGTTCTTCTGCAGCATGCGATCCATACCCGCGATGCCGATGGCGGACAATAGCCCGCCGATGGTGGTGGGGATAAGGCACACGCACAGCGAGACCAGCACGGTGATGCTGAAGAACAATCCGCCGTATAGCCCCAACGGCCTCAGGCTTAAGATCACGGCCATGAAAATCAGGGTCATGCCGGACAGTAAAATGGAAAGCGCGATTTCATTCGGCGTCTTGCGGCGTTGCGCCCCTTCCACCAAACTGATCATGCGGTCCAGGAAGCTTTCTCCCGCACCCGCCGTCACGCGCACCTTGAGCCAGTCGGACAAGACCGTGGTGCCGCCCGTCACGGCGCTGCGATCGCCGCCCGCCTCGCGGATCACCGGAGCGCTTTCTCCCGTGATGGCGCTTTCGTTCACCGTGGCCGCGCCCTCGACGATTTCGCCGTCGGCGGGAATCACCTCGTTGGCCGTCACCAGCACGACGTCGCCTTTCTTCAGCTCCTCGGCGGAAACCGTTGTCGGGATGCCGTTGCGATCCAACCGCGTCGCGTTGGTCTTGGTGCGGGCGTTGCGCAAGGTCTTGGCCTGCGCCTTGCCACGGCCCTCGGCCACGGCTTCGGCGAAATTGGCGAAGATCACCGTGCCCCAAAGCCATAGGCTGATTTGAATCACATACCCGGCGGATTCTCCGGCTACATGGTGGCGGAAAATCTGCAAGGTCGTCAAGAGCGCGCCCACTTCCGTGACAAAAATCACGGGATTACGCACCAGATGTTTGGGGTTCAATTTTTTAACCGCGTCCCATAGGGCCGGCAGCAGGATTTTTCCGTCGAAGATGGAATTTTCTTTGCGTTTCATGTTCTTTTTCCTCAGTACAGTTTGGCCGAACCGGTCATGATGAAATGCTCAACGATGGGGCCTAAGGCCAGGGCCGGCAAGAAAGTCAAGCCGCCCACGATGACGATGGTGCCCACGAGCAAAAGCGTGAAAGTCGCGCCGGAAACCGGAAAGGATCCGACACTGGTGGGAGCGATTTTTTTGCCGACCAGATTGCCGGCCAAGGCCATCATCGGGATAATCATCCAGAAGCGTCCCAGGAACATGGCGATGCCCAAGGCCACATCCCACCACGGCGCGTTGGCGGTCAACCCCGCGAAAGCGCTGCCGTTATTGCCCGTTCCGGAACTGAAGGCGTAGAGGATTTCCGTAAGCCCATGCGGTCCTCCGTTATTCAAGCCCGCCTGCGCCGTCTGGCTCACCGCGCCCCAGGCCGTGAAACCCAGTATGGTGAAGGCGCCGACCAAGGTATACAGCACGGCCATCTTCACGTCATAGGCCTCGATTTTTTTGCCCAGGTATTCCGGCGTGCGGCCCACCATGAGTCCGGCGATAAACACCGAAATCACCACGAAGATGAGGATGGCATACAGGCCCGCGCCCACGCCGCCGAAAATCATTTCTCCCAATTCGATATTGAAAAGCGGTACCAAGCCGCCCAGGGGCGTGAAGGAATCGTGCATGGAATTGACGGCGCCGCAGGAAGCGTCCGTAGTGATGGTGGCGAACAAAGCGGAATTGAAAACGCCGAAGCGCACTTCCTTGCCCTCCATATTGCCGTCCGCCGCGCGGATGCCCATCTCGCCGAACAGATGGCTGGGATGGCTTTCCGCCCACCAGCAAACCAAAGCTCCGGCCACGAACAAAATGACCATGGCCGACCACACGGACCAGCCATGCTTTTGATTCTTGACCATCTTGCCCAGGTAGTAGGTCAGCGCGCTGCCGATGGAAAAGATGGAAATCATCTGGATGAAATTGGCGAGCGGCGTGGGATTCTCAAAGGGATGGGCCGCGTTGGCGTTTAGAAAGCCGCCGCCGTTGGTGCCCAGCATCTTGATGGCTATCTGCGAAGCGATGGGCCCTTGCGCGATGGTCTGCGCGAAACCGTCCGGACCCGTAACCGCCGTGTAACCCTGGAAGTTCTGGGGAATGCCCTGAAACACCAGGAATAGCGCGTAGACGACACAAATGGGGAGGAGCACGTAAAGCGTAACGCGTGTCAGGTCGACCCAGAAATTCCCCAGCGTTTTGGAGGTAGCGCGCGCGATACCCCGGACCAGGGCCGCGGCCATGGCGATGCCGACGGCGGCGGACCAGAAGTTATGGCTGGCCAATCCCACCATCTGCGAGAAATAGGAACAGGTGCTTTCTCCGGCATAGCTTTGCCAATTGGTATTGGTGGTAAAGCTCATGGCCGTATTGAAAGCCAGATGCGGCGCCAGCCCCGCGAACTTCTGCGGATTGAGCGGCAAATAGTATTGCAAGCGCAACACGGCGTAGGTGAACAGGCACGTGACCAGGCTGAATACCAGCATGGAGCCGGTATAGGCCAGCCAACCCTGTTCGGACTTGGCCTCGATGCCGAGGAGCCGGTAAAACAGGCGTTCGATAGGCCCGAACACGGCGCCGAGGAAAGGCTTTTCGCCCGGGGTCAAAACTTTGTACAGGTGGATTCCCAAGGGCTTGGTGATGAGGAACAGCACCCCCAGGAAAAGAATCAATTGTAGCCATCCCAGTAAGTTCATCGGCAATCTCCTTAAAACCGATCCGGTCGGAAAAGTGTGTAAACCAAATAGCCGACCAGCCCCAAGCCGATCAGGCCCATGATCAGATTTTCCATTATTCTTCCCTCCCGGCGGACTTGCCCTGCCCGAAGGTGAAAGCCTTCAAGGCGTAAATCGAAGCCGCGAACAATCCGATTTGCAACGCGACGAATATGCAGTCAGTCATGTTTTCTCCCTTTCCGAAATTTCCGTTTTCCCTGGGTCGCCGTTTCCGGCACGGCGCAAAGTGAAGGAGAAGACGCTCCCCTCCCCCACCTTGCTTTCCACGGCGATGGTTCCCCCATGCGCCTCCACCACTTCCTTGGCAATGGCCAATCCCAATCCCGCGCCGCCCGTTTCCTTATCATGGGCGCCCCGGTAAAACCGTTCGAACACTTTGGGCAAATCCGCCGTCGGGATGCCCGACCCGGTATCGGCCACATGGAAACGCACGAAGTCCCCATCGGCTTCCGCCGTAACTTTCACGTTACCCCCGGCGTTCGTGTACTTGAGGGCGTTGGACAAGAGGTTTCCCAGGATCAAATGCACGCGCGCCGGATCGGCTTGCACATCGGGCAAATCCGGCGGTACTTCGGTTTCCAGATGCAACCCTTTCTCCTGGAAGCCATGGCCGATACCTTCCACGGAATGCAGGACCAGTTCCTCGGCCCGCACGTTACGCATTTCCATCTTCAGGTTACCGGATCGGATCCGTCCGATGTCCATCAGGCCCTCGATGATACGATGCAGATGCTCCGCGTCCTCGCGGGCGGCCATGAGCAGTTCCGCCTGACGTCCATTAAGATCTCCGACCTTTTCATCCATCAGCAAATGCACCGCCATGCGCACGGACGTGAGGCGCGTTTTCAATTCATGCGATACCGTGGACAGCAAATCGCTTTTGCTTTCGTCCAGGCGGCGCAACTCGGTGACGTCGGCGAGCACCACGGTGACGCCGTAAAACTGCCGGTGTTCCTCCAAAATCGGAATGGCATGGGGAAGGAAAAACCGTTCTTCCCCGTCTCGGAATACCTGCACGGCCGAGGCGTAGCTGGCGGGGCTGACCGGTTTCACGTCGCGGCTGACCTGCACGAAAAGGTCCCGCAGCCAATCCATTCCCAAGCCGTCCGCGCGGGTACCGGGCTTAATGCCGAACAGCGTTTGCGCCGGCGCATTGGACATTTCCACCGTGCCGTCGATTCCGAATACCGCCACCGCGTCGGGTAGGCTATTGATGGCCATTTGCGTGGCCCTTTGGCTCAACGCCAACTTGGCGCGATCCGTGCGGCGGAACTCTCGCAAGCGCAAAACCATGGCGTTGAAGGCCGCAGCCAGTTGCCCCAACTCGTCCGAGGATCGGACTTCCAACGACAAATCCAGGTTGCCGCGTTCGATTTCCTGCGCCGACAACAGCAAGGATCGGATGGGATGCAACACCAGTTTTCCCGTGACGAAGAGAAGTAAAAGCGTCAGTAATCCGCCCGAAATCAAAATCACGACGAAGGACCTGCGCGCCGAGGCCGCCTGTGCCCGCACCTGACCGTTTTCGGAAATGATGTTCGCCGCGTTCAAATCCGCGATCCGCCGGGTCAACCCCTCCAAACTCCGGAAGGGAACCATGACCTCGCGGCGATAGAGTACGCGCCGTTCTGCCAAAGACGCTTTCGAAGTCAAGATCCGGAAATAGGTTCCTTTAAATCCGGACCACGCCGCGCTCAGGCTATCAGTCAGTTCCTTTTCCCCCGGAACCGTGATGTTTCCCTGCTGGAAGCGCAAAAACTCTTCGAACGTTCGCGCCATCCGGCCCGCTTGTTCCGAATCCACGGGCGCGTTTTCCCACAGCGAAACCCCTAGGAGTTGATCCATCTCCTCCGCCGCCTGCCGCATTTCCTGGCAGGCATGGATGGTTTCCAGATTCTCGTGGAAGATTTTCTCGAAGGTGGAAGAAACGTTATTGATGATGGCCATGCTCAGTCCCGCCACCAGAACCAACAGGATGAATAGCCCACCGAACGCGAGGAATAGTTTTTGCCGCAGTCCCAACATGTTCACGAATCTATGCAATCATGATGCCAACGCCTAAGCTTCCCTTCGACCCAATAAGCTTCGTAATTAGCGTTGAATGCGCGGATGAAAACCCGTCCTCAGCGGCAACCTTGCAGAATGCAATATGCCGAAATAATTGCCGTGCAAGACGCAAGGCGAAGTCGGCGGGATTAGGGTCGTTGGAAGGGATTGTCCCCGACCATTATCAAATGCCGTATTTTTTGCGGCGACGCCATAGGGTGGCGGCATCGATACCCAAAGTCCGCGCCGCCTCGTCGAGCGATTTGGCCGCGGCCAGCACCTGCCGGATATGCGCTTCTTCCACGCGATCCAGGGAGACGGCATCACCGATTTGAACGCGACCGCCCACGGCAGACTGTTTTAGTCCCAATTCGGCCGGGCCGATTTCGGATCCGCGCCCCACGATGGTGGCCCGTTCCACGACATTGCGCAATTCCCTCAGGTTGCCAGGCCAGGCATGATCTTGAATCGCGAGAATGGCTTCGGCCGTGAAGCCTTGGAATTGGCGATGATTGCGATGCGAGTAAAAGGCCAGAAACCTTTGCGCCAAAAGCAAAATGTCTTCGCGCCGGGCCCGCAAGGGCGGCAATTCGATTTGCACGACGTTCAACCGGAAAAATAAATCCTCCCGGAATTTTCCCGCCTTAACTAATCCTTCTAAATCCAAGTTGGAAGCCGCGACCAGGCGGATATCGGCTTTGCGTGTCAAGCCCTCCCCCACCCGCTCATACTCCCGATCCTGAAGGAAGCGCAACAGTTTGGGCTGCACGGCCAACGGCAAATCACCGATTTCATCTAGGAACAAAGTGCCGCCCTCATGGGCCGCGATACGGCCGGAATAATCGCGCAACGCCCCGGTGAACGCGCCCCGCACATGGCCGAACAATTCGCTTTCCAAAAGCTCCTGCGACAAGGACGGACAGGAGATGACTCCGAACGGCTTGCCCGCGCGCGCGCTCCACGCATGGATGAAACGCGCCATCACGCTTTTTCCCGTTCCGCTTTCGCCACGCAAAAGCACCGCCGCTTCCGACTCGGCCACTTGCCGCGCCAAGGTCAACGCCGCTTGCATTACGGGGCTGGCGCTGTCCAAATCGGTGCCGGGCTCAGAACCTTCCCGGCTTTCGCTCCCGATCGCGCGCAACTTGGCCGACGCCCGCTTGGCCTCGAGTACCCGCGAAGTCAGCGCATGCACTTGCGCGGGCGTAAAGGGTTTGGGCAGATAATCCACGGCTCCCAAGCGCATGGCCGTCACGGCGGTCTCCACCGTCGCATATGCGGTGATGATCACGATTTTGATCCACGGATTCAAAGCGATGAATTCCGGGATGAACGCCATGCCCTGCGTCGTCCCTAACCGCAGATCGAGAAAAACCAAATCGAAAGGCCGCAGCGCCGCTTGCGTCAGGCCGTCCGCGCCGTTGCTCACCGCCATAACCGAGTGGCCATCCAACTCCAGCGCCATGGACAAAGTCTTGCGGATATTCACCTCGTCGTCGACGATTAAGATGCGCAAGCCATCGGCGTTGGGACGGGCAAACCCAGCCTTGAGAGCGGTATCCGGCATAGGCCTAATTATAATTCCAATCGATTCCGATTCACTTTCTAATTTCCTCCCATGCCGAAATTATTCGAAGGTCCCGCGGAGTCAGGCGTCCGGTACAAGCCCGACTCCCTGCGCGTCATTATCCTTGGCCTGGTGGTCTTCACCATTTATGGCGGCGCCATCGCCATGGCGGTTTATTCAGGCTACCTGACCATGGGCGCCATGTATTCGACCGGTTCCATTCCCGTGCTCCCTTGGTTGTTTGCATTCTTCCTGGTGATTTCCGGATGCCTGTCCTTGATTTACAGTTTTTTCCTGCGACCCAGGGAAGCGCGCGTCGCCGCAGACGAGATGGCGATTTTTTGGTGGAACGGAAAATTCAAATCCATGCGCCGTGAGGAAATGGAGTCGATCACGATTACCAACCGAAGCGTGGTTTTGAAAGGCAAAGGCCGAACCGTAAAAGTGAATGCGATTTTTGCCGATTGGGACGATCTGCGGCGGCGGCTTTCCGAATGGAAACCGGCCGGAGGACGCTGATGCACATTTTCACCAAGACCGTAAAATCGAAATTCGGATCCTTGCATTTGGGCGTCACGGAAAATACCGTCGTCTCCCTCACCTGGTCGCCCCAGAAATTGGCGAGCCAGAATTTGGCGAGCCAGGGCTTGGCCACGCTACTTCCGGACGCTGACTTTCAAGATAAGGAAAACGGCTTGCTGATCGAGGCCGCCGGACAATTGGAGGAATACCTGGCGGGAAAACGCAAATCCTTCCGTCTCCACTTCGGATCCCAAGGCACTCCGTTCCAGGAAAGGGTATGGTCGGAACTGGCGAAAATCCCCTATGGCGCGCAAATCAGCTATCGGGCATTGGCGGAAAGCCTAGGTAACCCAGCCGCTACCCGGGCGGTCGGATCGGCCAACGGAAAAAATCCTTTGTGCATCTTCGTCCCCTGCCACCGCGTCGTGCGCGCGAGCGGGTCACCGGGAGGTTACTCCGGCGGCGAGGCCGTCAAAATCGGATTGCTCGAACTCGAAGCAGGGCACTGAAAATCTGGTCGCCATCTTTTTCAGAAAAATCAGGCTGGGTGCGCGGGCTTTTTCAACACCCTGTTAAACCATAATCCTCAACCGTGCGTTTTCAATGCCCGGTTAAAGCCCGCGAAAAGTGCTGCGCACGCCCCAAATCCCATTCCATTCCGGGTTTATAAAATTACTTTTTGATCTCATTCACCCGTTTCAGATCTCGATATCGCAATATCGTACTGAATCGCCGCGACGGCGGAAGGAAAACAGGATGGACGAGTTCGATCGAATCCAATGCCGATGGTGCGGGGCGCAAAGCGCCGATCCCAAACAATGTCCCACTTGCGGCGCGCCGCTCAATACTGCGGACCTCGTGAGCGAGTCCGGCTGGCGCGAGGCCCCACGGCTGCGCGACATGTCCGAATTCCGTTTCGGAAATTGTTCCTGCCAAGTCGAAGGCGACATCGTACCCGTGGTGGAGACGACGCTGGCCGCCGGTGAAGGCGTCTATTTCGAACATCATGCCATGCTTTGGAAACAGGACACGGTTCCCATGTCCTTATATCCCATCACCGGGCCCAAACGATCCCTGCTCGGCCTTCCGCACCTGGTCACCTTGGCGCGCGGACCCGGACGCATCGCCTTCTCCCGCGACGCTACCGGGGAAATCATCGTGTTGCCCATGGCTGCGGGCATTGAATTGGACGTGCGCGAACACGCCTTCCTCCTGGCTTCCGAGTCCATCGCCTACTCCTACGTGCGCGTCAAGGGGCTAGCCAACATCTTGCACGGCGGAAACGGGATGTGGATGGATCGGTTCACGGCCAAGAAATCACCAGGTTTATTGGTGCTCCATGGATTCGGCAACGTCTTTGTGCGCACCTTGGCATCGGGCGAGTCCATTCAATTAGAACCCGGTTCCATGCTCTTCAAGGACGCGACCGTGCAAATGGCCGCGGAAAAGATCAAATTGTCCACGGGATTCCTAGGTGGCACGTCGATGAATCTCGCGCGCATGACCGGACCCGGCCGCATCGGCATCCAATCCATGTACCACCACCACGCTTCGGATGAGTGAGGGGGCAACATGAGCGCCTACACTTGCCCCTTCTGCGATTCCCAATCCGACGGCGCGGGATCCGGCTGCCCATTCTGCGGCGCGCCCGTCAACATCACATTGAGGCGAACGGCTTCGGGGTGGCTGGAAATGCCCCCCATGGCCGACATGACGCGCATCCAGTGCGGGCAATCCTCAGTGCAAATCGAAGGTGCCTATGTCCCCGTGGCCGATTTTAAATTGGCGGACGGCGACGGAGTCTATTTCGCCCACCATGAATTATTGTGGAAAGACCAAGGCGTATCCGTGCAATTGTCCAGTTTGAAAGGCGGCTGGAAGCGTTTGATGGCGGGCCTTCCGCTGCGCATGCTTACCGCGACCGGTCCGGGCCGCATCGCTTTTTCCCGCGACGCGGCGGGAGAAACCCTGGCCATTCCCTTGCGCCCCGGCCACACGGTGGACGTGCGCGAAAATATTTTCATGGTCGCCACGCGCGCGGTGCAGTACGACTTTTTCGACAGCCAGGTTTGGTTCCAAACCAAGGACGGCGACGAGACCGAAACCCATTATCCGGCGGGTTGGCTGTTGGATCGTTTTTCGGCGTCCGGGGAGCCGGGACTGCTCCTGATTCACGCCCACGGCAACGCGTTCCAGCGGGTGCTGGCGCAGGGCGAATCCATCCTGGTCAAGCCCTCGGGCTTCCTATTCAAGGATACGACCGTGAAAATGTCGCTGCATTTCGAGCGCCCGTCCAAAGGCTTCACCATCTGGCGTTGGGGCGAAAGATATTTGTGGCTTCGGCTTACCGGTCCCGGCAAAGTCGCCGTACAATCGGCTTATGGCCATACCCACGATCCCGGAGGGCGCGTGGTGGGTTGTTCGTCCGCGACGGAACGGCAATGGTGACGCTTCGGCTCTACAATCCCTACATTGAAGCGGAACCTTTCCCAGGAGCCGCCCGCCATGGCCAACCCATCCACCTTACACCGCTTTCAAATCGATTTTTCCGACATCGATCGGGGCGTCTATAAGGCTTTTGATCTGCGCTTGGCCAAGCATCCTTCGGAATCGCACGCCTATCTGCTCACGCGTCTCATGGCCTACCTTTTGAACGATCGCGAATACCTGGAATTCCCCCCCGGCGGGCTTTCCGATCCCGACTCCCCCGGTATCAGCGCCGTTACCCCCAACGGAGAAATCCTGCTGTGGGTGGAAATCGGGAATCCCAGCGCGCGCAAGCTGCACAAGGCCTCCAAGGCCGCGCGCCATGTCAAAGTCTATACCTACAAGGACACCGGTCCCTTTTTACAAGAAATCCGCGAAAACAAAGTCCATCGCGCTGAAACCATCGAAATTTTTTCCATCGACGTGAAGTTCTTGGATCAGGTCGCCGCGCATATTGAACGCGGCAACAAATGGGGCATTCTGCATCAGGACGGTTCCTTGACCGTCAGCATCGGATCTTGGAGCGAATCCACCGAGATGATGAAGCACACGGTTTAACCCGTGCGCGGATCGGCAGGAAGCGCGCCCCGCCTGGGCACCAGTTAAAAGGTGATGACGGCCATGGCCGAGGCGAAGGCCACGGTGGTGATGTAGCCGGAAATTTGGTGGATCTGGGCCTTATCATGGTTGATCGTAATCGTACTTTGGCCTTGTCCGCGTTCGTGCGCCGCGACACCGTCGGCGAGCAGAGGCGTCAGCACCATTCCGGTGAAGTGAATCAAGGCGAGGCCCTTGTGGATGGAGATGGTGCTCCATTCCTTGCGGCGAACCATGGGCGGAGGCGTTAGGAGCGACAAAGCCGCCGTGGTGAAATAACTTAAAATGGTCACGTCGGCCCAAGTTTTGTGCGTATTTCCATAGCTGGTATTGTCGCTCAGCGTCAACTGCCCGTAGGTTACGGCCGTGATCATGGCAGCCAAGGTCAAAAAGCCGCCAATCTCATGGGCCGTAAGCATGGTCCGCCGCAGGCCCAATTCCTTCTCGCGGGACTCCTCGGTCAGGGGATAGATGCCGGTCGAGCGCATGAAACCATGTTCTCCCCAGAGGATGCGTTCGCCCGGGCTCACCACTTCCGGCAATAAGTGAGAGTCGGATTTTGCGGCGCTACCGGAGGCCGTCGTGGACGCGGCGGAATCCTGGGGTGTCGAAACGGGATCCGGGGATTTTTCTTTCGATTTTGTCGGGCTTGAATCCGAGACTGCGCTCCAAGAACTCAAAGTGAGTAATAGCAAGGCGGGCATGCAGCGGGAGAAGAGTTTCGGAAATACAAGAAAGTTTTTTTTCATGCCGAGATTATAACAAACTGTTCACCGCTAACCATTCCGTTTATCTCGCCGATAATTTTTTTTCTTGTCAAAATGCTCATGGCTCCGAAACCATGGAAACCGAGGAAACAATTAACCCGTGGCGTACTAAGCGAATGCACCAAAGAGTGACCAGCCGCATTTGTTACTTTTCAGACCCAACCGGTCGTCTCGACTGTTTTCCGCGGCCTGCATCACACTTATCAGTATTTTCCTGTTATACGGCTGCGCCGGAATCTCCGGATCCGGGAGTAGCTCCTATGTTACCCAGGAGCCGCCTGAATTCGATCTGACCCATTTCGGCAACGCGCCCTTCCCCTTCTGGTTCCAATTGACCCCGCCGGAAACTATGGTCCAGATTCATGGGAAGAACACCCCATATCATGCCATCAACCCACGGCATAACTTGTTATTCAACGACTAAAAGTTAAACCGAAAATCAAGGATGAATACGTGTGCCTTTCGCATAAGACACGCATAGGAGGAATACATGCATACGACCATTCGCTTAGCGGGGATTTGCATCTTGGCGACCGTTTCCATGGGTAAGCCCTGGGCACAGACCCAGACTAACGTGAGTGTCTATGGAAAATCCGAGCCGGATACCGTCATTACACCTGTGACGCCGAAAACCACACGTTTAAGACCGCCTCCTACGGTAGTGGTACCCGCATCGGGCGTGGTAACGTCCGGTGACACGCTTATTTCGAAGGGTGCGTATACGCCCCCCGATACAGCCTCCACGGTGGGCGCTATCCCTCCGGATCAGATCAATGTGCTTCAGCGGAGACGGGAGGCCAAGCGCTTCGGCACCTTCGGCTTCGGACCCGCGAATTTCAACAACGTGGAGACGAAGGACCAGGCCTATGACGCCTATGTCGGCACGATCTGGGAGGTTAATCGCAATGCGGCCGTCAAGGCGCTAGGCGAGGTCGCTTCCGATTTCCACCGGTCCACGATCGCCGATCTCAACCTAGGAGCCAACCTATATGCCCTCCCGACGGATATATCACCCTATATCGGCGCGGACTTGGGTCTCAGTTTCGGCAGTGTACCCGGGGACAGGGCCTTTGGAATGAACGCGGGAGCATCGATAGGAGTCTTGTTGTTCCGAACTTCGAGCGTGCAAATGAACCTTGAGGGGAATGCGCAGATGATGTTCTTTGATCTGAACCATGATCGGCCTTACATCTACTCGGCCCGGCTGGGCGTGTTGCTCTGAATATTGTCCCATTCGCGCGTAAGCAGTCCGCTACAGCGTAGCGGATTTTTTGCTTTTCATCCCTTGTTTGTTTCCCTTTTCGCATCTCGACCCCACCTCATTTATCCCAGAAACCTTTTTTGTCAGGATACTTGTATCCGCCATCACCGCGGACTATTTCCGATATGTCCCGGTTCGGGGCGAAAGACAAGGAGAAGATATGGGCAAGTTCATCAAAATCGTATTGGGGCTTGGAGTGGTGGCGGGTATCTCGTACTACGGAAGGAACCGGCAATCGGCGGAGCAGTTGGCCAATCGGGGCGCCGGCGTGCTGGGATATCTCAAAGGCTTGGGACAGGGACTATACCTGGGGATCAAACACAGCTTCCGTTTCCTTGAGGCCTAACCCTTCCCGCCCCAGGACGTAGCACCCATGTTACGGCGTGGGACGAATTCCGTGCGGACCGCACCTGCGGACCGCCACCCGGGTTATTCCGCGATGTGGATTAACAGGCCGACCATCGCGCGGATATCGCGGGACTTCCAGGAATCGATATCCCCGACCGACTTCTTCAGCGCGTCGGTGAAGGCATATTGATAGCGCACATCGGATGTGAGGAAGACATATTGCGCGATCCGGAAACCGGCGCCAATGCCGATGTCTCCGGAGAATACCACGGTTTCGGCGTCATCCTTGAATGTGTCGGATAGGCTTCCGAATTCGCCTTTGGCGTTCAGGTTGATGCCCAGACTCGGTCCCGCGAACGCATAGGCATGGGCCCCGATCGCACCGAACTTCGCCTTCAGCAGCAAGGGGATTTCCAGATAATCGAGATCACCCGTGGCGCGGATGCTGCCGAAGGGAGCCGCTGAGACGTCGAAGCGCGCGCCTTTCTGCACATAAACGCCCTCGATCATCAAACTATAGGGAGAGGTAACGCCGAGTTCCGCGCGACCGCCAAGGGCCAGGCCGTTGCGCATATCGGTCTTATCGTGGTTTTTGACGACGGCATCGCCGAAGTTCATGCCCCCTATCGGTCCGATGCCGATCGATACGGCATGGGCTGCATCGGGTATTGCCATCATGGCCGCAACTGAAATACTCAGGCAACAGGATAGGATTGGCGTCAATCGCGAATTGATTTTTCGGTTAGAAAGCATATGAGCTCCTTGAATAGGAATGGACCGGCCAGTGACCGAGCCATCGGTGAATGGTACGGACCTTAAATAAGGTTCCGGCGAAACCATCTCCAAATGGGATTTATGCGGGATCCGAAGGTGTTGGCGTAAACCTGGGACCTGGGTGAACTCCGCGCCGAAGAAAAGGATCTGGAGGAGTAATAGATCCACAGTAGGATGATGACCAACGATCCGGCCGCGCCGTAGGCGGAGCTGACGCTGCTGTTGCCTGGGTAGGCCGCAATATCCATTCTGGAAAATGAGACACAAGTCCTCTTCACACAAATTGATGGGGGCTCCCCGAAATCCGCGAAAGATCTTTGCGCGGAAACGATGGAAGGTATTTTCCCCCTGGCGACCCTATCGACCCAAACCGGATTTCCAAAAAAGGACTCCCCATGCTAGCACGTAAATCCACCGTTACTGCGGCGCTGACTGCGTCCCTGTCCATCGGCATGCTGACGCATTGCGCAGGCTTTTTCAACCAAGAAGGCGAGATGCTGGTTTCGGATGCCGACGAAGCCAAGTTGGGAGCCCAGTTCAACAACACCTTGACCACCAACGATACCGCCAAGCGCGAGATGCCCATTTACGCGCCTAAAAACGGTGCCCAAACGAATGCTCAAAATTATGTACTGGGACTCTGCAAGGAAATCATCGCCGCAATCCCGCCGCAAGAAAAGCCAAGCTACCCCTTCAGTTGCACCTTGATCGACAAGGATGTGGAGAACGCCTTCGCCGTTCCGGGTGGATACGTCTACGTCTATACCGGCCTCATCAAGAAGCTGAAGGATGAATCGGAGTTGTCCGGGGTGCTTGGGCATGAAATCACCCACGTCACCCATCACCATTACCGCAGGCAGCTGGCCAAGAACACCACTTTGGGACTGGCCTTGGATGTGGCGCTGGGCGCTGCGGGCGCGGGACAAGGCGGTCAGCTTGCCGCCGGGGCCCTATTCCAATTGGCCGGTCTCAAGTTCACCCGTTCGGACGAAGCCGAGGCCGATCAGGGCGGCACCGTCATTACGGCCCGAATGGGACGCAATCCCATGGGCATCGCCAAGTATTTCCAGCGGGCGAAAAGCGCGGGCACTCCCGAATGGCTGTCCGATCATCCGGGCAATAAAAACCGGGTACAGGCCGTGACCAAAACCGTAAATGGCAATGCGCAGTTCCGGCGGTTGGCGTCCGATAGCTCCGTGACCAATTATGCATCGCGATTCCAATCGCAAATAAATGGCCTTTAGAACCCCAACAAGGATAGACAGATGAATTTCAAACGAAAATTGATTATCGCTGGTTTCGGATCGATTTGCATGGCGGCCGCCGCGTCAGCCAGCGGAGCCAAGCTCGCGCAAGCGACCATGAACCCGCAAGGCCCGTCGCTGCGGCCTTCGGAGACGGCGCCCTCCGCCACGCTTGCCGACACCGCGCAGGTACCCGCCGCAAACCCGGTGAAGTTCAATGACGCGGAAATCCTCGGATGGGTTTTGGTACTGGACAGCAATGAAATCGCCGCTGCGGACGCGGTGGAAAAAAAGAAGCTGGACAAGGATGTCATGGGTTATGCAAAGATGCTCCGCAAGCAGCACAAGGATGACTTGAGCGAAACCGAAAAGGCCGCGAAAAAGGCCGGTGTCGTTCCCGTCAGCAACGGGATGACGAATCAAATGCGTTCGCAGGGCCCTCAGGATCTGACATCCCTGACCGCACTGAACGGCGAGGATTTCCGGAAAGCCTACATCGACGCCATGGTCAAGGGCCATTCCGACGCGCTGGAAACGATTGACGCCAAACTGATGCCGAACGCCGTAAGCGACATCATCAAAAAGCGCGTCGCCGATTTACGCGGCCACATATCCAAACATTTGGAACAAGGCAAGCGCTTGCAGGAAAACCGCGCCGCCGCAGCCGAATAAAAGTGAAATCCTGACCAATGCGGGAAGCATATCCCACGAGGTAGCGAATCTGCACCCGCCAGGATTCGAACCTGGGGCCAACGGTTTAGAAAACCAACCGGAGACGGTTCGCAGCAGGAATCCGCACGCTTAAGAGAATCCTCACACCGGAATGCATTTGTATGCCCGGAAAATGGCGTATTTTAATTGATTTCGCATTTCCAGATTGCCATAAATATGGTTTTATGGTATACTTGTTTCATGAAGGCCACTATCGAATTCGAGGATGAACTCTACCGCCGTCTCAAGTCCACCGCGGCATTACGGGGCAAGAAAGTGCGCGAGCTGGTCAATGACGCTGTGCGTAAATCCCTTCAGACTCCCTGGAGCCCAGTCGCGGATGCGCCAAAGAATGAGCTGCCCTTGATTGGAACTCCGCGTAAAAAGCCGCTTTCCATCAGGGACGATATTGTCACGCGCCTCGACTCCGATTCGGATCGCGAAAGCCATGCGACATCTCTGCGATAGCAACGTCTTGCTCGCGTTCGTCCTGGTCAACCACCCCCATCATGCCTTGGCCCGGAAATGGTTCCAATCCCTTGAACCGAAAGAAACCGTCGGCCTCTGCCGCTTTACCCAATTGTCCCTGTTACGCCTCCTGACCACCGAGGCGATCCTCAAGAAGGATACGCAGACCAACTGCGAGGCCTTGTTGGTCTGGAATGCGCTTGCGACCCATCCGCGGTGCGAGTTCATTTTCAACGAACCTTCCACGCTGGAATCATTGTGGACGGATTTGGCAGGCTTGGATACGCCTTCCCCCAAGGTTTGGATGGACGCGTTTCTCGCGTCATTCGCGATGGGGCATGGGCTCCGACTAGTGACATTCGATCGGGGTTTTGAGTCGTACCGTAAGGTGGGGCTCGACCTGCTTTTGCTGACGTCCCGCGCAGCCCGGAATTAGCACCTCGCCGGAAGCGGAAAAATCTGCACCCGCCAGGATTCGAACCTGGGGCCAACGGTTTAGAAAACCGCTGCTCTATCCACTGAGCTACGGGTGCATGATGCGCCGCAGGGTCACGGCCGATTCGTCAGCGCGATAGCCCTGTAGCCGGACGCGCGTGCAGGAGCACAAAGGTATTCAGTGGGAGCAAGGGTTGCAAGCAACCCGAGGTCTCGTTTTCGGCGCCGCATCGGATTGGAAATGGCGGAGGGGTGACTGGGCAGCTAATGACCGCGCGTCATTCCGGCGCCCCAGTCCTGGGATGGGCCGGATTGGATTTCCAGGGTGGCCCGGGTCAGCGCGTTCTCGCATTTTTTCAGGAATTGCAAACGCGTCTCCTCCAAAGACACTTCGCGGCGCACCACGAACACTTGCTTCTCGGCCTCGATGACGGCCAGGGCGATGGGCTCGGGCAGCCATTGGCAAAAATGGGACATCAAGGTCTCGATGGAACGGAAGGAGTACAGCGGTTCATCATGATCCGAATGGATTGCCCCGGGACCTTTCGGTATGGGATCAGACTGGAAAGGGTAAGGCGAGTACTCGGCCATGCTGCCTTAGTATTGGGGCGGGCGGGTGGCGGCGTCAAGCGCCCCATGAGCCCAATCGCATTGGGAAAGCCGCGACTCCGTGAAAATCCCCAATGGCCTCAATTACTATATTTGCGGAGGTAGACGGGCGGGACCTTCGCCCCGTTCGGCCAGTCCGAGGCGCGGATTGACCCAACGGTTTTGCCACTTTTTTGACCACGGGAACCCACATGAATTTCGACTTCAAGGATTTGCTTTTCTTCGGACCCATGATTTTGATCATTTATTTCATGATCTTCCTGCCTAAGAAAAAGGAACAGCAAAACCTGGATAAAATGCTGGCCGCGCTCAAAAAGGGCGACCGGGTGCTGACCAATTCCGGCATGTACGGCGAGGTGGCAAGCATCAAGGACAATATCGTCACCCTTAAATTTTACGACGGCATGCGCATCGATTTCGCCAAATCCGCCATTGCCAAAGCGGTGGAAACGCTCCCCGAGGCGAAGGCCTGAAATTGCAAGCGACTGATGGGTTAACCGCCAAAGTGGCGCGACGGTAAAATTCGGATTAGAATTCCCTCATGGCTTTGAGCATCTATACCTACGGACAGAAAATCCTGCGCAAGAAAGCGCAGGAGGTGGTGAAGATCACGCCGAGTCTGGCCAAACTGGCCGATGACATGCTGGAAACCATGTATGCCAGCGCCGGCATCGGATTGGCGGCCCCGCAAGTAGGCCATTCCATCCGGCTCATCGTCGTGGACGTGACCTCGGAAGAAGAACCGCGCAAACCGTATCAGATGTTCAATCCCAAGGTCGTCAACAAAGTAGGCGCGTGTACGGCCGAGGAAGGTTGCCTCTCCGTACCCGGCGTTTGGGCCGACGTGGAGCGCCCCGAAAGTATCACGGTGGAAGCTATGGGCAAGAACGGAAAACCCTTCGCCCTCAAGGATATTGACGGTCTCTTGGCCCGGTGCATCCAGCACGAAATCGATCATCTGGACGGCGTCCTGTTCGTGGATAAGATTTCCGCCACCGATCGAACCTTGAACCAAGGCAAGCTCAAGAAATTATCCAAGGGGTCCAAATCCGTCCCGAGCTGAAAGGGGCGCTGCCTTTCCGATTTTTGCGGGTGCTTGGCCTGTTGCTGCCCGCCCTGCTCCTAGGTTGTTTTCCCAAAACCCCGGCCCACCGGAAAGTCATCGGCCCGGGTGTCGAAAACGGTACCGGCGCCCCCGGCCCGGCCCGCGATGCCGAAGGGTCGGAATCCGACCGTAACCAAAAAAATACCGTAACCGGAGGGTTACCCTTCCCGGAAGTCCAGGACACTTTGGGTTGGGATGCTCCTTATGTGAACCCCGACTCGGCGCATCCGAATCCCTCTCCGGATATCCCGGGTGATCGTCCGTCCGGCTGGTCCAGCCCGCCCGTGGCCGCGCGTCCCGCGCCCACACGGCGTATGGGCGAAGCCCTGCCTCCCGTTTCCCGCCCCCCGGGCATCCGCCAACGCCCCCGCCCCAAAGATCTGCCTGAAAAAGCGCGCGTCCTTTTGTACCAGGGCCCCAAACCCTTGTCCCTGTATTCGCTCGGCGAGATTCAGGTACTGGCCGAAGTCGCTGCGAATCCCAGCCCCGCCCCCACCGGTCGAGCTGGGGCTTCCGGACCAACCGGGACTTCCAGCCCGACTGCGGCTACGGCCTCCGGGAAAAATACCGGGACCTTGGCGAAACTGGCCGTTCTGAAAGGGCGCTTCGTCATCCGCCGTTCGGGAACCGGATTCGAGGTGATACCCACGGGGAAATCACCCATCACCTCGGGTTCCCGTCGGATGCGGCTCATGTCCGTCAACCCGTATAACCTGCTCGACTTGAACGGCACCGTTTATCGCGGCGGCCTGCACGTGCTGGCGGAAGGCCGTACCGAAATCGAGGCCATAAACGTGCTGGGCGTGGAAGATTATTTGCGCGGGGTTTTGCCGTATGAACTGGGCACGGTTGATCGGGAGGCGCTGGAAGCTTTGAAAGCCCTGGCCGTGGTGGCGCGCACCTATGCTTATAAGCGCATGACGCGCGCGACGGGAAATTTCCATCTCCACGCCGACGTTCAGGATCAAGTATACCGCGGCGTAAAGGGCGAGTACCTCCTCAGCGACCGCGCCGTGTGGGAAACCCGTAGCATGGCGGTTACCCAGGCCGATACCCTGACGCAATGCTTTTATTTTTCCACCTGTGGCGGCCGCACCTCCAGCAAGCACGAAGTGTGGGGCGGCGACAGCATCCCCTATTTAACCAGCCGTCCGGACACGGACGCCGTGGGAGAACCCTATTGCAAGGGCTCAAAATATTCTTCCTGGAAACAGGAATGGTCCCTGGCAAAGCTGGCGCCGGCCCTGCGGCGCGATCTCCGATCCGCCGGAGTGACGGACTATCCCGCCTTCACGACGGTGAAAAACGTAGAAGTGGTCACGCGCGGGGCCTGCGAACGTATCCGCGTCCTCAAATTCGAAACCGACAAAGGCCCGGTGTTGGTAAAAGGCGATAAGGTGCGTTTTGCCCTGCGGCCGGAGGGCGCTCCCGATCGCATCCTGGAAAGCGCCTGGTTCGACGTGAAGATTTCCGGCGGAACCTTAATCGCCCAAGGCCATGGCTTCGGCCACGGCGTAGGCCTGTGCCAAATGGGCGCCATCGCCCGCGCCCGCTCCAACCAAAACTTCAAACAAATCATCGAAGCGTATTACCAAGGCATTCAGGTAACTGAGTTACGATGAATCTGAATGCCCGTGTGCAAGTTACTGAGTTTAGATGATTGCACCCCCGTCGTCCACCTGACGGCCTTCAAATAACTCAACCCGTCCAGCTCACCGCCGGATCCCCAAAAAGAAATTCAAGCTTTCGTTGCATGCCGCCGATAAGATTAGAGCGTACCCATTTCCCGGCGGTAAAAGCACCGTCTGCGATGGAACGCGGAACAGTCGGATCTCCTTTAAACAATCGAAGGCATCCCATGAAAATCTCAGGCGCAGCTTCCCAACCGCAAATCGTAACCGGCGCCAGTGGGCGCGGCGCATCCATGCCGCCCCCTCCGCCACCGCCGCCCATGCCTCCCATGAAAAGCCCTTCCCCAGCGGGAGTCGGAAAAAAGATCGACTTCATGGCCTGAACGGTTGCCGGCCATGCAATGCTTTTCCTTTCGCTTCGCCGCCATGGGATCCCAATGCGGCGCGCATATTTTCGCTGAGCATTCCACGGATGCAGAGCAGGCGGCCGAAGCCGTCATCGCCGAAGTGCAGCGTATCGGCGCGCGCTACTCGCGTTATACCGATACCAGCGAAACCTCCCGTATCAATCGCGCTGCGGCCCAAGGCCAGGACGTTACCCTGGATGCGGAAACGTGCGGCCTACTGAACCTGGCGTATCGTTTCCATCGCTTGAGCGGCGGCCTGTTCGACATCACCTCCGGCGTCCTGCGCAAGGCCTGGGACTTTTCCGCCCAACGCTTGCCCTCCCAGGATCGCGTGCGGGCCTTGCTCCCCTATGTGGGCATGGAACACCTGGCGCGCCGCGGGAGAGTGCTGCATTTCGGGAAACCCGGACTGGACCTGGACTTCGGCGGCATCGCCAAGGAATACGCCTCGGACCGGGCCGCGCGCATTTGCCGCGATCATGGATTGCGCCACGCACTGGTAGATCTGGGGGGTGACATCTCGGTTACGGGGCCTCTTCCCGACGGCCTGCCCTGGAGGATCCACGTGCGGCATCCGCTGCAGACGGAAGAGTTGTTTTCCATTTTGGAAATCAGCGGCGGCGGGGTGGCCACCAGCGGGGACTACGAACGCTTCATCGAAGTGGACGGCAAAAAATATTGCCATATCCTGAATCCGAAAACCGGATTCCCCGTCCAGGCCATGGCTTCCGTGACCGTGATGGCGGCCAATTGCCGCTTGGCCGGCGGCCTGAGCACATCGGCCATGCTGATGGAAAAATACGCACCGGCCTGGTTGGAAAAAACCCATCGCGCCTACGGCTGGTTCGGCACGGATGGGACTTTCGGAGGGCCGTTATTTTCGGAACTTGCAACCCAAGGTGGAATCGTCTCAGCCGCCGCATAGTAGCATTAATCTCCGACGGACTTTGACTTCAAGCCCCCGACGGGCGTCGGCCTTCAGCCTCCACCGAGAAACTTCACGATTTCCAGCGCATCGCCGTCTTGCAGCACGAGGGTGGCATAAGCTTCTTTCGCAGGCACGGTGCGGTTCAATTCCACGACCACCATTTCCGTTTTAAGTCGGTAAAACTTGAGAAGTTTTTCCAGCGTCATGCCCGCATCGACGGAGACGGAATCGCCGTTGACTTTGAGTTGGATGGCCGTGGTCGGTGTCGTCATGCATCGGAAATTAGCAAAGTGGGAGCAAGGGAAAAGCCAAGCCAAAGCCAGTGAGGATGGGCGCCGCGGCAACCCACCGGGGGATTCGGAGGCGCGCTCGCGGTAGTCTCAGGGTGGCGCGCGGGGGCATCTGCGGGGGCGGGAGGCCATGGATTTTTTTCAGGCGCCCGCGCCACCGGGTAAAGGCCCGCGTACATGCGGCCGCGCCCCGCCCGTCTGGACCGCTTGGACGAGACCGCCTCCGGCCTATGGCCCAGACAGCCAGCGGCAAGCGCCCAGCCCCGCTTTGATGGAGCCGCCCCGCTTTTTACTTATATTCCGAAATCGAGTAAACTCCAGCCGGATACAATTATGGACAGCCGCTATTCCCCTCAGGACATTGAAGAAAAATGGTATCGCATTTGGCGTGAGCGCGACGTGTTCAAGCCGCATGGGAATGGCAAGCCGTTCACCATCGTGATTCCGCCGCCCAACGTAACCGGTGCGTTACATATGGGGCATGCCCTGAACAACACCTTGCAGGACGTGCTCATCCGCAGCAAACGCATGCAGGGCTACCGCACTTTGTGGCAGCCGGGCACGGACCATGCCGGCATCGCGACGCAATCGGTGGTGGAAAAGCAATTGGCCAAGGAGGGCGTGAAGCGCCAGGATTTGGGCCGCGAGGCCTTCGTGGCCAAGGTGTGGGAATGGAAAAACGAATACGGCGACCGCATCGTGAACCAGTTGATGCGGCTGGGCTCCTCGTGCGATTGGTCCCGCCTCCGCTTCACCATGGACGAAGGCCTCTCCCGCGCCGTGCGCGAAGTGTTCGTGCGCCTGCATGAGGATGGGTTGATTTACCGCGGCACGCGGCTCATCAATTGGTGCCCCAAGCTGCAAACGGCCTTGGCCGACGAAGAAGTGGAGAACAAGGAGACCAAGGGCCATTTTTGGTCGATCAAATATTCACTGGCCGATGATCCGACGCAATCCATCACGGTGGCGACCACGCGGCCGGAAACCATGTTCGGCGACGTGGCCATCGCCGTGAACGCGGAAGACGAACGCTATAAGGCCTGGATCGGCAAGGACGTGATCATCCCGACCACCACGCGCCGCATTCCGATCATCGCGGACGAGCACGCGGACCCGACCAAGGGAACCGGGGCGGTGAAAATAACGCCGGCGCACGATTTCAACGATTATGAAGTGGGCCAGCGCCATAACCTGAAACCCATCATCGCCTTGAACCTGGACGCCACGCTGAATCACATGGGCGGCAAATACCAGGGCCAGGATCGCTTCGTGGCCCGGAAAAATTTATTGGCCGACTTGGAAGCCCTGGGACAATTAGCCTCGGTGGAAGATCGCGTGATACCGATACCTACGTGTTACCGTAGCGGCGACGTGGTCGAGCCGTATTTGTTGGACCAATGGTTCGTCAATATGAAACCGCTCGCGATTCCGGCTTTGGACGTGGTGGAGCGCGGCGAAACGCGTTTCGTGCCGGAGCGGTATACCAAAACTTATCGCGCTTGGCTGGAGCCGTTCAAGGATTGGTGCATCTCGCGCCAACTATGGTGGGGCCATCAGATTCCCGCCTGGTACGTGGTGAGCGAAACGGATGGCAAGCGCCGTCAAGACACGCCTTTCGTCGTGGCCCGCAGCGTGGAAGAGGCGCAAGCGGAGGCCGTGAAAAAATTCGGGCCGCACGCGAAACTCGTGCAAGAGGAAGACGTGCTCGACACCTGGTTCTCCAGCGCCCTATGGCCTTTCAGCACCTTGGGCTGGCCGGACAAAACGCCAGAGCTGGACAAGCAATATCCCACCGACGTGCTCGTCACCGATCGCGGCATCATTTATTTCTGGGTCGCGCGCATGATTTTCTCGGGCCTCAAGTTCCTGAACAAAACGCCGTTCCATACCGTGTATATCCACGGCACCATCCTTGACGAAAAGGGACAGCGCATGTCCAAGTCCAAGGGCAACGGCATCGATCCCATCGAGATGATCGAGAAATACGGGGCTGACGCAGTGCGCTTCGCGCTGATGATTTTGACCACGGAAGGCCAGGACATCAAACTGTCTCCCGTCAAGTTCGAGACGGGCCGGAACTTCGCCAACAAGCTGTGGAACGCCGTGCGCTTCGTGCATCCCCACTTAGAGGGGAATCGCGAGCCTATGCGCGAATCCGATATGACTCTGGCGGATCGTTGGATTTTGGATCGCCTGGACGAGACCATCCAGACGGTGACGGAATGCCTGGAGTCGCGGCTGCCGGACGGTTCGGCGGGCCTGCGTTTCTCGGAAGCGGCGCAAGCAATTTATCGCTTCACGTGGGACGATTTCTGTTCGACCTATTTGGAGATTCGCAAAAAGGTCATCACCGCCGCAGTCCCTGCCGCCGATGGTACCACTACCCCTGTCATCGATGGTCAGTCCCCTGCGGCCGACGGCGTCCCAGGGCAATCCCCAGCCCCTGCGGCCTCGCCGGTTCCTTCCCCTGCGGCCGATGCTGCCCCAGCGCATTCTTCTTCCCCTGCCGTCGACCCAGCCTCCCTGGCCGCCAAGCGCCAGGCCGTTTCCGTGTTCGCGCATGTATTGGAAAAACTGATCGCCATCCTGCATCCATTCATGCCTTTCATCACGGAGGAAATCGCCGCGAACTTGGGCTGGAAGGAATTGCTGGCCACCTCGGCCTGGCCCAAACCGGAACGCGCGGCCTTGGCTGTGGCGTCGGGCGGTAAATCCGGCCTCAGCGACGTGGCCCTGATGGAAACGCTGTTGAAAATCGTCGACGAAGTGCGCGCGATCCGCGGCAACTACACCATTCCTCCGGGGCAAGGTCTGGATCTGCGTATCAGCTGCGATACGCCCGCCCTGCAACGGCAATTGCTGCGCCAAGTCGAAGTGATTGGCAGCCTGGAAAAGGTTTCCGCTTTGACCGTGGAAGTCAATGCCGCCAAGCCCGCCTTTTCGGCCGCTGGAATGTTCACGGGCGGTCGATTTTTCATTCCGCTCCAGGGTATCTTGGATCCCGTAGCGGAAAAAGCGCGCCTCACGAAAGAGCTTTCCAAAGCGGAGTCTTATATCGCCGCCCAGGAAAAAAAATTATCGAACGAGAGTTTCGTGAAAAGCGCGCCGGCCGAGGTTGTGGAAGGCGAACGCGTAAAGCTGCAAAGCCAGCTCGACAAGCTGGCCAAGCTCAAATTAGCCCTGGCCGATTTGGGTTAGTCGACAACCACGGGCATAGCCTGTGGTTGTCGATTGGCAAAGCCAATCGCGGGGGCGGGCCATAGGTCCGGCACCCGATGGTGCGACAGCGCCCTTGGTCCCGAGATCCCTTCCACGCCCCAGTCCGGACTTCCCGTATCGTCCGCCCGTCCGCCATACTGTCCCGGCATGATTTCCATAATTAGCGATTTCAGAGAAAAATCGCCTTTCCGGATGGTTTTCAGGATAATTTTGTAGTGTATTTATAACTATTTAAAATCGTATAAAATCATAAATATCTTTTATTTATCGTTTTATTTATGTTTTCCGTAGTGTATATTTATTACAACCATTAACCTGCGGAGATGACGTATGAAACGTGTGCTGACTTCCCTTTTATTCCTGGCCTTGGGATTCACCGGGTGCATTAACGATGCCGAGAGCCTCAGCCCTGCTAATAACGCCGCTCATGGCTCCGCCCGCATGCGGATTCCCATTTTCCCTTCCGCCACCGGAGCACCGAAATCTTCGATCGTGGATACGACAAGGTATCCCGCACCGACGACTTATTCCGCCTTTGAAGTGACCATCTCCGGGCCCGGAATGGCTCCAATGACGCACAGCTATTCGGCGGGCTACAGCGGACAGGTCGTGGAAATCACCGATATTCCCTCCGGCCCCTCCCGGACCTTCACCGGGTTAATCATCGAAAGAGGATCGGTGACCCATAAAGGATCCTCGACGGTGGACGTAACCGGCGGCCAGGTCACTCCCGTAACCTTGGTGTTACGCAACGTTTCCTCCGGCGCGGCGGACATCTGCATCGTGGTGGAGGATTGGGTGAATTCAAATTCGTGCGCAACCGTCGATACGCTTCCGCCCATCCCCGGTAACTTCACCGGGTTTTGGCAGTTCCAGGTGGAGCCTACCCGCCAGCCGGTAGATCCGCGCCTGGATACCACCATCAATGTGATGCCGGTTTATTCCCTCTCCGGGAATTTACAGCTCACCACTTCGGGCGATCAAGTCAAGGGTAACCTCAACGTTACGGCCCAGAAGGAATACGAAATTTCGGGTTACTCCTATAAAGGCGGTTCGACACTGACCTTTACGCGGTATGAGTATTCACCCGGGCCCACGCCCCTTTATTGCATCTATGATACGTTGGATTCAACTTGCGTTCCGCCGCAGCCACCGCGCACGGCGGTGGAAGTCCTTTATGTCCGGGTGGACTCGCCGCTTTTCGATTATTTCGGAAACGCCCTGGGATTCAAGGGATGGATCATTGATTCCATCCAAGGGGTAAATCAAATCCCTGTGACGGGTACGCCGACAAGCATAGTGCACCCAATCCTAATCCACCCTGTCGACTTTGTCGACACGTTGACCCCGGTTGTTTACGACACGAATTACACCATCGAAAACCAGTCGCATACGGCATCGGGAAGCGCTAAATAAACTACTGCGGGGGAAGCCCCGCGGTATTGGAAGCGAAAGTCAATTTCAAAACGACGACATCCGTTCTATCCGGATTCAGGGCGCCAAGAATTGCCAGAGCTGGTTGGCCACGGGCCTTGATTCCACTACTGGCGGAAGAGGCTCCCACACGCTTATACCCCGGATTCGTCCAGCGCGCGAATTACTTGACCACGTAGAAATAATCGGTCACGGTATTGGTCGGTATAGGAGTTTTGGATCTCCTGCATTGACGGGATGAAGCTGTCCGGTGTGTTGGAATCGCCGCCATTGTATAGGTGATGGCAGATGGCGCGATGCTGCTCACGACTGCGTCCAGGGCCTTGCCATAGGACGCATTGACCCCCTCGGTAGGAGTGAAATGGCAGCTTTCCCAGGTCGCTTCATAATCGGGTTCATTCTGAATGCTGATATAGTCGGGGACCAGGAATCCATCAGAATCTTCAGGGAAGGATTCCGAGCCTTGCCCTCCGAGGTGGCGCTTATATGTTTGAAAAATCGGCAGGACGCGGATGGCATATTCTATTTCCGCATTGTATACAGTTGAAGACGCAGCATTTGTTAAAGACGATGACTTCGCCACCTGACATCAGATTCGCCCGAGTACCAAGGGGGCTGAAAGCGCGGGCAATGAGTCACTGGGAAATGTACAGCGGACTTGACGGCACAGCCAGCACCTACAGCACACGGCTCACGATCTAGGGAAGCCCTATTTGCGTTTCACCGGGCTCGCTATGACCTGTTTATCGAGGGACTTCCACCCTCAAGGTGTAACCCGTGTCGGACGTACATAAAAAAGGACGCCCCACGGGTATTGGGGCGTCCGAGTGAATGGGCCAAGGAGACTGCTAGCGCGAAGAGGGGACCAAGCGCTGGATCAGGCTCCCATGACCCAAACCCACTTCCTGAAAATAATCCGCCCCGGGCCAAGCGTCTGTGTGCATCATCACATATTTTTATTTCAAAATGGCAAGCGAATTCCCTAAAACCCCAACGTATCGCCCAACGCCTTGCGAACGCGAACCATATAAACGCCGGATTGCAAATCCCGTTTTGGATGAAGGGAAAGAATTCCATCCGCCAACTCCATGCTCGCTTCCACCCGTCTTCCGGAAGCGTCCAGCAATTCCACCGCGCGAGGTGATTTAAAATCCCAAGCCAGGAATAACGGCGTACGGCCTCCCGAATGGAAAAGCCGAAGAGTGCCGTCGGAATTGGGCTTGGCTTGGGTCACTCCCCGCAAGCGATTCAGCGCCGCCCAAGCATCGGCTACGCCGTATCCGACTTCCGAGTCGGGTTCCGTGAACTTGTCGGCGGTATGGATCAAGGCCTGGCGAATATCCTCGGCGGAGGCTTGGGGGTTCGCCTGACGTAACAGGGCCGCTACCCCGGCGATCACGGGCGTCGCGAAGCTGGTGCCGGCCCCAGCGGTGGTCAGCCCCGGCGTGCGGGAATTCGGGGCGAACTCGACTGCGCAAGAACCCACCAAACCCAATCCTACCACCTCGGGCTTGATGCGATGATCGGCGGTAGGTCCGGTACAGGAATAGTCGCAGCGTCGATGGCGCGCGTCCGCGATGCCTACGGACAGGATGCTGTCCGCGTCGGCGGGAACCGTGAGCGAATGCCCGACCGGCAAGGAACCGTCGAGATTCCCTATCGCAACCGAGACGACCACGTTGCGGCGGGCCGCGCCCAACACTGCCAGCGACGAAGGGCGCGTGCGGCCGTCCAGCGCAGAGAAGGGCAAATCTGGGCTGCCATCGGTGTACTCATTGCGATATCCCAAACTGATACTAATCACCTGGGCGCCGGAATCCACCGCCCGCTCAACGGCGGCCGCGACCCAATCTTCCTCGATGTACCGTTCCCGAGCATCCTCCTCGGATCGATACAGCAGGAACTCCGCCTCCGGAGCCACTCCCATCAGGACTCCCGGCATTTCCCCGGCGATCAGGGACAGGGTTTCCGCCCCATGGCTGCTCGTGGTGTCGCGATCCACCGGAGCGGCTCGGTTGTCCACGAAATCCCATTGGTCCTTCAGGCGATGTTCCGTCAGCATTTTATCAAAGGCCAGGCTGGCGAGGTGGAAATCCGCGTCGATGACCGCAATGCGGATACCTTGTCCCGGCTTTTGGCCCTGACTGGCCAACCAATTATGCACGCGATTAATGTGCATGCCGTCCATCATGGCCCGGCTGGCGCCGTAGTTCAGGGTGTCGACGGCGGATTTGAAAAGTGTCCAGGGCCTGAAAATCGGGATGCGCGGAGGATCCTTGGGCGCGGAAACGCGCCGTGGGAATTCCCTAACCGAGGCGACGAAAGGCAAGGCACGTAATTTTTTCACGCCGGACGGAGCGATGTATCCGGAAATCTTGTTTTGCCATTTGAGCCTTACGGAGATGGCCAACCCCGCTTGTGACAAGGCCTCGGCATATTTGGGGTACACCGGAGCATTTTCCATTGTCCGCAACGTGAACGCAGGCTGGCCCGGGCGGGATGGAACGGACGAATCCAATTTCAACTCGGGGCCTTTGTCTTTCAATTCCACCCAAACTTTTATGACGGAGTCACCGGGGGCGATGGATGGGAATGCCGGGGCGGCAGCCGCCAGAGTTGACACCGCGATTAGAACCATCGCTAGGCGACGCCACTGGTCCAATCGGGAAAGTGAGGACATAGATAAATGTTATATTAACATCTTGAACACAGCGGAGACCAGCGGGCCTAACCCGCATTCACGCCCATGAAGACCTTGGAAGAAATCAAGCCCCTGGCAGCCAAGGGGAATGTCATTCCCCTGTTTAAGGAATTGCTGTCCGACTTGGACACGCCCATCTCGGCGCTGCTCAAGCTCAAGCGCCCCGGGCATCGCGTCTTCCTCTTGGAAAGCGTGGAAGTCGGTGAAAAACTGGCTCGGTTTTCCTTCCTCGGGAAGGATCCTTTATACACCTTCGCGGCCAAAGGCCGCCATATCGAAATCCGCGGCAAGGAACACCGGGATCTTGAAGCCGATCCCCTTGTCGAATTGCAAAAATTCATGGAACGGTTCCGGGGCGTGGCGGAGCCGGGATTGCCGCCCTTCTCCGGCGGGGCCGTGGGATTCGTGTGTTATGACGCCATCCGCTTGGTGGAAAATATTCCTGCATCAGGCCAGGATGATTTTCATTTGCCCGATTTGCATTTCGGAATTTATGAGTCCTTCCTGGTCTTCGATCATATCAAGCATAAGCTGAGCATTGTCGCCAATATTCTAGTGGACGAGCACCCGACTTTGGAAGCGGCCTACGCTGCCGCCGCCGCGAAAATCGCCTCCCTGGAGGCTGACCTGGCCAAGCCCGCGCTGCTTCCCGAATCGACTCCGCCAAGCCCCTTGGCGCAGTCAGGGAGTCCAGCGCATTGGGATTCGAATTTCACGCCTGAAAATTTCCAAGCCGGCGTGCGCCAATGCCAGGAATACATCAAGGCGGGTGACGCCTTCCAAATCGTCCTCTCCCAGCGCTTCACCACGCGGCCGGTCGCCAATGCGTTAAACATCTACCGCGCCTTGCGCACCATCAATCCCTCGCCGTACATGTATTACCTGGATTACGGCGAATTCGAAATCGTCGGAGCCAGCCCGGAAACCTTGGTCAAAGTGCAGGATGGTCTGGCCGAAACCAAGCCCGTCGCCGGCACGCGCCCGCGCGGTCGGGATGAGGCCGAGGACTTGAAGCTGGAAAAAGATTTGCTTGCCGACGCCAAGGAGCGGGCGGAACATTTGATGCTGGTGGATTTGGGCCGTAACGACATCGGCAAGGTGTCCCAATTCGGAACCGTGCGTGTGCGTCAGTTCATGCAAGTGGAACGCTTCAGTAACGTCATGCATATCGTCTCCGTCGTGGAAGGACGGCTGAAACCGGAAATTCATCCCCTGCGGGCGCTGATGAGCTGCCTCCCTGCGGGAACCTTGTCCGGCGCGCCCAAAATCAGGGCCATGCAAATCATCGACGACCTGGAGCCCCATCGCCGCGGGCTTTACGGCGGGGCCATCTGCTATATGGACTTCCACGGCAACCTGGATTCCTGTATCGCCATCCGCACCATGATCCTAAAAGATGGTGTTGCCTACGTCCAGGCCGGCGGCGGCATCGTGGCGGATTCCGATCCACAAACCGAATTCGAGGAAACCCAGCACAAGGCGAAAGCCCTCATGCGCGCCGTCGACATGGCGGCGGGGATGGGCCAATGATCCTCGTCGTCGATAATTACGATTCCTTCACCTTCAACCTTGTGCAATACATCGGCGAGATCAATCCGGATTTGCGCGTCATCAGGAATGATGAATTGACGACCGCCCAGGCCCTGGCCTTGAAGCCCACGCATATCGTGGTCTCCCCCGGGCCCTGCACGCCCATGGAAGCGGGGGTTTCCGTGGAGCTTATCCGCGAAACTCCGCCTTCCATTCCCCTGCTCGGCGTTTGCCTGGGTCATCAAAGCATGGGCGCGGCTTTCGGCGGCAGCGTGGTTCGCGCACCGGCCCCGATGCACGGTAAAACCGCGATCATTTCCAATAATCAAAAAGATTTATTCGCGGGTTTGCCGCCGACCTTCACGGCCACGCGCTACCATTCGCTCATCGTCGAGTACGCCGGATTCCCGGAAGAACTAACCGTAACCGCTACGTGTCCCCGTGACGCCGGAGTTACGGTGCCAGGCGGCGCATCGTCCGCAAGGAAGTCCCCGGCGGCAGGCGCGGCAGCGGCGGATTCGGACGGCACCCTCATTATGGCCCTGCGGCATAAGACCCGGCCTTTGTTCGGCGTGCAATTCCATCCCGAATCGATTTTAACCGAGCACGGAAAAATTATGATCGGCAACTTCCTCCAGATGAAAGGCGCATGATATGGTCGCGCCGCTGTTAGGCAAGCTCATCAAGGGCGAAAACCTTTCCTTCGCGGAAATGCAAGGCGCCATGGGCGGCATCATGGAAGGCCAATGGACGCCGGCCCAAATCGGCGGCTTCCTCATCGCCTTGCGCATCAAAGGCGAGACAGCCACGGAAATCGCCGCCGCCGTCTCCATCCTGCGGGACAAAGCCACCTTGGTTCCCACCTCGGCCAAACCGCTGGTGGACACTTGCGGCACCGGCGGCGATCACAGCGGCACCTTCAACATTTCCACCGCCGCCGCCATCGTTGCGGCCGGAGCGGGCGTGGCCGTAGCCAAGCACGGCAACCGCGCCATCAGCAGCGCCTGCGGCAGCGCCAACGTGCTGCAGGAACTGGGCGTGAATTTGGAGTTGACCCCCGAGCAAGTGGGCCTATGCGTCGATAAATGCCGCGTTGGATTCCTCTTCGCCGCCAAGCTGCACGCCTCCTTCAAGCACGTGGGCGGTCCGCGTCAGGAATTGGGGCAACGCACGATTTTCAACCTGTTGGGGCCGATGCTCAATCCCGCGCGCGCCAAGCGCCAGGTGATCGGCGTGTACGACATGAACCTTACGCGCACTTTGGCCGAAGTGTTGCTGGAACTGCGCGCGGAACATGTTTTGGTGGTGGCAGGCACTGATGGGTTGGACGAAATTTCCCTGACGGCTCCGACCAAGGTCGCGGAACTGAAGGACGGCAAGGTAAGCGAATACATTCTCAATCCCCAGGACTTGGGATTCTCGCTATGCACGCTGGCGGATCTGAAAGGCGGCGACGCGGCCAAGAACGCGTCCATCCTGCGCGCGGTTTTCGCGGGAGAACCGGGACCGGCCCAGGACATCGTCGTGTTGAACGCCGGGGCGGCCATCTACGCGGGCGGATTGGCGGCGGACTTGAAGGACGGCGTGGCGCAGGCCAGGCGGTCCATCGCCCAGGGTAACGCCCGTAATACCCTGGAAAACTGGATTTCCCTGTCGCGATCTTTCGCGACGGCGTGATATAATTCGACGAATCATGGCAACCATCCTCGAGAAAATCCTCAAGGCCAAAGCGGCGCGCCTGGCGGACCTGAAACACTCCGCGTCTCCGGAAGACATCGAAGCAAAATCCCGATCCCTGCCGCCTCCGGCCCTCGATTTCCTGGCCATCCTGAAAGCGCCCAAACCATCCGCCTCCGGGGGAAAAGGCATCCACGTCATCGCCGAAGTGAAAAAAGCCTCGCCTTCGCGCGGAATCATCCGGCAGGATTTCAAACCCCTGGAAGTGGCGCAAGCCTATTTGGCCGGCGGCGCGTCCGCCCTTTCCGTGCTGACCGAGGAAGATTATTTCCTTGGCCACGATCGATACTTACGCGATATCTCCCGCGCCATTCCCTTGCCCACCTTGCGCAAGGATTTCATCGTCGATGCCTACCAGGTGCACGAGGCCAAATGTCTCGGGGCCAGCGCCTACCTGTTGATCGTCGCGTGCCTGAAACCCAAGGCCTTGGCGGACCTCATCGCCCTGGGTAAGGAAATCGGGCTGACCCCATTGGTCGAGGCGCATACCGAGGACGAAGTAAAAGCGGCGGTGGACGCGGGTTCGCCCATCATCGGCATCAACAATCGGGATTTGAAAACCTTCCATACCGATTTGCAAACCACTTTCCGGTTGCGCCCCTTGGTTCCAGCGGGCACGCCCGTGGTGGCCGAGTCGGGCATCTTCGCCGCTGCGGATCTCAAATCCCTGGCCGAAGCCGACGTGCAGGCGGCCCTAATCGGAGAAAGCCTGGTGAAGGAAAAGGACATCGTCGCCAAACTGCATGGGCTCCTGAACTTTTGACCAGCAAAATCCTTTTCGTCTGCCTCGGCAACATATGCCGCTCGCCTTTGGCCGAAGGAATTTTCATCCAGCATTGCCAAGCCGGAGGACTCGAGGGCCGGTATCTGGCGGACTCGGCCGGCATCGGCGATTGGCATATCGGACATCCGCCGGACTCGCGTGCCATAGCCACGGCGCAAAAGCGCGGCGTGCATCTGCCCAGCATATGCCGCCAGGTCAAGGCCGACGATTTTCAAGTATTCGATTTCATCCTGGCCATGGACCGCTCCAACCATCGCGACTTGCTGGACCGTTGCCCCAAGTCGCTACGAGGCAAGATCCAATTGATGCGCGAGTACGATTTGGGCCAGGACCAGGGATTGGATGTGCCTGATCCGTATTATGGCGGACCGGCCGATTTCGACGCCGTCTTCGAAATTTTACATCGCTGCTGTCGGCGTTTTTTGGACGCGCTGGAAACCAGCCCGCTTACGAAACCAAGGTAACATCCAGGAGACCTTGACGCTTCCCGTTTTGCAGACTTTTTCCAGCGCGCACGCGCTCGCCTCAGCGCCCATGCTTTCGGTTGCCCTGGCCGGGGACTAAACTTACATTACCAAGCTATGCTAAAAAATCCGTTCCGTCCGGCCGTGCTGGTTTGCATGCTTGCTTTGACCTATGGAGCCCGCGGGGTTGCAGCCGAAAAAATCCTGACCCTGGAGACGCCGCATTTCCGCGTCGCCTTCGAAAAGAAATATTCCCAACTGGGCGGCGAGGTGCTGCGGGTCGCGGAAAGCGTGTGGCCGACCTTGGCGCGCGCCTACGACAGCTACAACCATTACGAACGAATCGATATCATGATCACGGATCAAGGCGATGACGCCAATGGATTCGCGATCTACAACTTTTCCCGCGTCGCGATTTTCGCGCCCCACATGGACTGGGTGATGCGCAACCGGCAATCGTGGATCCAAAACGTGGTCACGCATGAACTGGCGCACATTTTTTCACTGCGCCGGGCCGCCTGGCTTTCTCCCGTGGACGCCGTGTACCTCAACGGCAGCACTTACAACTATACCGATCGCATCAATTATTCCTTCCAGCTTCCCTGGATACCGCTCATCGCCCCGACTTGGTACGTGGAGGGCATCGCCCAATTCGAAGCCGCTCAGAACGGCAACGACAGTTGGGACTCGCAGCGCGACATGGTGCTGCGGGACGCCTATTTGACCGGCACGTTGCCGACTTTGGATTACATCGAGACCTTCGATGACGACGAGGATTGGACCCAGGCGGAGCGCACGTACAATACCGGATTCGCCTTTCTCCTTTATCTCAAGGATCGCTTCGGCGTCGATAAGGTCCGCAAATTGGCGGAACCCAAGGCCCTGAACTTTTCCTTCGCGGCCGATTTCGCTTTCGGCAAGCCGCTCACCCAGCTCTTCGAGGACTTCAAACATTCCCTGGCCGATCGGTATTCCGATTTCAAGGACATCCCGCGCGACGAAAAGGCCGACAAGGATATGCGCGGCGGTTACCAGCAGAGTCTCGCCTTCTCGCCGGACGGCAGGTACATGGCTTGGCTGGGAAACGATGAAGATCGACGCGCCCCGCTGAATTGGATTTATTGGAAGGAAGTGGGATCCGGTTCGGTCACCAAATCCACCGAGCCCGTGAATCAGGGAGCGGTTCCACCCGCATCGGCTCCCGCTCCTGCGCCCAAGCCCGCGCAGCCGCAGGGCCTGTCCGCCGGATTC
>JADGQO010000031.1 GCA_017881725.1 Fibrobacteria bacterium
CCATACCAACGACGGAGGGGCAACCTGGGTAAAACAATCCAGCAGCGCCACGAAAACATTTTGGAACGTATTTTTCAGGGATGCCCGGAAGGGGTGGGTTGTCGGGGATTCGGGAGCCATCGTCCATACCGGCAACGGAGGGGCGACCTGGCCGGTGCAGGCGAGCGGAACGTCGCAAACCTTGTCTTCCGTCTTCTTTGCGGATACGCTGACCGGTTGGGCTGTGGGCGACTCGGGAACCATTATCCATACCTTGAATGCGGGAGCAACTTGGGCCGGGCAAATCAGTGGAGTCCAGCGAATCTTGTATTCGGTCCGATTCACGGATGCGAAAACCGGATGGGTCGTAGGGGATTCCGGAACTATCCTGCGCACGTTGAATGGAGGAGCCACCTGGGCGGGCCAAGCCAGCGGAACCAAGAATTTCTTGTCTTCAGTCAATTTCACGGATGCGCAAACGGGATGGGCCGTGGGGGAATCGGGAACCATACTCCATACTATCGATGGCGGAGCAACCTGGAACTCACAAACCAGCGGAACCCGTCAGGATTTTTATTCCGTCTTTTTCACGGATAAAAATACGGGTTGGACGGTCGGTTCGGTAGACTCCATCTTCCATACCACCGATGGCGGGGCCACTTGGAGCGCCCAAGAAACCGTAACTCCAAACCCGCATTACTTAAGCTGCGTGCAATTTTCAGATGCAAATACGGGTTGGATCTTAGTTTTTCCTGGTCTCATATTACGCACCACCAATGGCGGAACAAACTGGAACCTGCAAGACTCCGGATCGGCCGCGAATCAATATTTGCAGTCGGTCTATTTCACGGACGCGAAGAAGGGTTGGGCGGTAGGGGAGGGTGAAATCATTCTTGCCTATGGAGCCGACACGAATTCCGGATCTCCGATTTTCAGAGCGCGCACGCACCTACCCTTTGGTTCCAGGCTGCCTAACCTGAGCAGTCGCGGCGACGGCGAGATCCGGTTTGTATTGGATGAGCCGGCGCATGTCTTTGCCGACATCTTCGACTTACGCGGGAAAAAAATCAAAACCTTGCTGAATGTGTCGCGCGGCCCGGGCGAGTACACGCTAAGCCCACAAGGCATATCCGGCGGGATCTACCTTTTGAAATTCCGCGTAGGTGGATTAACCACGACCCTGGTTTACCGAAAACCCTAGCCTGCCCTATGGTTTACGCCGGACTTGGCCGGGAACCATTTTTACTGGTCACTTTTCCAGCCGCAGGCTCACTTGTGGGGGGTTTTTATTCCAAAGCATCTACATCGGCGATGTCTTTGGGTCTACCCGCAGATTTTTTGTTCTGAATTAAATGTTTTTTAGAAATAAAATTAATGGTGATATCATCTAATTTTATTCGCTTTTTTGATTTATAGCATTCTTCAAAATCGATTCCAGAAGCACCTGTCAAGATTTCGATTCGGGAAGGCGGCATTCCCATCCTCACGACATTGCCCTTTTCCGAAAAATACTCCAAGGGAACATTTTTCAACCCGAAGTCGGATAGAGCGCCTAATATTTTTTGAACATTTTTCTCATCGATGCCGACAAGGAAATCAATATCCGCCGTTGCCCTTGGATTTGCATAAAGGTTCACTGCCCAGCCGCCAAGTACGATGTATTTAACTTTGGCTGAGTTTAGCAACCGAATGAATTCTTTGAATTCTTCCGGTAGTTGCTTCTTTCCCATATGCAAATTCCCGGAGCCGTGTGGTCCACTCCATCTTCTGGGAAAATGAAAGCCGCCTGGCTTCTACCTTTTTCTTTTGCGAGAGGTCTGCTAATGTCACGACCTCAATTTTCCCTGTCTTCAATTTCATTCTTTAATCGTAGCTTCAAATTTTGGGGATTGCAATTTCTCTTTGGATGCGGGTTCCTATTTTTGTTTAGAGACTTGATAAACTCTTTGAACTCTGCCGCTAGTTGCTATTTGGCCATAGAAGCATTCCCTGAGGTAGGTGATTGTTCTGGAACGGTCCTGGTAGCTGAGCTTGGACAGTTCTTCGATCTCGGCCTTTTCGGCTTCCTTAAAAGTTCCGAAGGCCCAATGCCGCTTGTCCAATTTCATATTGGACCTCAATATAGCCACTCATTAAAAGAAACGCTTTTCGGTTAGACCCGGAAGTGAGCCTACCCGTAAAGGGCCCACCGCATGGTCCGATGAAATATCGGGGTCAAAAAAATTTTCTTGCACCGTGCTGTGAATCCGTTACTGGCCGGCTCACTTGTGGGTCGGACGGTGGATGCGGTACCCGATCAGAAATCTTTCTTTTTCAACCTTTGGAAAAATATCCCGGCGGGGACGATGACCCACAGGCTCATGGCGGCCAAGGCGGTGAGCAGTCCCAATGAGGTTCCGAAAAAACGGCGGAACACCGCGCCGGTATAGCCCAACAGCACGGACGCGTCCAATTGCATCAGCACCAGGATGCGCTCCAAGTCCACGGGGTTGAGCAGGATGGCGCCGATGGTGAATCGATCCAGGGGATAATCGGAAAAGGCGGTCAGGGCGAAGAGCAAGCCGCCGTCGTACAGGAAGACCAAGGCCAGCCATACCGCCAGGCTGGTGGAAAAACCGCGCAGGCGGTCTTCAACGGTCAGGGCGATGAGGAACGCCAAAGCCAGGAAGGCCAAATGCAAAAGGATGCCGCCGCCCAGGAAGATGAAGAGCATTTGGAAATCGGCAGCGCCGTGGAATCCCGTGGCCACGGTGGGAATGCCAAGGCCCAATGCGAAGGCCGCGCACAGCGACAGGGCCAAGGCCAATCCTTGCCCGGCCAGCAAGGCGTTGCGGCTCACGGGTTGGGCCAACATCAATTCCTGGAAGCCGCGCGCTTGATAGAAATACAAAGTGCCGAATACGATGGCGCATAAGGGCGCGAGGAAAATCACCAGGCTCAATAAGGCGCCGAGTCCGGCGGAACTGGTGGGCGCGTATTGCATGAGGCCGTAGCCGGCGGCGAGGTAAAACAAAAAGTATGCCGCCATGAACCGGCTGCGGAGTAAGTCTTTGAGGCAGAAGAGGAATACCGCCTTCATGGGGACGCCCCCTCGATCAATGCGCGCGGGGCTTCCAGGTGGGATGCGATGCTGCGTTCGAACAATCCGATATCCTTTCCCATGCCCGGCACCTCCGCGACGGAAATCGTTTCGACCGTCCCGTCGCGCAGGAAGGCCAAGCGATCCGCCAGCTCCCACAAATCGCCGAGCATGTGGGTGGAAAGCAAAATGCATTTTCCGAGTTTCTTTTCGCGCTTCAACAAATCCACGAACTTGAGCCGCGAAGCGGGATCCAAACTGGCGGTGGGCTCGTCCAGAACCAGGAGAGGCGCGTCGAAGGCTACGGCCAAAACCGCGTTGACTTTTTGCTTCATGCCTCCGGAAAGCGTTTTCCATTTCTGATCGAGGAATTCCGCGACACCGAGATCCGCGCCGCGCTGGAAGTCCGGCGCCACCCTGCGCACTTGCGAAACGAGGCTGGCGATTTCCCGCACCGTCAGGTTTTCGGGAAAGCTGGGAGTTTGCGGCATGTAGCCGATATGCTTGCGATATTCCGGGCCTTTCCGGATGTCCACGCCCATCACGGAAATGTTTCCCTGGTGGAAAACATGGAGCCCCAGCAGGCAGCGCATGAAGGTGGATTTTCCGCTGCCGTTAGGGCCGAGGATGGCCGTGACGGTTCCCGCTTCAGCCGTCAGGGAGAAGCCGCCCAGCACTTGCTTTTTCCCGTAGGCCTTGCGGAGGCCTTCCACGTTTAAAACTTTGGAGGCTTGGACGGCTTGCTGGGGTTGGGCTTGTGAGGCTTTGGGGGCTTGCAGGACTTGGTGGGCTTGGGCGTTCATGGGATGACCCGCTGGGATTTTCGTGCCGGCATTTTCGGACTGGCGTCTTCCAGATTGATCGGGGCCAAGGTGGGGAAAAGCCTTTCCAGCGCGTCCAACAAGGTGATGAAATGGCTGCGCAACAGGGCCATGGCCTGGGGGTGGGTTTGCACGATGGCGGAATACAGTTCCACGGGGCGATGCGGAACGTCGCCGATGCCGTCCTTGTCGAGGTCCCAGCCTTGATAATGATCCCAGGAATTTCCCGCGAAGCTGTTGGTGCTGGCCAGGCTGGCATTAAAGGCCACGTCGAAGGTGTTCCCGGAAAAGGTATTGGCCGTGAAGGTGTTGAGATTGCAATCCGCGTCGATGCGCAGGGCCCAGCCGTTGTTCGCGAACACGTTTTCCGAAAAGGCGTTGCCGTCGCCGGTGCTTTCGAAAATGGCCACGGTGTTGCGCGTGAAGCGGTTGCCTTGGATGACGCTGGAGGAAATCGATTTGAGCAGCAGCCCATAACTGGCCGCGCCCCAATTCTGTTCGAAGCGGTTGTCGCGCATTTCGATATGCCGAGAATACATCACCGCCACGCCGGATCCGTTGGAGCGGAATATGTTCTTGCGGTAGGCATTGCCGTTGGAGAACATGAAATGTAGCCCGTAGCGGATGTTATTTTCACAGGTGTTACCCGTAACCACGCTGTTACCCGTGAATTCCAGGTAGATGCCGTCGCGATGGCCGCGGATGGAGTTTCCCTCCACGAGGATGCTGTCGCTTTTCCAAAAGTGGATGCCGTTGCCGTTGGACGCTTCCTTGCCCCGTAAACCTTCCATGGTATTCCCGCGCACCACCGCGCCTACGGCATGCGTCCCGTACACGGCGAAAAAATCCTTCTCGAACCGGTTCCCGGCCACGGTCACGCCGCGCGCCTCGTTGATCCAGACCGCGCCGTCTTCCTTGAGGTAGTTCACGCCCACGCCGCGCAGGGTCAAGCCTTCAACTCTTGCGCCGTTCGCCCGCACCTCCAGCAGGTTGCCGCCGCCGCGCGCGTCCAACACCGGATCGCCGCGGCCCAACAAGGCCACGCGCTTGGCCACTAGCAATTTTGCCTCTGGATAATATCCCGGACCGATCACGATGCAGTCTCCGTCCTTGGCGGCCGCCAGCGCCGTCCCTACCTTGGCGAAGGGTTTTCCCGCGCCCACGAATAAGGTGTCCGGGCTGTCCGCGGCCGAAGGGTGATTAGGCAGGCAGGCCAGGAGGGTGAGCAGGAAGATTCTCAACACGGCACTGCGTGCGGGGGCCGCACGGCGCGAGGAGGCCGCGCGGCACGCGGAGGCGTCGTGGCGCGCCGAGGGCATCAGATTTTTTGGAGGCCGTCCCAATGCAAGAGCAGGCCTCCTCCGCGGGTTTGAAAAGCTAGGGCGGAGTCCTGGGATTGAAAGGCTGCCAACGCGCGTCCCATCGGACTGGTGATTTTCCCGCCTTGCAAAAAGAAGTTGCCCGTCGCTTCGGTGAGTTCCGCGTCCGGTCGGCTCCGGTCCGATACGAAGATGCGCTCGCCCGGTCCCAGGGGATGGACTTTCAATTCCTCCAGCAGGCATTCGATGGCATCGTATTTGAAAATTTTTCCTTTGGCATTGATGCGCTCCACGGCATAGCCTTTTTCCACCAAGGTCATCTTGCAAAAATAACAGGCGTCTTCGCCCCAGAGGAATGGCGTGGGCCCAGGCTTTTCGCAGGCGGACAGGGTAAGGCCTAAGAGGAGCAGGGCCGAGAGCGCCGCGCCGGATCCGATGCCGCCATGCTTGTCCGTCAGCTTGCCTGCTCGCGTGCCCGGCCGCCGGGGATTCGCAGCCACGAGTCGGCGCGGCCAACCGGTGTTCCTTAAAATGGAAGCGGCCAACGCCAAGGCGATTAATGCGCCCCCCAGGAACAGCAGGCAACCGCCCGCAGCCGGCCAGGAGGTGGACAGGAAATTCAGCAGCTTGGCCTCGCCGATCAGCGGCGGCTGATAACTCATGCCCGGCACCTTGATGGCCGCCATGGGATTCAGGTTGTGGCCGTAATCGTATTCCCATTGCCAGAAATCGTACAGGCCATATCCGCCCATCGCCGTCAAGGCCGCCAACAATGCGGCCGAAGACCAGACGCGCGGGCGCCAGGCGGCGGCGAAGCAGGCCAGGCCGAAGACCAGGATGATGGGGAATATGTATTCCAATTCCGGTATGGAGGACGGGACGATTTTCTTCATCCCGATATAATGGTTCAACTCATTGATGATGTTCAGGTCATCGGGATTTTCTCCCGCTATGGTCTTGGCCCAGATGCGCATGCCCAGGCCTTCCGGATATTGCGGCGCTTCCAAGGTGATGCGCCAGATGGGGAAGAGCAAGGACGCCAAGAGGCTGATTCCCGCCAGCACCAGCAGGCCGGAGGCGACCCACGACCAGCGCGCGGCCGAAGGTTCGGCGTTTGGGTTTTGATTGATGAGAATCATGGTGTCCTTCCTACTTCATCGGTTCGCTGCTTAAATTCCTTGCGTCCCCAGGGATCAGGTTCCGTTGGGAATCGGCCCGTCGTTATTCCCCGTGGAGAAGGACAGGTTGACCTTTTCGCCGACGGGAGAAACGCGGATGTAACCCTGCATTTCCTGATGCAGCGCGGAGCAGAAGTCGGTGCAATAGAACGGCAGCACGCCCACGCGGTTGGCGACCATCTTGATGGTGCGCGTTTGGCCCGGCATGATCAAGAGCTCGGAGGTTTGCTGGCCCATCATGGCGAACCCATGCGGCACGTCCCAATCCTGCTCCAGGTTGGTGATATGGAAATACAGCGTATCGCCGATGGTCACGCCTTCGATATTGTCCGGCACGAAATGGCTGCGGATGACGCTGGCGTAGATATGCACGGCTTTGCCCTTGCGTTCGACGCGCGCTTCTTTTTCGCTCTTGATGGCGTCCGGATGGTGGTTCTCTTCCAGCTTGTAGATCTTGACGCTATTGGGCTCGATGAGCGACGCCGGCACGGCTTGCGCGTAATGCGGTTCGCCGATGGTGGGAAATTCCGACAATAGTTTCATTTTTTCGCCGGAGATGTCGATGAGCTGCGCCGATTGCGTCAGCTCCGGTCCGGTGGGCGGGTAGCGATCCTTGGTGATCTTGTTCAGGGCGATCACGTATTTGCCGTAGGGCTTCTTGGTGTCCCCGAGCGGGATCATCAAATGGCCGATGGCATAATAGCAGGGCGTGCGATCCAAGATTTCCCAGGTGCCCAGCTTCCACTTTACGATTTCGGAGGACAGGAACATGGACGTATAGGCGTTGCCCTTGCCGTCGAATTCCGTATGCAGCGGGCCCAGGCCCGGCTTATCCACTTCGCCCGCGATCACCTGATCGTATTTCAGGATCGGAATGCCGCTCGCCTCGCCGTCGAACGCCTTGGCCGCGATGGCCTTGATCATTTTGGAGAAGGAGTGCACGGGAATCACGCTGGCCAGCTTGCCGGCGCCGACGATGTATTCGCCGGTGGGATCGATGTCCACGCCATGGGGCGACTTGGGGGTGGGCAGGAAGAACACCATGTCCGGGCATTCGGCCGGGGTGAGCATGCGCACCTTCTTGCGCACTTCGCTGACCGCCGTTTGCGTGCTCGCGTCGAGATAATTATCGTAATGCACGCCGTCCACTTCCTTGCCTTTCCCTTCCGCCACGCACGTTTCCGCGCGCTTCCAATTCACGGCCGCGATGAAATCCTTGTCGCGCTGCGAGGCGTTCACCTCCAACAGGGTATGCGCCAGTTCGGTGTTGTACGATGTGGTGAAGGCCCAGTCCTTGGACGGGCCCTTGCCGCAATGCGCCTTGTCATAATCGAAACCGGGCAGTAAAATTTGAAAGGCCACGGCCATGCGTCCGCTGGTTTTATTTACGGACACGAAGGACATGACGCCCTTGAAGTCGCGCGCGTAATTGCGGATGGGAATACTCGCTTGCGGATAGGGGACCGAGAAGCGCGTGCCCGCCAACAAGTATTCCGAATTCTCCGTGGTGAAAGGGGAGCCGTGGTTACCGGCGCTGTTGGGGATTTCGATGGTCTCGACGGTCTCGAAGGTGCGCAAATCGATGCGCGCGATGCGCGGGGTATTATTGCCGTTGATGAAAACCCATTTGCCGTCGGCCTCGCCGTTGGTCTGCGACAATTCCGGATGATGGGCGTCGTCCCAGGGGATATATCCGAAGCTCGTGTTCAACAGCGCCTTGGTCTCTTCCGAGTACCCGTAGCCGTTCTCCGGATTTTGCGCGAAGACGGGGATGACGCGAATGGTGCGTCCGGAAGGCAGCCCCACCACGGACATTTGGCCGTTGAAGCCGCCGGAGAAAAGCCCGTATAACTCATCGTGGGTTCCGGGCGCGACATACACCCTTTGCGCCGCGTCGCCGGCCATCCCGGGCGCCGTCTTGCGGGCGACTTGTTTTTCACATCCGGTAAACATGGCCATGGCCATGGCTATGGCGGATAAACCCGCCGCGAAGATGCGAGTGGACGAATTGTTGTTCATCTGAACTCCTAGTTTGAGATTACTGGCCATCGTTTTTCCTGAAGAATTCCAACGCCGCGCGGGCGTCTTCCTGAGTTACGCTCACGGACATCTGGGTCATGTATTGGCCCAACAGGGCCTTGGCGGTATCATCTTGCGCGGTCATGCCGGTGGGATTCAAAATCATGTTCATAATCCACTCCGGCGCGCGCCGCTTGGTCACGCCGTTCAGCGCCGGTCCCACATAGCGTTGATCCAATTTGTGGCAGGCCGAACAAGTCCCGGAAAAAAGTTTCTGCCCCCGCGCCGCTAGGGCCTCGTCGATAGCGCCCACCTGGACCGATTGCACCGGACCAAAACCTTTGGACACGCCGCCCGCAGGTGCCGCGCCCGCTCCCGGAGCCGCCTTGCCGGCATCATCTTTTGCTTCCTGCTTGCAGCCGACGGTCACCAGCGCCAACGCTGCCAACACGGCCATGCCCGCCATTCCCGTCTTTCCGGCCCACATCAACGCACCCCACCGTCTCTTCGCGGTTACCGTCATTTTCACGTTACCCATACGCATATGTCCTAAGCCTTTCTCGCGCGAAAACCTCCCGCCGCATCCTATGCGGTTGCGCCGCAAGCGATGCGGTCAAATCGAGGCGTTCGCATTGTTCACTTAAGGGCAAAGTAGAGCAAGGGCGGTGCCAATTTCTAGAATGTCGATTCCCGGCCATTCAATGGACATTTATGTCTAATTAAAGAATGCCTCGCCGCGGAACCGGGAAAACGCCTGCCAAGATGGCCGGTATTCCTGCCGTTCGTGCCATTAATGCATGAACACCCCGTTAAACGGATTGCGAGAATTGCCGAGAAAATTTGGGGACCGTGCTGTGAATCCGTTATCGGCAGGCTCACTTGTGGGTCTAAATGAAGGTCGCGGGCAAGGCCCGCTTTCAGGGTGTCGATGAGGTCGCGGGCAAGGCCCGCTTTCAAGTTATCGAAGCGTTGCGGGCTAGGGCTTGTCCAACCAAGCGAAGAATTCCGGCTTGCGGCGGAGTAAATCGGGGCCGATGACGGACGAGGACTTGGCCCATTGGACGTAAGCGGCCAATTCACCATGCGCGGAAGACGCTGTCCGTTTTCCCGACAGCACATCCAACAAAACCTGCTCGGCCTGATTCACGGCCTGACCGGAAGGCCGATGCTCCGTTTCCTTACCCTGGGCGTCGCCGCCGGAAATATTTTCGAGACGCGGTTCCGCCGCGGGTAATGCAATCGTGATCTTTGTCACGGGTCCAGAAACTTGGTAGGCGATGACGCCGGTAGGCAAGGCCCGGCTCTGGTAGGCGAACCATTCCAGCGCGGCCGTATCGCCGGGGCGCGGCGGCCAATGCGCCGGTAAGGCGGGCGAAAGGCGCAAGTCCAATCCCGCTTTGGCCAAGGCGGCGCGGGCCCGCTCCGTAATTTCTGGTGCCGATGGTGCCGATGCGGCCGAGGGGTCCGATATGGCGGTCATGGAAGCCTCCGGATTCGAGGAAGATGGGACGGCCGCACCGGGTGCGGACGATGGGGACGATTTCGCGCCTGCCGGCGCTGACTGCCTTACGGGTGCCAATGCTGATGCTGGCACGGCCGCGCGGGGCACGGCCGCGCGAAGCGCGGGCGAGGTCGACTGGCGTACGCCCGCAGACTGCGAGGCCGCCCGGGCCGGGGGGTCACAGGCGGCGAAAAGCATGGGAAGCAACAGGGCAGCCGGCAAAACGAGATTGGCTTTCGGCAAACGCACCGTGAGTGAAGGCATCGGAGGTCTGCGCATCATACGTTCTTCACCAGCGCCTTGCGTTCCGCAGGAGTCTTTCCGGTTAAGTCCAACACCGGTGGCGGCGGCGGCGGATGGAAACCGTCGAAGGCCAGGAAGTCCGTATCCTTGTTGGCGTTCACGCGCTTGGCGCTGTTGAGCGAAGCCAGCAATTCGGCCGCGGTGGGTTTCATGACGGTTTTATCGAGATAGGGATCCATGACGAAGCCGATGCGCGGGGCGTTTTTCGCGATGGCGGCCTTGAGATTGAAAACGGAAATCTTGTCGCCCACGGACACGCGGGAATTATTGGAACTGGTGGCGATGGTGTCGATGCTTTGATCCAAGGTCAGGTTGTACACCACGAAGGCATGGTCCACATTGGCGTTGCCGGAGAAGATGATGGCCTTCACCTGGTTGCCGGGCAGGCCCATGATGCTGCGCAACACGGAGAAGGAGCAGAAGGCGTGCTCGCCGCAATGGCCGGTGCCGTATTGCAGGGCCAAGGCCGCGATTTTGTCTTCATTGCCGGGGAAGAATTTGTCGCTCAGTGTGCGCGCCATGAACACCGGCGACGATAACCAGGTTTGTTGGTGCAAGGTGCCGAACAAATCGGAAAGCAGGCGCTGGTGCCTTTCGGTTTTCAAATCCTCGCGGGCCTGGCCCCAATGGTTGGCCGTGATCAAATGCAAATCCAAATCGTCGCGGAGATCCTTGGACAAATCCAGCGGGGATTTCCCCTGGTGCCTTCCGATGATGGCCTGGCGCAGCTTTTCCCCGCGCGCCATGTCGGTGTGGTTGACCAGATAGCGCAGTACGTTCAGCATCCAGATTTCCACGTCCTTGCGCGGCGAACCTGGCTTGCCGAAGCGCGCCAGCTTGGACCAATCCATGGCGACCAACTTGCGCATCAACTCTTTCTGGACCGGAGTGGGCGCGGCGCTGAAATCCATCTGGATCATGATTTTGACGGCGGGAATCTTGGAGCCTTTGGGCGGTGGCTTGACTTCGGTATCCGCCAGCAGGCCGATCACGGGCTTGGCCGTTTGCGTGGCCGGCTTATAGGTAATCGAGACGTTACCCCCGGCGGCCGAATGCTGGAAGGTGTCGAGGATGGCTTTGGAATCGTTTGGGTTGGCCAGGTTATGCAAATCGACGTCGTTGCGCGTCATCTGCTCCAGGAGGGCGTCAAAAAAGGAATTGAACGTGAACGCCATTTCCAGGAAGAGTTTTGACCCCTTGGGGATGGCCAGGAATTCCTCGACGATGACGGAGGAAATCGGTTCGGTGACGAAGAGGTTGAGCTTGTCGTCGTAAAAGCGCTGCGCGGCCGTGGCTTTGCGTTCCAGGATGCGCGTGGTTCCGCCCAGCAAGGCCGTGACCTTCAACTCCGTGAGCGATTCGTTGGCGATGGGGTAGGGCTCGTCCTTGACCGACGTGGACATGACGTTGGGAATGATGTCGCCCTTCCAGGTCAATCCGATAGCGACGGGCATCTTGCCGGTGAATCCCAGGATGGCCATGATTTACGCTTTCACCTACACCAACACCGAATCGCCGCCGCGCGACGGGAAATCGCCCACGGCTTGTTTTCCGAATTCCGGATTCGCGGCGTCGAAAGGTTCCAGGAAGGCGTATTGATCCACCAGGTCCGGCGTCTCTTGCAGCTTGGCCATTTCGGTTTGCAAATCGCCTTGCATCTCTCCCGCCCCATCCTCGGGCGCGGGCGAATCTTCCAAAGCCAAATCTTCGTCCTCGCCGTCGTCGCCGTCTGCATCCGCCGCCGCCAGCGAATCCGGATCGACGGTCTCAAAATTGAAAGTGCCTTTGTGATACACGCGATCGGGCGCGTCCTTGGCGGACAAATCCGGTTTGAGATCGGGAGGGAAGAACAATAATTCCACGCGCCGATTGGTTTGGGACGCCACGCCGTCTTCATCGGGCCGGTCGATGGGAAAACGCTCGCCGCAAGCCAAGCTCGGCTTGGCCTCGTCCACGAATTTCAATTTGTCCCGCAAGTTTTTCAACGCGTCATCGCCCCCTGCCGCCAGCGACAACTCCGCGTCCAACAAGTCGAAATACGCGCCTCGCGTCTCATCGCCCACGGTTCCATCCACTCCGATCGATTTTTCGAAATCATCGTTGTAGGCTTTTTGGAAAGACTTGATTTCCGCCGCCGTGGGTTTGCTCGGGTCCGCCGGGTCGCAGGGAAATTCCCGCGCGCGCGCGGCGAAAGCCAACATGCTGCCATTCGATTCCGGCATGTCATGCTTCTTGGCGGCCTTGACATAACCGGCACGATCGCCTTTCAGCACCGCCGCCACACATTCGGCGCGGGCCCCGGACAATTCTTCGTTATGGCCTTCCGATCCGGCTGTATCGGTGTGACCGGCCACCACCAAAGCATGATCGGAATGCGCCTCCAGGAATTTCAGCGCGGTCAAAATCACTTCCAGGCCTCCCGCGCTTTCCGCCGCAGGTTTATCGGTCTTACCGGCTGCGGCATCATCCTGATTCGGTGGCGTGAAATCGCCTTGCTTCGCTGTCTCCACATAACCGGAATTGTTTTTCTTGATCGAATCCCAATAGGCGTCATTGGAAAACTCGCGCACTTCGTCGACGCCGTGGCCGCCTTTCCCGCCGTTTGCGGGGTCGCGTGGAAGGAATACGGAACTGTCGGTGTGGAAATGCGCGTCTTCCACCAGGATGCGTTTGGTATGGGCGGACTGCACGGTGACGACATGCTTCTCGCCCGCCTTGGCGGTGACGCCCTTGCTCTCCAGATCGAAACGGGTGAGTTTAAATTCGGACACTCAGGAAAGTTAGCTTTAATGCTTCCGGGGCAATCCAAACCGATTTGTTTAGAGAGCCGCCCCAACACCACCGCACCACTACGGCCGAATGAACATGCTTTGGTTCGCATCGGGATTTTCATCCTTCGTCAAACTTGATTTACCGTTCAATTGGAAACCGCTAAGGAGAAGGAATCCGCCGGATTGGCGATCCGAAAGGTTGCGTGAATCAACGGCGAAGCTTGACAGGGTTGAAGCGTTTTGAACGATAAAGGTTTTGCTGACGATATTGGAAGCGTCGGTGGCGGCCCCAATCCAGCTTCCGGGATAAGACACCCTGATTTTCCCGACGGTCGTGACGGAATTTCCGGGTACAACCCATTTGAAGATCTTCTTTCCCGTAGTGGAAATTGTCATGGTGTCCGGAGACTCCCATGTGGATCCATTGTCCTTGGAAAAAGCAATCGCCGCTGTGGGTCCGTAATGGTTCATCGTGACGACATAGGTGATTATTACCGTGTCGCCGATTGTAAAAGGCCCGGCCGGTTGCATGGAAAAACTAGCGGGAAGGCCGGTCGCAGCAAAACCCGCGGTATCCAAATGCCCCCATGCCGCTCCGCACAAAACCAACGCCAAGCCCACAATGGCTGATATTTTGTTTTGCATTTTAGCCTCTTGTTTACTCACGGAAATACGCATTACATAAAGCCCAAGCAAGGAACGTTTCCGGTTTATTGTTCCCAAACCTTGGGGGGGGGCATCCCTGACGATGACGCTAGCCTCGCTGGGTCTAGCCTCTAGCCAAAGGGAACTCTTTCCAATCAGACCCGGAAGTGAGCCTACCCGTTACGGGACCACCGCATGGTCCGATGAAACATCGGGTCCGATATCCATGCCGATGGTTAGATTTCGTGACAGAGGATAAATATCCGATGAATTTTCCCATGCCGAAACCGGACCATGCGCTTTTGAATCCCGTCGACATCCGCCGCGACGGAATGCGTTGGAAGCGTTTGGATCGGGGCGAAGCCTTACGTGCCTGGCGTGTCCAGCCGGTGGTGGTGATCAGCCGCAACCAAAGCCGGGAAACCGCGGCGTGGTTCGATTCCGGCAGCCGGTATTATCGCGTGGACGGCCCATACGATTTTTCCGGACTCGCCTATTACGCCTATCTCGGCGGCGGCAAGGAAAAAAGGAGCGCGGGCCGCTTGCAACCAAAGCCGGAGCCCGAAGTCTTCGAGCCGCTGGAAGCCATCAATGAATTGACCGGTGAGGCCATGTCCTTGGGAAGCCCGGAAAAAAAAGTTCCCGACAAGAAAAAGTTTCCCATCGAATTCAAATTGGTTACGGGCGGCGGCGATCCACTTGGACCTACGGATTATCAACTGACCTTGCCCGACGGACAGGTGCTGACCGGAACTTCGGATCAGGACGGCTTCGTCCGCGTGCCGGACAACAAACAAAGCGGAGAGGTCAAGCTGGTCTTGGTGCCCGCCGAAGCGTAACAAGCCCTGTTAGGCCCTAACAGGCTCTAATAGGCCCTAATAGGCCCTAACGCAAGCGGCCCTAAGGCCCCGCCGTCAGCGCCTTGAATTCCCGCATGTTCCAAAGCAGGGAAAGCTCCCGATCCCGGATCCATTTTTGCGGTTCCGCTTGCCGATACGACTTGGATTTCTCCAACCAGGCCAACGCGCTCTTCGCGTCTTCCTTGCGGCAATAGCACTGCGCCATGCGCCAGCACGCCTTCGCGGCCAGCTTGGGCGATTCCAGCGCTTTGCCGTAATCCGCCAGGGCCGTGTCGTATTTTTCCAGGGCCTTCCAGGAATTTCCCCTTTGCAAATACGCCAGCATCAGGGCGCCGTCGTACTCCGTGGGCGTCAGCCAGGCAATCGCTTGCGAATAAGCCGCAATCGCGCTTTCATGCTGCTTTTGATCCGCCAGCGTCACGCCCTTGCTGAGCGCCGCCAAGGCATGGCGCGGTGAAAGCGCCAGCGCGCTGTCGAAATCCGCCAGGGCGGCGTCGAGTTTTCCCGATTTGTAATAGGCCGTACCCCGTCCGAAATAGGCGTTGGCGAAATGCAAGGTCGGATCGAATTCATAGGTTCCGCTGTCCAGTTTGATGGCCGCGGAGTAATCGGCAATCGCATCCTGCAATCGGCCCACGTCCTTATAGGTGTCCGCGCGCTTGCTGAAGGCGTCGGCGTTCGCGGGCTGGATGCGGATCGCGCGCGAGTAATCCTCAATCGCCGCGTTGGGATCATTATGAATAGCGCGCAGCACGCCGCGATTGGCCAGGGCCTGAACGCAAGTGCTGTCGAGGTCGATGGCATGGGTGTACTCCAAAATCGCGCTGTCGTATTGCTCCCGGATATAGCGGGCCTGGTCCTTGATATTCCGGTCTTTCACGTATTTGTAGCGCATCGCCATCACGGAGTTTTCATACAGGGCCGTGCCCAAGCCATCATGGGTTTTCGGATTCGCGCCATTGACCGCCAGGGAAGCGCGATAGAAACGGATCGCCGAGTCCAACGATCCCGAATACCGGAACAGATCCGCCAGGCCCGCCAGGGCATTGACGTCGCTAGGATTTTGCGCCAGCGCGTGCCGATACCTTTCCCCCGCACCGGCATAGTCGCCGTGTTTTTTCAACTGGTCACCCTGCCGGGTCCAGTCGGCTCCGCCTGCTGGGGTCCTGTCCGACCTGCTTTCCGGCGTCGCTGCGGATGGACCGGGCTTGGTGTTGGCGGTAGCAGAAGCAGTAGCAGTGATGGGCAGGGATTTCCGCGCGGCCTTTTTTTTCGGCGCAGATACGCTCGGCGCAGGCTTGGGCGCGTTGCGCGGCGCCAGGGATTTTTCCGCCTGCAAATAAAAGTCGATTTCCGCTCCCGATAAATCCGACCGCAACCCGCCGGCCGGTCCGCCCCGCGCTCCGGATTCGACCCCGGTGATATCCCTGAGTAACGTGCGTGGTACCCCATTCAAAATCCGCGGAGCCAGCCACAAGCCCATCGCCGCACAAATGCTGAATGCCGCCACCAGCCACCCGATGGTTCTTTGGCTCCGATATCCCTCCAGGGAAAAAACATCGCGCCGCGCGCTCAACGCCAGCGCATATTCCCGGCTGTCGGCTAGCGGGGACGGCGTCCCTTTATCGTTGATATGGTCCATGCATCGGGAGAATTACTGTAAATGCTCCCGAAAAAAAAGCCCCCTCGCCAAGCCAGGCGTGCTTTTATTGAGCCAAAGCCGCTTCTCCCCTTTGAACGGCCCCTAAAGCGGCTTGATCGGTAGGTGTCAATTGATGGTGAGCCAGGGTGGCAAAATATCATGGGGATTTTCGCGTATGAGTACCATGCGCTGGTTCCGTTACGGGCAGGCTCACTTGTGGGTCTGACGGAAATCCCCCGCGTTTCATCATCCGTTTTTCCACTGAATCGATTTTTAGAATAAAATTGGGACTGACTATAGGTCGTCGCAATCTTGAGGGAAGGCGAAGCCGTGACCAGTAGCTGGGAAGTATTCGAACCCAAGACCCCGGAAATCGTCTTGGCAACCGTGATCTTTGAAGATGGCGTCGAAGGCGACACCGGCTCGGTGATTATTAAGGCCAGCGACGATCCCGCGCCTTGATTTGATTTTATGTAATTTCGAGGTTATAATTCGAATATGCATAAATACTTGCAGCGCAGCGTTACCCGGGCCGTAGTCCGCGCCTTGTCCGAATACCCGGTGGTGGCCTTACTGGGCCCCAGGCAATGCGGTAAATCCACGCTGGCGAAGAAAATCCTGTCCCTGCGGAGCCGCGCCGCCTACCTGGACCTTGAGCGGCCCTCCGATCGGGCCAAATTGCAGGACGCGGAAAGCTATTTCGAAACGAATTCCCGTGCGCTGATGTGCCTGGACGAGGTGCAACGTGCACCGGACATCTTCCCCATACTCCGATCGGTTTGCGACGGTCGGGGAAAGCCCGGGCAATTCCTGATCCTGGGTTCAGCTTCGCGGGACCTGCTGCGCCAGTCTTCGGAATCCCTCGCGGGCCGTGTCGCCTACCTCGAACTAACCCCCTTCTTGATCGGGGAAGTAGAAGACGGGGAAGTAGAAGATTCGGACGCCGCGACGAAACGACTTTGGCTCAGGGGCGGGTTTCCTAAAAGCTTTCAATCCAGGAGCGAAGCGGGCGGTTTCGAGTGGCGGTTGAATTTCATTCAAACATTCCTGGAAAGGGATATTCCAGCGCTGGCCCCGGGGCTTCCGGCGGCTTCCATTGGCAGGCTTTGGTCGATGTGCGCCCATCTGCACGGCCAGTCCCTCAACTTCTCGAACCTGGCGGCGGCCATGGGAGTGAGCGACAATACCATTCGGAATTGGCTGGATCTTTTATCGGGTGCGTTCGCCGTCAGACTGCTTCCGCCCTTCGCAGCCAACTTGGGCAAGCGATTGGTGAAAGCGCCCAAGCTATACATCCGCGATTCGGGCTTGCTCCACGCCCTGCTCTCCATCGAAACCATGGAAGAACTTCACGGGCATCCCGCTTATGGGGCCTCGTGGGAGGGATTCGCGCTGGAGAACGTGTTGGCTAGGATTCGGCCCGGCATCAAGGCTTCCTTCTATCGTGACTCGAACGGATCGGAAATCGATCTCATCCTCGAGAAGGGACAAAAACGGCTGGCGATTGAATTCAAAGCAGGAACCTCCCCGACGGTAACGCGTCCATTCCTGAATGCGTTGGAAACGTTGGGGAATCCGAAAGCGATTATCGTAAGCAGGGCGCCGGAGACTTTTCCGGTTTCCAAAGGCATTTTCGCGATGCCATTGAGGGAAATGCTGAAGTCGGGGCTAGCTTCAAATTTCCTGGATGGATAAGGGCGGACCCGATGTTTCATCAGACCCGTGCTGTGGTTCCGTAACGGGCAGGCTCACTTCCGGGTCTGACGCGCTGAAGCAGCCGCGCCGAGGTTTTCGCTACTCCGGGCAATCCATGGGAATCGCCGAGAAGGTTCCGATTTGCATGCCGTTCACGCCCTGAATGGTTCCGTTCAAAATCGAATTGTCTTGTTGAAACGGACCTTGATAATTCCAGGCGCCGTTCACAGTGTGGTCGACGGTGAATCCCGCCATGCCCCATTTCCGGTCCGCCCAGATATTGGAAACCGTGTCGGCGGCATGGCCATCCCAATTAATCTCGCCGGTGGTTCCGTCGCCCGCGCCGGTATCAACGCGCAAGACTCCGGAGCCGGTATCGGCATTGGCGAGGGCACGATGAATCCCCCAACACACGCTGAGCACACGTAGGGAAATGGGAGTGGTAACGGCGCAGACCGAAGAAGGCAAGCCTTCCACTGTGACGCAAATCGCGGCGTCACCGACCGCCGTGCTTTTTAAGTCCAGGTTCACATCAACCATTTGATCCGCAGCAATGATGGCCGTGACAGAACCGGCATGAGTCACATCGCCCGCGACCGTCACCAAATGGCCGCTAAATTGAGCTTCTCCAACGGGAAGATGGTCGACGACGAGCGGACCGTTAAATGTCTGCAAGTTCCAACTCCGGATGAGCGGCGCGTTTCGACCGGGAATGTCGATGGTGAGCACGAAGGTGCATCCAAATACGGCTCCAGGTTGGCTGGACGATTTGACCAACGATCCGGCGGGAAATGCGGGCAGGCGAATGACGGCTTTTCCGGTTCGCGTCAGGGTCGGCGCGTCTACGGAAATGGACGTCGATGTGGACGGGGATGAAGCGGAAGCGGAGGACTCCGGCTGACTGGGAAGGTTGCAAGCTCCCAGAAAAACGCCGAGTAGGCCTGCACTGAGAATTTTCTTTTGGCTTGACGAGAATACGGACACGGTGAACCCCTTTCGTCTGAAAGGAACCGCAGAGTACCTTACAGACCATTAACTGGTTCGGAAAGTAGTCTTTACACGCATGTCGTCAATATTAATCAATGAAGGTATAGTGGAAACCTGATTTTAGCATGAGAAAAATGTTAAATATGTGTAAAATATCAGCACGAGTTACTTCCCCGCATGGGTCAAATTAAGCAAATTAGGGCAGATTATGACCAAGGGTTTAAATCGGAAGGTTTTCGCGATTCTTTTTGTTTCCCCGTCGTTACAAACCTTCTTTCCTAGCGCATAGGTCAAAGTTCCTAGTGCAAAGGTTTATGAGGTCAACGCATTTTCATCCGACTTTCCGCCGCGACAATGAATGGGTTCTTTTTTCAGCAGCCAGCCCCCAGGAGTTAGATGAGGCAAATCGACACCGCCATAGCGCCCCAGGACATTCTCAAGAAAACGCCCACCGGCATCGCCGGCTTGGACGAAATCACCCACGGAGGGCTTCCCAAGGGACGTCCCACCTTGCTGTGCGGCGGCGCGGGATGCGGTAAAACCATTTTCGGTTTGGAATTCCTGGTCAATGGGATCGAAGAGTACGGCGAGCCGGGAATTTTCCTGGCCTTCGAGGAGACTGCGGAGGATTTGGCCCAGAACGTGTCTTCCCTGGGTTTCAACCTGAGGACGCTGGAAGAGACGAAAAAGCTGATCGTGGATTATATCCATGTGGACCGCAGCGAAATCTCCGTAGCCGGCGCTTACGATTTGGAAGGCCTGTTCATTCGCCTGCAAGCCTCGGTAGACGCCATCGGCGCCAAGCGCGTCGTGGTGGACACGCTGGAAACCATCTTCAGCGGCTTCGACAATCAGGCCTTGTTACGCACCGAACTGCGCAGGCTTTTCCGTTGGTTCAAGGATCGCGGCTTGACCGTCATCATCACCGCCGAGCGCGGCGAGGGCTCGCTCACCCGAGCGGGCCTGGAAGAATACGTCTCCGATTGCGTCATCATGCTCGATCACCGCGTCAATGATCAGCTTTCCACGCGCCGTTTGCGGGTCGTCAAATACCGGGGCTCCGTGCACGGCACCAATGAATACCCCTTCCTCATCGACGACAAAGGCATTTCGGTTCTGCCGCTCTCCGCCTTGGGCTTAAACCATCTAGTCTCCGACGCGCGAATCTCCTCCGGCGTCCCCAAGTTGGACGAAATGCTGGAGGGCAAAGGCTATTTCCGAGGCAGCACCATACTCGTTTCCGGCACGGCGGGCAGCGGCAAGACCAGTCTCTCCTGCATCCTGGCGGAAGCCACCTGCCGGGGCGGGGAACGCTGCCTGTATTTCGCATTTGAAGAATCGCCCAGCCAGATCATGCGCAACATGCATTCCATCGGCCTGGACCTCAAGCAATGGCAGGACAAGGGCCTCCTCCAATTCCACGCCTCGCGCCCGTCCCTGCACGGTTTGGAAATGCATCTGGTGCAAATCATGCGGATGGTCAGCGAATTCAAGCCGGCCCTGGTCATCATCGATCCCATTTCCAATCTCATCGACATGGGATCCACGGCGGAAATCAATTCCATTTTGATCCGCCTCATCGATCATCTCAAGACCTTGCAAATCACCACCTTCATCAGCAACCTCACGGCGGGAGAAGCTTCGTCCTCACAATCCACGGAGGTGAGTATTTCCTCCCTCATCGATACCTGGCTGTTCGTGCAGGACATCGAATCGAGCGGCGAACGCAACCGCGGCCTCTACGTGCTCAAGTCCCGGGGCATGGCGCACTCCAACCAAATCCGCGAGTTCCAGCTCACAGACAACGGGATCAATCTCCAGGAGGTCTACCAGGGCCCGGGAGGCGTGTTAACCGGATCGTTACGTCTCAGCCAGGAAAGCGAGGAGAAAGCCACGGCCCTGCTGCTCGATCAGGAGATTAACTCCCAACAAATGCAGCTTGAGCGCAAGCGCAACGCCATGGACGCGCGCGTGGCGGCGCTGCAAGCCGAACTGCAAGCGGAAGAGGAAGAGCTCAAGCGGCACATCCTCATCAAAAAGGCGGAGCAGAAACAGTTGAACAAGGATCGCTCCGACATGGGCCAACGCAGGCAGGGCGGTCTGGACAACACGGGGCAGACCGGACAAAGCGGGCGAAGCTTGGAAAAGGAGGGGATCAATCATGTATAGCCCAGATGGTGACCGTTCCTCGGGCGAAAGGCATTCCACCGCGCCCACCGCGCCCACCGCGCCCACAGCGCGAACTTTTGGCGCGCCGAAGGCTTCCTCCTCGTCCAGCCTTCGCGAAGAACGCTTCACGCTCCGGCTGTATATAGCTGGGCAAACGCCCAGGTCCGTGACGGCCTTGGCCAATCTGCGGAAACTGTGCGAGGAGTTTTTGCCGGGCCGGTATGATTTGGAGATCATCGATCTCATCCAGAATCCGAAACGGGCCCGCACGGATCAAATCCTGGCCATCCCGACCTTGGTGCGGAGCCTGCCCATCCCGATAGCGCGCATCATCGGCGATCTCAGCGATACGGATCAAGTGCTGCTGGGACTCAATATTCAAAGGCACACCGCCGCCTGGGACCCGGAAGCCCGGAAGCCCGGAAGCCCGGAAGCCCGGAAGCCCGGAAGTGTGAAACCCTGAAAGCCCGAAAGCTGTAAATGCCGATTCGTTTGCTTTTTGATTCCATCATCGATCATTCCATAGGCGCCACGGTTATCCTGGACGGCGAGGGCGTGATCTTGCGGTCCAGCGCAGCCGTGGAGCAACTGCTCCTGGAAAATCCCACGGGACGCTTTTTCGACGACGCGTTCCCCTTATGGCTAATCGATCCGGACGGCGACGCGGAAAACACCGTTCCCGACCGATTCTTGATTCGCCATGTGTTGGACGGCGCCGCCGTGAACGGATTGCAAGCCATCTTCAATCGCAAGGACGGAACCGCCTTCAGCTTGCTGATGGCCGCCAAGCCGCTCGCGCCCAACGGAGGCTTGTTCAAAGGCGCCGTGGTCTCCTTGATGGATTTAACTCCGCTCAAAATAGCGGAAGTGCAATTGGTGGTACTCAACCAACAGTTGCGTTACCATTTCGAACTGATCAAGACCATAACCGACAACACCTCCGAAGCGCTGTTCCTGACCGACTTGGAAGGCGGCGTCAACTTCATCAACCCGGCCGCCGAAAAAAAATTCGGCTGGACGGCGGATAATCTCATCGGGAAAAACCTGCATCAAGCCATGCATCCCCGTCACGATCCGGTGGATTCGCCCGCGCAAGCCTGCCCGCTCTGCCGGACCGGCGACACCATCGTATCGGAAATCCGGGAGGACGTTTTCGCGGATGCCAACGGAAAATCCCTTTCCGTGTGTTATTCCAAATCCCCGGTCATCAATTACGGCAAGATCACCGGCGCCGTGTACAGCGTCAGGGACATCTCCGAAAGGAAATTGTCCGAAGCCGCCTTGCGCCTCAGCGAGGAAAAGCTGCGGCAATCCCAGAAGATGGAAGCCATCGGACGCCTGGCCGGCGGCATCGCGCACGACTTCAACAATCTCCTCACCGCCATCAATGGCTACGCCGCGCTGGGCCTGGAGCGGTTGGATCCGGACCCCACCATGCGCATCTATTTGGAAGAAATCCGGGGCTCCGGAGAACGCGCCGCCGTCCTCACCAGCCAATTGCTTTCTTACAGCCGCAAGCAAATGCTCTCCTTTAAAGTCGTCGATTTGAACGACGTCGTGAAGGACACGCTGTCCCTGGTGAGGCGCACCTTGGGCGAGAACATCCAGTTCCAGGTGGAGCTGCATCCGGGCGCGTGCGTCGTGAACGTGGACGCCAACCATATCCAGCAGGTCATCGTCAACATGGCGATCAACGCCCGCGACGCCATGCCCAATGGGGGAACCTTGCGCCTCGAGACCAAGCCCTGGTCCATCATGGCTGCCGTCCGCGCTGCCATCCCGGATACTGAAGACGGCGCGCAACCCGGCGACTATATCCAATTCTGCATCACCGATGACGGCCATGGCATGGACCCATCCGTCCTGGCCCATCTGTTCGAGCCCTTCTTCACCACCAAGGAGGTTGGCAAGGGCACGGGGCTGGGGCTCTCCATGGCCTATGGCATCGTCAAGCAACACCGCGGGCACATCCAAGTTTCCAGCGAAGTCGGCAAGGGCTCTTCGTTCAAACTCCTTTTCCCCGTCGCCCGCCGCGCCCAACCATCCGAATCCATCCGGCCCTTACCTGCCGCCGCCGCCGCCGCCGCCGCCGCACGTGGCGACGAAACCGTGCTCCTGGTAGAGGACGAGGAAGCGGTATTGAGCCTCCTGCGCAAGGTGCTTACCGACAACGGATATAAGGTGTTGGAAGCCATGAACGGCGTGGACGCCTTGGAGGTTTCCGACGCCTACCCGGGTCCGGTGCATCTTTTGGTGACCGACGTCTTGATGAGCCGCATGGGCGGACACGAATTAGGCGAGGCGCTCAAGCTTAGGCGGCCGGACATGCCGCAAATTTTCATTTCCGGATACAACGAGGACTCCTTCTTGCATCGTGATATTCGTGACGATAGAATACTTTTTCTGCAAAAGCCGTTCACGCCCATGGCTTTGGTCCGCTTGGTGCGGAAAACCCTGGACCACGAGCGGGCGACGGCGGTTTTACCTACCTAGCCCAGCGCACCCCTGTCCAATCACCCTCTCATTGGGCCAAAAAACCACCTCAGCCCGGGCGATGGGGTGAAATCCGATGTCGATAACGCAAAACGGCGCTACTTTGGGAAAGGTTGGACTTCGCAAGGGGAGAGCATGCACGGGAAACGGATTTCCATCGAACAGGTCTTGGTGCGTTTAGTCTTGGGCCATTTATTTTCGCCCTCCGTCACAATCACCCCCTGGCGCTTGCTCGCCACCCTCGCCGTCCCCGGCTTACTTCTGGCCGGCCCGGTAACCACCGTCCCCTGGAACGGCCATACCGGCGCGGTCAGCTTCACCTACGACGACGCGCGGCCCAGCCAAATTCCCAAGCTGATTCCGCAGTTGGATTCGATGAAGCTCAAAGCCACGTTTTTCATTTCCTTGACCGGCACCTCGGGAGATTTCGAAAAGAAAAAAGCCGATTGGATTTTGGCGGCCAAGAACGGACATGAGCTGGCCAACCATACCCGCAACCATGTGCCTGTTCCCACCGATCCCGCCGCCGCCGCCATCATCAGCGACATGGCGACATACTTACGGGCCGTCGATACCATCGTGCAATCCGTCACCTTCGCCTATCCCGGCTGCGGCGTCAACGGCAAAAGCGGCGTAGGCGCGGAAAACTTCGTCGCGCGCGGATGCGGGCAGGACAATTATGCCTGGGCTTCGCAGCCGCCGGATTGGTTGACCATCTCCGGGTTGCTCTTGAACCCCAGCAACGTCTCGTCCGCCGTCACGCTATTGAACAGCGCCAAGTCCGGCAATAGCTGGGTCGTCACCGTCGTGCACGACGTCGACAATCCCGCTCCCGATCAATACAGCATCACACCGGCCGATAACAAAAAGATGCTCGACGCCGCCGTGTCCAACGCTTTGTGGGTGGAAACCTTCCAGAACGTCGCCGCCTATTATCGCGCCCATTTCGTCATGGACGCCGCGACCGCCACGGCCAACACCGGCGGCTGGAACCTCACATGGACTTCGCCCAATCCCAAGCTGCCCAAGCGCATCCCGTTGCGCATCAAACTCGCCGCCGCGACTTTCGGCAACAGCATCACGGTCCAGCAAAGCGGCGTCACCCTTCCCCCCGAAAGCGACGGTACTTACATCATCGATTTCATGAAGCTGTCCTTGAGCGTAAGGCAGGGGACGGTGGGAATCGCCTCGCGCACCGTGCTGCCCTCCCGGATCAATCCCCGGTTGACGAAAACCGGCCTCGATCTGGACGGCGTTTTCGGCCCCGTCGAAGTCTTGGTCACCGACGTGCGCGGCGCGCGGCTGTTCCAGGGCGTGGTGTCGAATCGAATCGTGCCGCTGCCGCTTCCGAGTGAAGACCTCCAAGGCCTGCTGTTCCTCACCTTGCGGGACCGTAACACCGGTGCTACGGTACGCACCCGGGTGAACGCAACGCATTGATTTTGGACCCATGCGCTGGGTCCTTTACGGGTAGGCTCACTTGTGGGTCCCAAAAATCGCGTGACATTACTCACACTAAAAAGTTATACTCCTGCCTATGTCCAAACCTTCCGGCAGTTTCGCGGCTGCATTCATTTCTAAAAGCAGGATCAAGATGACGCCTTACATTCAAGAAAAGATGATGCCTTACCTTCAACCACTCATCTGGTTCCTATTGCTTGTTTTGGGAGCTATCGTATTCTGGAAACTTTGGAATTTCATGGGCGCGAAGTATCTTCCGGGATTGCTCGGCGTCCACAAGCCCGGGTGGGTGGACAATCCGTATTGGTTTCTAGCTATATCCATTCCCATCTCCTTGGGCGCGTGCGTCATGTGCTATTTCTTCGTCGGACGATTCGAATCCGCACCGTTGTATTTTCTCTTCCCCATATTGTCAGGCCTGGTCATCATTTGTCTTTTCTCTCCGTACATTCCCAATCCCACCGTGTTGCTGGTCCAGGCCGGCCTGGCGCTCCTGCTCGGCATTTCCATATGGTCCCTCGGCAAGGCCGAATCCTTATCCCTCCTCGGCTGTCTCTCGCTGCGGGGACTGGCCGGGCTTTTCGGAATAGCTTTCATAATCGGGTCCGGATACCGTTATATCCAGGAGCGGCGGGATTGGTCGACCAGGGCTGGCCAGTATTCCTCGCCCGTGCGGCGCATCGAAGCCCGCTTCGCCACCATGAATTCCAATATGTACACCTTCCATCGGCTGGCCGAAGACCGATACGGGCAGCCCGTCAATTTCGAGGGGTACCTGTTGGGCATCGAAAAGGCCAATCGCTATCTCATCGGCGTTCCGCCGGAGGCGGGCGATACCCAGGGTTGGGAAAAGGAAATCCTTCCCGATGGGAAACGTTACCTCGCCGACCGTAAGCGGACATTCCTTTCCCACATCGTGAAGTATGGGCCGGTCATCGACACGACGAAACCCATTCCTTCGAGCTTCGTTTTCAACCTGTACGGCAAAGACGACGACAAATCCGATTCGGCGTATGCCGAGGGTTTCAAGAGTCTGGACGGCCTGAAAACCGAGCTGGAGGTCGCGTCGAAGTCGCACTCCCACATCCTGGTTATCTGCATGGGATGGAACACCGATCAGCAAGAGTCCATCCGCAATTTCAATAGCCTATACGGGTATCTGATGGAGGCCGCCAAATCCGACCCCGCTTTCAAGCCTTTGGTCATCGGCATCACTTGGCCCTCGGAATGGGCCGGCTTCCAGCCCTTGAGTTATCCCGTCAAGGCCGATGACGCCGATGAAACCGGATTGGTTTGGGTCAGCTATCTCCTTAAAAAGGTTTTGTTCCCAGTGCAAGCTGCTGCGGACAGCGTATCCCCTAGTTCCGCACCGAAGCTGGTTCTGATCGGCCATAGTTTCGGGACCCGCGTGCTGACACGGGCCTTGGCCTCAATCAAATACGAAAGTAAGGCGCAGGGTTCCGATTCGGAAAAGGTCAACCTGTTCATCGGCCTGCAGGGAGCTTTCAGCGCCAGACGCTTTGTGGATACGCCCTGGTACAGAAAAGGGCTGGAAGGCGCGCCTTACCGGGAATTGCGCAAGCTCCGTACGCGCTTCGTATTCACCTGGTCCAGCCACGATAAGGCGAATCCCGTGGCGGGCTATGTGACCGGAGCCAGCCACATTGGCGGGGAATTCGGCTACGTCTTGGCAGAGAAAAACGGCGAGATCTTCGAAAACCTGGATTCCGGGTTCGTGGATAAACTCGCGAGCCTCAGGGGTGGTGACGAGTCCTCCCTAACCGCTCTCAAGAACAAGGCTATGGAAAAAATCCTTTTGGCCGACGCTTCGAATATCATCAAGGATCATCCCTACGGAAAGGGCGGATATGCCCACAGTGATATCTACAAGCCCGAGATAGGCCGGTTCATGTGGAACCTTATCCGAGCTTACGCCCTCCCGTAGGTGACTAAAACATAGCCGGTGGCGCAGGTGGATCATTCCGAAGCCGCAGGCTGTGGTGGAAAGTTTTGCAATGGAAAATGCCGAAAACAGGCCTCTATTTTCGGTTGTCATTACAACGTACCGACAAGACGACGCTGACTCAGGCCGACACGAGCGCCAAACGCCCTCTATTCGTCAAACAAGCGAAAAATAATTTCCTCCGGAATTCAATTTTTGCGGCTCGACATTTGCTTTTCCAACCGGCAACCATTACAGCCGAAAACGGCCAACCCTAAGGACTCCATGAACAAGTTCAACGCCATTGTCACAACCCTGTTCACCGCCGCCCTTACCCTGCCGTTGTCATCGCGCGCCAGCCTCATTCCGTACACGGACCTTTCCCTCTTCGATGCCTCCACGACGACTTCGGTCGTGGAAAATTTCGAGGCCGTCGGCGCTTATCCCCGCGATGCGGCCGTGCATTCCATCACCCACAACGGCATTACCTACACGGGGCTCGCGGGCGTTCCGTCCGCCAATGTCTGGGTCGCGTCCGCAGGCTACCATAATTTCGGCGTGCCCACCACCACTTCCAGCGTCCTCACCGCCAATGGCGATGAGAGCATTCTCATGACCCTGTCCTCGCCCACCGGCGCCCTGGGTTTCGACACTTACTTGAATAAATACGGGCCCGCCACCATCACCGTATTCGGCCTGGGTGGAAGCACTTTGGGAACCTATTTGTTTTCCCAGGATCCTACCCTGGTCGGCGTCACCTCAGATGCATCGGATATCACGGGTGTGCAGTGGATCACGATTTCCGGCGGCATCGTCAACACCGGCATCGACAATATCCGCCTCGGCGCCTTGGATGCTCCGGCCTCGGTTCCGGAACCTTCCAGCCTCATCCTAATGGGATTGTCGCTGTTCGGGGGCATGATTGCCCTCCGCAAACGACGCGCCTAAACTCCCGCGCGTCTTCCCGACTTCACGGCATAGCCGAATTTCAACTGGACCCATGCGCTGGGTCCTTTACGGGCAGGCTCACTTTCGGGTCTAAGGAGTAGATCCGCCCGGCGCCAAGCTTCGGCCGCGATATCAGCGCAAAATTTATCATCCCGCAAAATCTGATTGCCAAGTCGTTTTGTCTTTGTTAAGCATTTCAACGCGCTATTTTTTGAAACATTGCACTTGTCCAGGGAACGTACCGTGAGTAAACCAATTCTTCAAATGTTTTTTGTGGCTGTAGGAGCGGCTTTTTTCGTCGGCTGCGCCTCACTTCCCCCAGGTTGGGATGAATACAAATCCGCGATGAAATGTCATTTCCAAGGAAAAGACAAGGAATGCGATCAGGATTACGAAAAGGCCATTGAAAAGAACGATAAGCTGCAGGGCGTGCACGCCTCTTACGGAACGCATTTGTTGAAACGCGGCGAGGTGCAACCCGCCCAGGAGCAGTTTAAAAAGGAAATCGAAAATCATCCCGTTTCGGAAACCTCGGTCAATCTGGCTTTCAAGAATGTAAAGCATCCGGATTCCACCGTGTCCGCGCTCCGCAAAACCTCGGGAGGTAAATAATGTCCATCTTGAATAAAATCCGGATTACCGCCTTGGGCGCCGTCGGTTGCCTGTTCCTCATCCAGTGCGCCCCTACCGCGAAAATCAATCCCAACTTCGAGAAAATGAAACCCAAGGTCGTGGTCGTGCTTCCTCCGGAAAACACCACGTCCAATACCGAGGTCGAGGAAACGGCTTACCCCATCCTTTTTGAAAAGGTTTCCAATCGCGGGTATTATTGCATCTCCCCGGAAATGGTCCGGGCGATATTCAATTCCAACCGTCTGGAAGATGCGGGAAGAATCAACCAGCTGCCTCTGAAAAAATTCAAGGAAATCTTCGGGGCGGATGCGGTGCTGCGCACGAAGATCACGGATTGGAGTTCGAAATACATTATCATTTCTTCAACCGTTACCATAACCCTGGAAAGCGAATTGATGGACACCAAAACCGGTGAAGAGCTTTGGTCCATGAAAAACACGGTTTCCAAATCACCCAACAACTCGGGTGGAGGCGTCGTGGGCGGGTTGGTGGGCGCGGTGATGAATGCCGCCTTCACGCCCTATGAGCCCATCATGGAAGAGAACGCCAATACCACTTTAACCACTATTCCACAGGGCGATTACGGGAAAGCCAAGTAGGAGGGGACCTATGCGAATTTATTTCCGATTTCCCATTTTGATCGGCGGCGCGCTGTGCTTCTGGAATTGCGCTTCGCAGATTAACCAAAGGCCCGTCGGGCCGATGACGACTGCGGCCCCGCCTCCGGAAGAGGCGCATAAACCGGGCCTCAAACATCGCATCGCCATCGCGTCTTTTGAAGACAAGACGGGATACGGGAACAATCTATTCGGCGCCACCGATGATCTGGGAACGCAGTCCAGTGATATCCTGGCCACGCATTTGATCAAGACCGGCGATTTTGTGGTCTTGGAGCGGGAGAAAATCGGAAATCTCAAATCCGAAAACGAATTGCAGGGCAAGGAAACCAACCTTGCCGGCTGTACCGCTTTGATCTTCGGCGCGGTCACGGAATTCGGAACCAAAACCGAACATCAGGATGCGGGGCTTTCCAAAACCAAGGTGCAAACCGCCCATGCCAAGGTGACCATCCGCTTGGTGGATCCGGCCACGGGCCATGCGTTCTTTTCGGAATTCGGCGAAGCGGATGCTCAAAACGAAACTTCGCAGGTTCTGGGCTTCGGAAGCAGCGCGGGTTATGACGCCACGCTCACGGACCGGGCCTTGAACGCGGCGATTGCAAAATTAGTCGGCAACGTTCTCCTCAACCTTCGGGCCAGACAATGGAAGGCGCCTATCCTGGAAGTTGAAAACGGCCAGGTCTTCATCGGAGCCGGAGCCCGCACGGGCGTTGTTGTCGGGCAAAATCTGGTGGTCATGAAGTCCGGAAAAAAGGTGAAGAACCCTTCCACGGGCCTCATGATGGAACTGCCCGGAAGCCAAGTCGGCAAGGTCAAGGTCGTCTCCTTATTCGGCGACAGCGATCTCAATGAAGGCGCGATTTGTTCCGTGGTCCAAGGGCAAGGATTCACTAAAGACTACTATGTCGTTGCGGAGGCGCCATGAAATCCAAGTATCTCACCCTTTTGGGTTGTGCATTCCTCTTCGCCTGCGCGGCCCCGCGCACCACGGTGCAAACTGCCGGGCAAAACGGCACCATCATGGTGAAAGCCGTTCCGGCCTACGCTACGGTCGAGGTGGACGGTCAAGCCATGGGCAAAGCCCGTGAATTCGACGGCACCAGTTCCGTGCTCAAAGTGACTCCCGGCAAACACACGGTGACTTTGAAGGCCGATGGCTACGAAGATTTTTCCACCCAGGTCTATATCAGCGACTCCCAGGAAACGGTGGAAATAAACCTGAGGAAACGATAATGATACGCTTGAAAAGATTTTTCCTTCCCCTGATTTGCGTGGGTTTCATATGCTCCCCGTCCCGCGCCGATCGCGGTGATTTATTTCTTTCCGTGATGCCGGTAGTGGATCCATTCCATGCGGATGGGGCCGCGTTCGGGGGCGGAGCGAATCTTTCGATGGGCGTGAACGAGCGCACGGATTTCCAATTGGAAACGGATTTGACCGTTCAACAGCCCGGTTCCAATCAAAGCGATTATTTTGAAACCCGCTATTTGTTGGCATCCTTTTTCACTCCCTATTTCGGCGAGATCCGTCCCCGCTTCGGCGGCTCCATGGGTCTAATCCATTCATACAGTTCGGACGGAATAAATGAAGTCGGTTTCAATGCCGGAGTCCACTTGCAAGGGCTCTATGATTTTTCACAATCGTTAAGATTTTTTGCGGAGGCGAATCCGAATATTTCCTTTGGAAAACAAGGCGGATTTTCCACCCTGTTCAAGCTCGGGATACAGTTCCGCCTCTCCAAATAACGGCGATTTTCCCAAGCAGCGTAAACGGGTAGGGACCGACTCGGATACCGGCGAGGCCCTGCCCATCCACGTAACCCCTGAGTTACATCGTCATCCAAACCGCACCCTAATTTTTTCAACGCCTTGTTAGAGGTTGAACTTCACGATGGCTGCGGTATAGTTATCCTTGACGACGACGTAGGGAATCCATGAGGTCAGGATCAACCCCGCGCCGACACCAATGAGTGGACTGGCGTTGAATTCATGTTTGGTCTGGCCGAATTCATCGGTTACGGTCTGATCGCTGTTCAACACCCCCACAGCTCCCAGCACGCCCCCGAGCACGAGCATCATGATGGAGCCCGACTTGCCCAGAGTGAAGGACTGCATCAGGGATTTGCTTTCCGGATTTACGAATAGTCTTTTTTCAAAGGCTATTTGGTCGAATTTGGTCAAGGTATCCGGCGCGAACCGCATATAGGCGAATTCATCGCTGAAGGGCACGCCCTGATAGAGCGACACCTTGCCGGTTATTTTTGGAAAGATCCAACGGTTATGGTAGGGCAAGGCTGGAATCCATGTCGAGTCCTGGATTTGATAGCCGTTGTGATGCTCGCAAACAAAAAGCGAATCAAAATCCTGTGGGTATCGCTTGGGAGGCGCTTTATCGGTCCCGCCGTAAATGTCCTTGAGCGAAACATATTGTTTGGGTTCGTTTTCAGCGCCTTCCGTAGTTAGCGACGATTCGAAGTAGACGAGGCCCTCATCTTTCAAATACCCTTTGAACTGGTATTTCGCATCCGTTGGCGGGACCTGGAAATTGTAATGGGGTTGATTGGCGAACTCGACGGTCGCTCTAGGAATGTAAGATGGCGCGGAAATCATCAATCCGATCAAACTTAAAAAGATCATGTTCATTCGTTTCGCATGAAAGATTTACGTTAATGCCGTGGCGAGTCGAGGATAAGAAAACGATAGAAAACCTCGCATAAAAGGGTAATTTAGATCGCATGAAATTTCCTGCTATTCGAGTTCCCGCTATTCCTTATCCCACGAAGTTCGCCGTCCTTTCCAATTTTTCGGCCGCCCTGTTTTTTCCGGGCTGCGCGCAGACGACCTATTGGAAGGACGGGGACGCCTGTTCGCAAATCGTGGAGAACCGCAAGGAAATGGAGGACATCGATGCTCGGTTGGATCGGTTGAACGCGGACACGGCCTCGCAAACCAAGTCGTCGCGCGAGTCGCAAATCCTTGCCCTGCAAAACAAAAAGCGGGACCTGGGATTATCCAGCGAAAGGCTGGCGCCGAATTGCAAACCCTCGCTGGATCCAATCCGCAGTCCCAAAGAGCCGCGCGTGGGCGACCAAGATCGGCAGCGCTAAGGATGGACGCGCGCCCATTTGGCATCAGGGGTTGTTATAAATAATGATAGGGTCTCTTCCCTACTGATTTCCGCCCGATTACTACTTGGGTTTGACACTGCAAGTGAATACGTTCCATCGATGAAGACGTGGAATCCGCTGCTTGATCCCATCGGGTTGATTGATATACGGCGTATGCACCATATTTTGTGGTCCAATTCTTTCTTTTATCAGGCCACTTTCTTGCGGTTACCGGTGGGTACTTGGGAGGCATAATAGTCCAATAAATTTCGGATAATTTTTTGATATTGGGTATGGTGCTTGTTGGCCATGCTTTTGAAGAAATCAATACTAGATTCCTTCAGATTAATGGTCACCCTTACGTTCTTCTCCTTCAATACCAAATCCTTCGGAGAAGGCAGAAAGTCTTTTACGATTTCCAATTCGCCCATTGGCTCATCCGTGTACTTAATTTTCTTTTTCATATGTTTTCTTTCCTTTCCGCCAGTATCCCGCTCCAATGATCCTGATTTTCTTTTCTCGGAAGGTAAACCGAACAGTCATAATCCCGCCTTTTACCTTACCCATGCAGTAATGCCGCTTTTCATGTGACGAATGTGTTTTGTCAAATGCCATGATTCTCTTTGGGTCCAGGAATGCTTCTTGTGCCGCTTCGAATGATACCCCATGCTTTTCTTGATTGGCTCCATTCTTTCCTTCATCCCATTCAAACGAATCCATCCCATAAGGATACATATTTTTATATGCATATTCCAGGGAGCCTTATGGCCCCACGGGCCCCACGCCATTAACCCGGTTGTATTTGGTTTTTAAGGGAAAAGACGGGTTGAAGAATCGGCCGCTCAGCGCGAAGCGCGTTTACTTGAAGCCTTAAATCAAAGCTTTATCCCGGCCGTAAAACAATTAATTAAACATCCCAACCAATCCGATACTCCGGTGGGGAACCGCAAATAACAAAGTACGGAAAAATCCCGCGTGAAAGAGTAGTTTAATCCTTATGAAAAACTTTCAACCCGGAATCACCGACGCCTTGTTCCGTTTCACGCGGCCCATCACGACGGCCTATTTCTGGCGCCCGCCCATGGCAAAGGGCAAGCTCGATTTAAGAATCATCATGGGCGCCACCGCTGGTGTCGGCGCCGGAAAAAAGGGGAAATAATGTTTGGATTATCCTGGAAAATCATCGCCCTGCCCGTTCTTGCGGGCAGGCTCGCCGCACTGGCCGTCCTTGCCGCATCGATCGGCAACTTGGCCGTCGCATCCGCTTCCAGTTCCGCATCCGCATCCGCATCCCGAACCGCATCCGGGCCCGACACCGCCAAAGCCCAATCCCAATCCCCAAGCGCCGACTCCATCGTCATCGGACGTTCCGCGCCCAACTTCACGCTCCGCAATCAAAGCGGTGGTCAAACCCAATTGCAGGATTTCCTAGGCCACTGGGTAGTGTTGTATTTCTACCCCAAGGATTTCACCGGCGGCTGCACGGTGGAGGCGCATAATTTCCAACGCGACTCCGCGGCCTATGCCAAAGCGGATGCGGTGATTCTCGGCGTCAGCGTCGACAACGTGAAATCGCACCAGGGTTTTTGCACCCAGGAAAAATTGAATTTCAAACTATTGGCCGATACCGCCGGGATGGTTTCCAAGCAGTACCATTCGCTCAGAAACGTCCTGGGATTCAAGCTCGCGGTCCGCAACACCTTCATCATCGACCCGCAGGGCAAGGTAGCGCGCATTTTCCTGGGCGTGAAACCGCAAGGCCATAGCGAGGAAGTGTTGGCGGCCTTGGCGGAGTTGCGGAAACGCTAGGAAGAGTTTTTGGAACCATGCGGTGGTTCCTTTACGGGTAGGCTCACTTCTCGGTCTGATGGCGTCGCTAAAGCCCCAAGTTCATCGGGCCGTCAACCGCATGCGACGGCGCTACGCCTTCGCGTCTGTAGGTTCAATTGTCCGGCGACGGCGCTACGCCTTCGCGTCGGTAGGTTCAATTGTCCGGCGACGGCGCAGCCTGCGGATCAAAAGGCCGAGGCCTCCCAACAGCGCGGGCAATCCATAACTGAATCCCGCGAGGGCGAAAAATTTTCCCGGATGGTATTCGATTTCCATTCCGGCAGCATCCCGATCGGCAAGCAAGGCCATGAAATGGCTCGCGGTTTCCCGCACCGGTTTCCATGCTCCGCCCTCCACGCGATATCGCCAACCCGTCGCAAAGCGCTCGCGGAACAAAAGAGTATCACCGGCTTTCCAATTTCCTCTCACGATGACGAAACCATCCCGCAGTTCCCGGACGCAAAGATCCCGGTATCCGGAAAACCCCTCAGCACAGGCAGTGGAACTCCGGGAGGAATCAACGTCTCGCTCCGCCGGCATCGTTTGCACCGGCGTCACCGTCAACATCGCGTGTGGCACCTCCATTGCCAACATCGGCGTCATTGCCCCCGTCGTCATCCTCAACCTCAAAGATTCGAAGCGTGGCTTCCAGCCTTCCACCTCGTAGGCGTACACATCCCCGAATTTACCCAACCACTGCAAGCCATCACCTGCGAAATGGTCGGCGGTAAAGTTGGTAAACAGGTAACGGTCGGATTTCCCCGCAGGGGTAAGGCCCGATTCCCAAGGCCACATCAACGGCAAATAGGCCGAAACATGCCGGTACCCGAAGATGGCGTGAATGCCGTAACTGAAGACCGTCTTTTCCCGTTCCAACAATCCGAAATGCGCCACCGGATCATTATGCATCATCCACTTCTCGCTCTCGCCGTATTCCAAGGCATGGTTGACGCGCCAGAAAGGCCGGGTGGATGTGTCGAGAACCACGGCGCTGGCAGGCGGTTCCCGATAATAGCTGGAGGGAAACAGAGAAAAATGTTCCCAATGCACGCGCAGGAGATCCAGGAGCAAAATCAGATACAGGGCGGGCAAAAACCGTTTCCCCAGACGGACGAAGAGCCAAACCGTACCGGCCGAAATCGTTAGCAAGACGAAGTCCAAAATGTCCTTGCTAAGGAGCAGCGAAAGCTTGGGGAAATAATCCTTGTCGGGATTGGGAAGCGGTTGCAGCATGTTCGCAAAATGGAGCAGGAGTGGGTAAAGCGCGCGGGCCGAATGCAAGGCGGCGAAGAGGCTCGCCAGCGCCAGGGCGACGACGAGAGCCACGGATAAGGCGCGTCCTCGCCTGGGCCGGGCCGCGAAACGCTGGAACCCATGGGCGGAAAGCGTGGCCAGCGCGAAGACGAACAGAATCAGCCACCGGGCCGGAATGCGGAGATGATTGAAAAAGGGTAAGCGGTACAACAATTGGCTCGCCCCCAGCCGGTACCCGAAAGCGAACCAAAGCCCGATGAGTCCGATGGCCCATAGCCAGAGAAGGTCCCGGCTCGCCCGCCTCGGCGAAGCGAATAGGCAGAAAAACAGTCCCAAGCCGCCGATGTACAAAAACACTTCACCCCACAACTCCCCGCCCCACCAGGATGCGTTGGATGGACTCCCCAGAATATTGGGCGCCAACAGGGACAGCAAATGCAGCGCGCGAAAGGAGCCCGTGGAGAAGCGAAAGAACGTGAAATCACTATGCTCAAACACGGTGGGTATCTTGCCCGTTACTCCCGTCTCCCATCCGGAGCTGTCATAGCGCACTGTGCTTTGCACCAAATCCGCGAACGGAATCAACAGGGGCAGGCACCAGATCAGCGCCAGCAAGTGGCCGCCCACTATCCAGGCCAGGGAACGGCGCGAGCTTGGACTACCCAAGGAACCGGTAGTCTCGGAACGCAAACAGGCGCGCCGGATCGCACCCACAGTAAAGCATCCGATCAACACCGCCGTGGCCGCCGAGGCTTGCGGGTGACCGCCTAAGGTTTGCAACGCCACAGCCCCCGCATACAGGCATACGTTTTTGGGGCCCGGGGCGGCGCGCAAGCGGAGAAAGGCGGCCAGCACCAACGGCATCCAGGCCCATCCCGCTAAAAAAGTCGCGTGCTCATGCCGGGCCAGCATGGTCCCGGACAATGCGAAGCATATTCCCGCCCAATACGCCGCGAATGGCTTCAACCGCAAACAGGGTCCCAGCTTGAGGAACCCGTATATGCCCAACGAAAAATGGAAGGCGTAAAAAAGCAAAATGCCGATATGCGGTGAAAGCGGTCCGAACAAAACCCACGTGACGGGATACAGATATCCCGATTGCCAATAGGCGTGCATGGGCATCCCGCATTGGTAGCTGGAACTCCACAGCGGAAACGGATGCAGCAAAGACCAATCCTTATGGAAGTCCCAGAAATAACAGAAGTACGCATACAACATGTCGTTCTTGAGCACCGGGCTCTGCACCAACAACTTGGGCAGCACCGGGGCCAATCCCGGCAAGGCGCAAAGCAGAAAAACTTTCAATTTGTACACCTGCGTATTGTACGTCTCCAAAACGCCAAGTGAAAGCGAAAGCATATGGTTTGCGAACCCGACCGGAAAAGGTCCTGATAAGATTCCTGCGGCAGCCCCAAATTTACGGCAAAGCCTTATTGACCCATGCGGTGGGCCCTTTACGGGCAGGCTCACTTCCGGGTCTCACCAAGGATTACTCCGAAATCCATGGTCATCGGAAATTTTTCTAATTCAAACTTGCACGCATCGACTCACCCATGGGCATTCAAAAAGACAAACTCTCGGACCAGCAAAAAAACGAAGTCGAAAGGCTGCGCCAATTCGCCGTGCGTAACCGCTTCGAGCTCAAAATGAACAGCACGCGCTGGCGGGCCGCCATTGACGCCTTGCTGGCGTTCACGCAGTATTCGCTCGGTTACCGGGTGAAATGCATCACCGACAAGCAGGAACCGGACGGTTTTTGGCGCGCGGATTTCCCCGCAGGTCTGCCTTTATATAACGCCATCGAATGGTTGGAAGTGGAATTCGCGCCGCCACCCTTCGGTGGCGCGCCCGCCGGTGCAGCTCGCGAGTTGCGCCTGGCTTTGCCGGAAGCGTTGCGAAACCTGGGACGGACTTTGGAGATAGCCAAGGTTCCTTTTAATGCGATGCCCCAGGGCCTGCGTATCGTGGGCTATACTCGCACTTAGCACGGTAAAGCTACGGTTCGAAATCCTTCGTCCGGCAAAAATCCGTCCTCGGTTCCCGCCTTTTCCATGCCCGGTTAATTCCTAACTTTAGGCTTTCCTTTAATCCGGTTGGCCCCATGTCCGAAGCCTTGAGTTTTTACAACACCGCGTCCCGCAAACAAGAGGTATTCGAACCTCGGCAACCGGGCGTCGTGAGCATGTATTGCTGTGGACCCACGG
>JADGQO010000032.1 GCA_017881725.1 Fibrobacteria bacterium
GCGGGAAACTTCAATCCGGCATATTGCCCCTTGCGGATCCACAAATCGCGATGATTCAACGCCGCCGCTTTGATACGCACCGCGGCCTGCCCGGGTCGTAGTTCGGGCAAAGAACGTTCGCGCAACCGGAGCTTAGAGCCCGCTGCCTCCAGGGTCAGAGCTTGGTAGTGAGTGGTCATGGGATCCTTCTCGCGCAGAACGCGGCGTTACAGAAACTAGGTATTTTCGACTTGGGGAATCCAATCCGTAAATCGTATCATCATTGCGTATATGCGAGATGATACGGAAGCGGCGAAAGGCGCGGCGCCCTTAGTAACGGTACTGCGCGGATCCCAGGTGGACACGGTTCATTTGGGCGTGGCTTGCATCGTGGATGCCGCCGGTAAAATCCGATTTTCGCTCGGAGACGCGAGCTATCGCGCATTTTTCCGATCCTCATCCAAACCCTTGCAAGCGCTTCCCCTTTTGATCGACGGAGTGGCGGATGCCTACGGTTTCGACCATCGTGACCTGGCGGTTATTTGCGGTTCCCATGGCGGTTCCTCCGCGGCTATCCAGCAAGTTTCGCAGGTGATGAAAAAAAGCGGCGTACCGGTGGACGCCTTGGGTTGCGGCGATGGTTTGGCGGATCAGTGTTCCGGCAAGCATGCCGGGATGCTCGCTGCCTGCCGTTTCCATGGATACTCCCTTAAAGACTATCTGCGCCCTGATCACCCTTGGCAACGCCGCATCCATTCCGTCCTTTCGGATTATTGCGGTCTTCCAAAGGAAAAAATAAATCTAGCCGAGGATGGTTGTTCGGCCGTCACCTTCGAGCTTCCTCTCTACAACATGGCCTTGGCCTTCGCCCGCTTGGCGCGGGAATCCCGACGGTCAGGAGGGGAAGCGAACGGAGAGTTGTCGAACCCCGTAGCACGAATGTTACTGAGCATGTCGGAAGGCTGGGGAGACTTGACCGGCGAGCCGGATCTCCGATGGATAAAAGTGAGGCGCGAATCCGATAAGACGGAATACCGGGATCCGTTTACGGCCGAACACTCAGGAAGTCCCGCGACCCGGGTCGGCGGAAATTACCCCTCCCTGGTTACCAAAGGCGGCGCGGGAGGATTGCTTTGCGCGGCGCTACCGGAGCTGGGTTTAGGCGTCGCGCTCAAGATCATCGATGGGTCTCCGATTCCCCGCTGGCCCGCTTTCAGCGAATTATTGCTCCGAACCAATCTTATCGAACCTGTGACGGCGCAGGCCATGCACGCCCTGTGGCCCAAGGTTCTCACCAGGAAAGGAAAGGAGGTGGGCAGTTTTCGAATGGAATTTTAAAAGTTCCGGCGACGACACTTTGTTTCCAAATGTGCCGCCAGGCCGGAAGCAACGTGCTCAAGGCAAAAAGACTTTTCGTGTTTGCGAATACGCGCCGACATCCATGCGCAGGAATGAAATTCCCCGAGTCAGTCCCGGCCCCGCGACGGACCAACGATAATGGCCTGCCTCCATATTCTTTTCGAGCAGGATCTGGCTCCGACCATTCGCCGGATTTATCAGGGTAAAGCTGACCAGTCCGGGCGCGGACAAATTAAACTCCAATTCCGCGGCCTGGCTGTTGCTGAAACCCGCGTGCCACACAAAGCCGGTTTTGCCGGCCATGCTGGCCATACCGGCCAAATGGATTCCCACCGGTGGCTTGGTTTTAAAACCGCGGATTTCCGAATAAGCGCTGACTCCGCCTGCGTTCTCCGCCCGGACGCGCCAGAAGAAGGTGGTGCCGGACTCCAAATCCGCCAACGCCTTTGTGGTATCCGTGACAGTACTATCCAACAAAACCACGGTCGCGAAAGTAGCGGACTTAGAAACCTGGACGCGATAGGTAACGGCTCCGGCGACGGCCTTCCATTTCAATTCCAGGCTACGATCCACCTCGGCATTATCCGCCGGCCCGATTAAGCCCGGAGCGGCCGGCGCCTCCACAATCACGATGAATTTCCGGGAGGCGGAATACGCGCTGTTGCCATCCCCGTTTTGAGCGCGCACGCGCCAATAATAGAGCGTGCCGTAGGCCAAGCCTTTTACGTCCTGGGTCGTATCGGTTTCGTTGGAATCATCCAACACCGGCGAGGTAAAATCCGCGTGTGCGGATACCTGTAACCTGTAAGTTACGGCATTCTGGGTGGTTTTCCATCTCAGGGTCACGCTGCGCGGTTGGTTGGTGGCGTTGTCGGCCGGGCTCACCAGGGCCGGTTCTCCGGCTGCGCCGGCTTTCGTCGTGAAGCTGCGGATTTCGGAATAATCCCCGAGTCCCGACGCGTTTTTGGCTGCCACGCGCCAATAATAGAGCATATCGTTTTGCAGAGCGCCGACGACTTTAATGGTGTCCTTGACCGAAGTATCCTGGTACACCACCGTTGCGAAGGTCGGAGTCAGAGAGACTTGCACCCGGTAATCGGCCGCGCGCAAGGACGGGTGCCATTTAAGGGTCGGGCTGGGAGCGATTCCCGTGGCTGCGTCGGCCGGGGATGCCAATATCGGCGCCGGTGAAACGATTAAGGCGATGGTGGTAAAATTGCGGCCGGTGGAATAAGCGCTATTACCCACGACATCATGCGCGCTTACGCGCACATAATACGAGGTCAGGTAGTTTAAAGGCCCAACCTTGAGGGTCGTATCGGTTATCCCGGAATCGTTCACCGGCAAAGTTCCGGTGAACGCCGCATTGGCGGACACTTGCACATGATAGCTCACGGCGCGGGCAGTCTTATGCCAAACCACTACCGAGGTAACGGGCACATTCAAGGCCGCCGCAGCGGGGGCGACCAGAACGGGAACCTCGGGCGCGTCCAAGGTATGGAAGGCTCTTACCGCCGAGTAGGCCGATGTTCCACCGGCATTTTCCGAACGCAATCGCCAATAATAACCCGTCGCGTAATTCAAATTAGCCAGGGAAAGCACGGTGTCCGGATCCGACAGCAAGGTGTCCAAAACCCGGGTGCCAAAGCCGACAACGGTTGAAATTTGTACTCGGTAGGAAGCGGCGCGGGCAGCCTTATGCCAGGAACATACGACTGGAAGCGGCTGTTGAACCGCGCCATCAGCGGGACCGATTATCTCCGGCACAGCGGGGGCGGCGGGGAGGGTGGTGAACTTACCGACCGTCGAATTGGGACCGGTTCCGCCGGCATTTTTCGCGGACACGCGCCAGTAGTACGTGGTTCCGGCGGTCAAAGCCATTGCAGGCGTGAAGGTGGTATCCATTAAGGCAGCCTGATTCACCGCCAGAATTCCGGTAAAGTTTGCGTTCGTAGAAACCTGTAATTGATAACTGTCAGCGGAATTTAGCTTGCGCCACTTCAAGACCGGCTGCAAGACCTGATTTACGGCATTGTCGGCCGGAACCACAAGGGTGACGGCAACCGGAGCGGCGACTATCGTCGTGACGGATCTGGCAACCGTAAAAGCCCCCACACCATCGGTATTTTTGGCCCTGACACGCCAGTAGTAAGACGTACTGTTTTTGAGCGGGCCGAGGGAACGGTACAAATCCGTGATACCCGAATCACTTACGGCGAGGACGGAAAAATCTGCCAAGGTGGAAAACTGGATATGATAGGAAACCGGCGCGCCTGCCGAAGGCGTGACCACTGGCGCGGTCCAGGAAGCAGTGAAACTTATAGGTTGCAATACCGCATCGGCGGCGGGAGTAACCAGGTTGGGCACCCCCGGCACCGCGGCGTCGGCTACGGAAACAAAGGAGCCAAGCATGGCCATTGTCCAAGTGGAAGCAGCCAGGAACAGACCTGAAAATGATTTAACCATTACACACCCCGATTTCTAAAGTTTTCCAATGCGAAGATGGCGTCACCGTGAACCCTTAGGAAAAGATTTAGTATTTCCTTAAGGTAACCACGACTTCCCAAAACCGAAACACCATTAACCATGGTGCCATCGAATGCATACCGTGATTCTTTTCACTTCTCCGCCCATGCCCGGCGCAGCGATTAGGATAGGAAACGCGATTCCAATTCAAAATATCCCCTGGCGGCGCCGCATTTAGGGCAGGACCAATCTTCGGGAATGTCCTCCCACAATGTTCCGGGGGCGATGCCGGAATCCGGATCGCCTTCGGCTTCGGAGTAAATGTGCATACACAGCATGCACACATACCGCCTTTGACCGGGGACTTCTCCGGGTTTCAAGGGAAGACCTTCAAGAAGCCTTCAGGGGGCCTTGGGCGCGGCTGGAGCCGGAACGTGCCACAAGTCCGCGGTCGCGAGATTTGCAGCGCCGGCGGACTTCAAATACAGGAACAATTGCATGCGATACGCGGCCAGCCATTTCAACGGATAATTCACCAACGCCTCGCCCTTCTTCATGGTTTCGCCCCAGGGCAAGGTGAAATCGTCGTTCAGCAAAGCCGTGATCGGCGTCGCTCGCACCAGGCGCTCCACCGCGTCGGCCTGCCAGGCCATGCGCTGAGGGAAATCCGAAGGCGGCACCCCTTGGGTCACCGCGTTGGTGGGACCGCTGATATTCCAATCGCCCGCCGTGATTTTCAATACCGCGTTATAAGGCCCGTAGCTGAGGTAACGCAACAGCTCCAAAACCGATCGCTGCCCGGCGGTAGGCCGATAATCCATTCCGCCCGGGGGAATTTTGTGGAAAAGATTGATGGTAACCTGCGAGTCTTTGCGGAAATTACGGACAAAATGATCGACTGTGTACATGACTAAATATCCTTTCGAAAAGCTCCGGTCTATTTAACGATAACCAACTCTGATTCGTTGTAAAAGTTGCCTTTGAAAGTGGCGATGCAATTTTTGCCATTCTTCTTGGCGAAATTCTTGGCCCGATTGGCGCGGTCCTCAACTTCCCTTTCGGTCAGGAAACAATCGGAGGGGACGAACAGCGCGCCGATGGAGACCGTGGTTTTCTCCGTAATGCCGCGGTAAGTGATCATGCGCAGTTTCTGCTGGAACTCCTTGATGAAGCCCACTCCCATGGCGAGGCTCAAATTGGGTAGCAAGAGGATGTATTCATCGCCGCCGTATCGGTAACCTTGGCCGTGCGTGTATAGATGCGACTCCATCAGTTCCATGAAGCGAGGGAGCAAATCGCGATCGATTTTGGTTTCACCGTGGCGGGTATTGAAAGACTTGAAATCATCGATGTCCAGATAAGCCACCATCAGGCCGTTGGAACGCAACTCGCATTTTTCGCGGAAGTAGCGCAGGTCCTTGACGAACAGGGAAGGCGTTTGCAGGATATGGAATTTTTCGTCGTACTCGCGTTTTTCCAGATTGAGGGACGAGGTATGCATTTCCTCCACGAATTTAATGGCCAGAAACTCCGTCAAATGCGGCACGCGCAGCGCGGGCGATTCCTGGAACCACGGAGCGTCCATGATTTTTCGGATGGGCTCCAGTTCTTTTTCCAGATTGCCGATCAACTCCGGATGAAAGGTTTTGCTCATCGGCTCCTCCAACTTGGAAGCCACGATGCGGCGCTGGTGAATCATCACGCGTTTGATCAGCGGCGCGAAATCGTCCGGGACGGCATGTTCTTCTTTTATCGGCCCGCCGGCATTTCTTTTCTTCAGCAATTTGATCAAGTCGGAGAGCTTGGCAAGAATGCTATCCACCTCGCTCGGTAATTTGTAACCGATTTGTGATTGTATTTTGACAACTAAGTTCTTTTTCAGCCACTCGGTGAAGTTTTCCGAATACTTCTCGATCATATCGCATTCATCATTGGCAAAAATTGGCATGCTTAAAAATGTATTTACAATACAGGCGTTTGTTGCGTCTAAAAATTCAGTTGCGCCCTACAAACGAAAGTTGTCTAATATGGCCATGAATACATTCACTCCCAATCCCATTGATTCAGTGACCGGGGCCTCCCCGGCCCTCGGCAAACCCGGTCCAGCCAAGCGGCGCGCGCGGCGTCTTACTGCAAGCGACATCGCCGGATCCTCGGCCACCGGCGATCAGACACCCGCTCCCGATACCTGCCTGATCGACCGCATGGTGGACTACCGGAATTGGTGGAACGTTCCCAAGGCCAAGCCCTCACGCCGCGCTGCGCATCGGACCTAAGATCCCCATCATTCCTGTATCTGATTTCCTGCGCCTCCCGCGGAATCCAGGGAATCGGGATTCGTACACGGCGCCTCGGCGCAGGAAATAAGGTAACCGGAATGTTACCTAAGCCGCGTGAGGAGCGGAAGCCATCTCCCCCACGCCGCGGACCGCGAGCAAGGCTTGATCCAGCACCTCCAAGCCCGCTCCGGGCCGGCAGGCGTTTTCGCTCAGGAAGCGCCGCCAGATGCGTCCGCCGCGGACTCCGGTGAATAATCCCAGGATATGCCTCGTCATGGAATGCAGGCGCGTGCCTCTCGCCAGCTCGGCGGCCACATAGGGCTTGAAGCGTTCGATGATCTCGGCCCGGGTAGGTACCACGTCGGTTACCCCATGGAAGCGCTGATCGACTTGGGCCAGCACATAGGGATTCTCGTAAGCGGCGCGGCCCAACATGACACCGTCGAAAGTTTGCAAATGTTTTTCGGCCTGGTCCAAATCCAGGATGCCGCCGTTAAGAGAAAACCGCAGCTGCGGAAAATCACGCTTCAAATCGGCGGCCATATCGTAACGCAAGGGAGGGATTTCCCGGTTTTCCTTGGGGCTCAAGCCTTGCAGCCAAGCCTTGCGCGCATGGATGATGAAATGACCGCACCCGGCTTCGGCCACCGTGCCGATGAAATGCGCCAGCTCGGCATAAGAATCCTTGTCGTCGATGCCGATGCGGGTCTTTACCGTCACGGGCACATATACCGAAGCACGCATGGCCGACACGCAACGCGCGACCAATTCCGGTTCCGCCATGAGGCAAGCGCCGAACCGGCCTTCCTGCACGCGGTCGCTGGGGCAGCCCACGTTCAAGTTGATTTCATCGTACCCGAAGCGCTCACCCACCTTGGCGCAAGCGGCCAAATCCTCCGGATTGCTGCCGCCCAATTGCAGGGCCACGGGATGCTCGATTGGATCATATGCCAGGAGCCGCTCCGCCTTGCCGTGGAGGATGGCCCCGGTCGTCACCATTTCCGTATATAAACCGACATGGCGCGACAACAACCGCAGGAAATAGCGGAAATGCCGATCGGTCCATTCCATCATGGGAGCAACGGTTACGCGCGTCATGGGATAGTCTATCTATAAAAAAATACCGCGATGGCAAACGTGAAATTCAATTCTCGCCTTGAGTCGCATTATGCCGGCTTGAGCTTTTTGGCCAAATAAATACTGACCAAAATACTCGCCGATCCCAAGGCGCCCACCCAGCCGTAATGCAACAGCCTGCCATCCCCCGCGCGTGACACCAGGGCCGCAGCAATCACGGCGGCCACCCCGGAAGCGAATTGCTGCAAGGCGGAGTTGATGCTCATGAAGCCTCCTCGATACCGGCCTTCCACGCTGTTGGTCACCATGGCCATGCCCGGAATGAACCGGCCGGAAGTGAACACCATGAAGCATGTCGTGATCGCCAATGCGACCCAAAGCGGAACATGCGGCAGGTTGCTGATGGCCAGGATGGGGAGGATTGCGACCAGGCTGACGGTCGTGAAGACGGGCAAGAGGCCGATGCGATCGGACAGGCGGCCTATCCAGCGCGCGCTGAAAAAGGTCACGGCGCCGCCGCACAAATACACCAACGGGAGACGCTCGTTGCTCACGCCTACATTGGAAACCAGGCTGGGGCTGATATATGGGATAATCATGAATCCGGCCATGGTCATCATCACGGTCAAGGCGAACGCCTTCCAATGATTCGCTTGGCCGGCGATGGTTTTCATTTCCTCCCACGCCTTGGGTTTCAAAGCCTTTACAGCCAGATTTTCGTGTATATGTCCGCGCATCACCGGTAGGATGAAAAACATGCCGATCAGGATGAGTGCGCTCAAGCCGCCCAATAAAAAGAAGGGCGCATGCCAGCCCCAACGGTTAGCGAGAAACAATCCCGCGGGCACGCCCGCAACCGATGCCAGGGAGAACGCGGAGAATATCGTTCCCATGGCGGCGCCCCGGCGCGCGGGAGGGATGGCGTCGCCAACCACGGCCAAGATCGTCGCCGACGCGACCCCGCCGAAACCGCCTGCTAAAAGCCGCGCCAAAACCAGGAAGTGATAGGACGGGGCCAAGGCGCAAGCGATGGTGGCCACGCCAAACCCGCAGTACAGTGTCAACAACGCCGTTTTGCGATCGAATCGATCCAATACCCCGGCGGCCAGCAACCCGAAAAATCCCGCGCTGAACGTGTAGGCGGAAACGATGACGCCGAATTGCGAAGGCGTGATCCGGAAAATTTCCATGAGCCGCGGACCCAGGGGCATAACGATCATGAAGTCGAGGATATGCGTGAATTGCATGGCGGCCAAGGCGTAGAGAAGGATGGCTTCCTGCTTGGCCGGCAAGGGAAATTGGCTCGCCGCAGAAGCGGTTAGCCGTTGGGGTTGAATCAATTATCCTCCGGGATTTCGGCCCATTCTAGCAAAAGCGCCGAAGGATTACCAATGCGGTTTTATTTCGCCGGTTTCGCGGCGGCGGGCTTGGTGTCCGGTGCGGCCAGTTTGCGCACGCCCTCGAAGGCCAAATCCAAATCCACATCCTGGGCGACAACCAATCCGCCGGTTTCCAAAGCCTTGCTCCATTTCAGTCCGAAGTCGAAGCGGTTGATGCGTCCCGTGGCCGTGAAAGCCGCGCGTTCATTGCCCCAACCATCCTTGATGATGCCGCCGCCTTTGACCTTGAGGGCGATTTCCTTGGTGATGCCGTGCATGGTGAAATCTCCGACCAAGGTGCAGGTCGTATCCGCCTCGTTCACATCCTTCACTTCCTTGGAGACGAATTTTATTTCGGGGAAATGCGCCACGTCGAAAAAATCCTCGCTCTTCAAATGCCCGTCGCGCTTGACGTTGGAGGTGTTGATGCTGCCGACGTCAATGGTCGCCGAGCCCTTGGTGGCCTTGACGTTCTTGGGATCCAGGTCGAAACTTCCGCCGAACTTCTCGAACTTTCCCGAGACGGTGCTGATCCCCAAATGGCGTACCTTGAACGTGACCTCGGAATGCGTCGTGTCCAGACTGTATGTCGCCGCCACGGCATTGCCGATCAGGGCCGAAAAAACCCAGGAAGCCAGACCAACCTTCGCGAAACTTTTCATTCCCATTCTCCTTTTTATCCGTTTTCACGTAACGACCAGTTGCGGTGATACGGTGATTCATCCCGGAATATATTCGTTACAACAAATATTGTCAAGACGGATAAATTCCAAATTAGGAAAATTCTAACCCTTCGGTCGGCCCCCTGGGTCATTTCACGACACTCGAAAAGTCGCGGGAATCGATGGTAATTTCAGGAATCGCTTAAAAACGGAAGTCAGGCCATACGCAATTCATTGCGTTCAAGAATCTTCGCGTAAAGATCCTCGGCCAAATCGGATTTCATGGACAGCAGCTTATCGTAATTGCGATGCGCGCATTTCAAGTTGCCCGAGGATACGTAAAGAATCCCCATGCCGAACAAAGCTTCTTCATCGATGGGATTGAGCGCCAAAGCCTTTTGGTAGGCATCCAGGCTGGCATCCTTGCGGCCCAGGGCGAATGAGGCCAACCCGAGGCTCTTGATGGTTTGGATGTCATTGGGCCGCGCGGACAAGGCTTGTTCCAAAGGACCAACGGCTTCCACGTACCGGCCCAAATGGATAAGCGCCCAACCTAAACTACTCCACAATTCCGGCAGGGTCGAATCCAACCGAATCGCCTCCGTCAAGATCTCCACAGCGTCTTCCATGCGTCCCATATCGAAAAAAGCCTGGGCCATCTTGTTCAGGGGCAAAATATTCCCGGGTTCCAATTCGACGGACCGCTTGTAATAAGCGATGGCCTGAGGAAAACGCGCGGTCTTGAACATGGCGTCACCCATGCACCAATACAGGTAACTCTCCTGGGGATTGTGGCACATCGCAACCAGAAAATGGTCGATGGCTTCGTTCGCTCGATCGGTATTCAGGTAGGAAAGGCCCAGCAACGGATAAATTTCCATGGCTTCCGGCTTGCGGTCCTTGAGCGATTCGAGCACGGACACGGCGTCCTGGAAACGGTTGGACTCGAGGTAAGCGCGACTCAGTTCGAAATCCGGATCCTCATCCAAGGTTTCGCACAGGGCGTCGATTAACTTTTGGAATTGATACCGGGATTCCGTTTCCAGCGTTTCGTTCATTCGACTCCTATCCTAGGCCTTCGTGGGGCCGCAGGGCGGATAATCTTTGTGCGCGAACTTCGTCGCGCGAACCGTTCCTCGTCCAAGGGTTGCGGTTCGATTGGCGGAAAAATATAGATCGCGGTTTTGATCCCAACCGGATCACCATCCGCCCGCAGTGAAGTTTTACCTTCTCCGGACCCTTAGGGCCTGTTAAGAAATAACTGAATCAGTTCGCCACCCATCTGTAGGCCACCTTGGCCCGATCGTCAATCGCAAAACCATCGAAATAGCGGTGCTATTCCTCAGGTTTTGCTCAATCCGATCAA
>JADGQO010000033.1 GCA_017881725.1 Fibrobacteria bacterium
CGCCGTCTTGTATCACCTCTTACACTCCGTGGTTTTATTGGCATTGGCCCTCTACGCGAACTCCAGCGGCGCGGACGTCCGCTGGGCCGCCCGATTTATCCTGGCCGGCGTCGTCCTGTTTTCCGGCAGCCTATACGCCTTGGCGCTTACCGGCATCAAGCCCCTCGGAGCCATTACGCCTGTAGGTGGGATTGCCCTGCTGATCGGCTGGGGATTTATTGCTTTGAAAATCGCCCGCCGACCCTGAGGCCGGCGGGGAAATACCTCGTTTACTTGCCGAACGCTTTCGAATCTTCAACGAAGGCTTTCATGCCTTCATCGCTTAACGGATGGTCGGCCACGGTTTGCAGTACGGCTGCGGGTACGGTCAGGATATCGGCGCCAGCCAAAAGACATTCCGTCAATTGCACCTGATTCCGGAAGCTGGCGGCAAGGATTTCCGTCGTGATCTGGTAATTCGCGAACACGGTGGCGATTTCGAAAATCAGACGCGCGCCGGCATCCTTCAGGGCACCGCCCGAAGCGACATACTCGGTATTGTGCATGTTCTGATCGCCTTTGGCGTTCTTATGATCCTCGACCCAATACAAGGAATTGCCGGTCTTGCGTTCCGGCTTGTCCTGCTTGTAACCATAGTCGGCGAGTCGTCCCAGGAACGGGCTGACATAGGTGGCTCCGGCATTGGCAGCCCAGAGTGCTTGCGTGGGATTGAATATCAAAGTGGTATTCACCTTGATGCCGCGCTCCCATAGGCGACGGATGACCTTCAGGCCGGTGAAAGGGTCCGCGGCGGAATTGACCGCGCGATATCCGCCAATCGGAACTTTGATCACGGAGTTATCTCCCAGGGCCGACAGTTCCTCGGCCTGTTTGATCATTTTTTCCTCATCCAATTCGGTAAGCTCCAGGGAAACGGGAAATGGCCGTAATAAGGAACACAATTCCTTCATGATTTCCTTAGCATGATCCCAGGACTTGGCTCCGGCCTTCTTAAGCAAGGTGGGATTGGTCGTCAGCCCGTTGATGATACCCGCGCGGAAGAGCGGCTCGATTTCCGAGCGCGTGGCCGTGTCCGCGAAAATACGCGGAGCCTTGGGGGCCGGATGCTTCAAGGGATTGCCGGCCTTGTCCGGATTCACGATAGGCATCAAGGTTTTACGGTGGAACATGGCGTCGCTGGAAAAAGCCGGTGTGAACATGAGTGATCTCCTAAAATTTTTTCCCTGATTGGATCAATTGGGAAGCAAAGATAACAACGCCCAAGCGCACTTACGCGGATTCGGAATCCGGAATATTCACCAAGGCGGCATTACTGGATATCGCTACGGAAAATCGTTCCAGCTCCGCCCTCGCGCAAGGACCGAATTCGCAATAGCCGGTCGCGGGGTGATAGACGGCGCCATGGGTCTTGCACATGATGCGATCGGCGGTAGTGGAAAAAAAATCATTGTCGCCCAAGTCCAATGAAACTGGCCAATGGCGGCATTGATTGAGGTAAGCATAAAAGCCATCTTCAAAACGAATCAGGAATCCTTGCTCCGTCCGACCCTTGCGGGGAAAATCAAAAACACGGCTCTCACCGTGTTTCAGCCCATCGATTCCTTCAATGCGGACTTCCATGAATCCGGATTATTTCGGAAGCATGAGACCGAAATACGCCGAGCCGACCACCATCAAGGAACCCGCCAACGCAATCAAAACCCACAGCCATGGCGGAACGGGTTTGGCGTCCTCCTCCTCAACGGAAATATCATCACTAAGTACAGGAGCCGTTTTATTCTCGACCAAACCGTCCCAGTTATGGATCAAGTGACCGGCCACTACGCCGCCCTCCGGCGGTAGGGCGTCACCATAGGGCAGAGGGGAAACACTATCGTGAGCAAACCGCCGTTGCGCATGGGCCTGCTCCGAATGACGATTAGGCGATTCCGAGAACGAATCAGCCTCGGCCTCCGCCTTTTCGATGCTCGCCGCACCGTCCAAAACGGAAGGCGCACCATCCGCAACGGATGGCGATTGGGTGCGCCGCGCATCGGTTGCCGGTACATCGGATTTCTCCCGCATCCAGGGATTGGCCGCCAAGGTATCGGAACCGGGATCGCGAATGGCTTCGAATTCTTCGGACTCGGCCGTCGAGAATGCGAGGTTGGGATTATGCACCGCTTGCATATCGCTGGTGACATCCAAATGGGGAACCGCCGAACTTGGACCATCCACGTCGGAAATTCGGCCATCGAAGGGCAAGGCCTCTTGCTGCGCGGGCTCACCGCCGGCTTCCCGCGGAAACGCATTCAGCAAGGTGGATTGCAGCGACTCCACGGCTACTTTGAAGCCTTCCAGGGTTCCAAACCGATCCATCGGCCGGGACGCCATGGATTTCAAAATGATTTCATCCGATTCGATGCCGAACGCGCGGCTCAATTCACTGGGCAAACGTAGGGGCGTGGCGGGAACGCGACCGACCAAAATTTCATAGAGCAGGGCGCCAATGGAAAAATAATCGCTATGGGGCACCAAGTTGCCCCAATCCTGGCGCAGCTCCGGAGCCATATACGGCAAATAGCGCCGCGCATAGGAGTTGAACTCAAACTCCTGCGGACTTAGAAAACCCACCACGGCGAAATCCATTACCACAGGCCCGTTCAGAGTAATGAACACGTTCTCCGGCTTTAAGCAGCCATAGCATCCACGATCATGGATGACTTCGAATACGTCGAGCAAGGATCGGATGATGCCCAAGCCCGGAAGCACACGGTTCTCGAAATTCAGCCGCTCCATCAACCACATTCGCAAGGGCGTTCCCGTCACCCACTCCATGGTGTAAAAGGGAATTCCTTCGTGAATTCCGGATTCAAAAATCTTAGCGATGCCGCGATGGTCGTATTTCGAAACGGATTCCGCAAGGAAGAGAAAACTGTCCGTCATCCCCGGCTCGCTCGCCTTGCGCGCATGCATGATCTTCAGGACCAGTTCGCGGTTACCCTGGGCGGTATCGCGACAGAGATACGCGTTGCACAGGCTTCCCAATCCCAAGTATTTTTCAATCCGATACCGGGCCGCGAAGGTGTCTCCGGGCCGGGGCAGCGGGGATTTGCCGGCCTTCGCGAGAGCGCCGGCGAGCGCCGGGTTTGCCACCGACGGTTTTTGAGCTGAAACGGATATTGTTCGCGCGGGATTGGCATCCGACTGCTGTTGGGCTCCGCAGGCGGGACAATAAATCACATGGTCTGCCAACGAAAACCCACATTCACGGCATTTCATGCGCACTCCCATTCCATCCTAGGATCAAACCGGCGCTGGATTGAACATACGCACCTATCCGGTCGTCAAACAAGTCACCGGGCTAAATTTAAATAAACAATGCCTATCCAAACTTAGGTTTCCAGCATGCCCTTTGGCGTCGCCGAGACTTTTTCATCATCCTGTAAAATGTTTCGTCCGCAGGAAAACAGTATACTTTACGAGATGCGTGTTTTTTTGATCACTGGATTCGCGCTCGACAAAAGGGCGTTTTCACCGTTGAACCTACCGTCTGATCCCTACCGGTTGGTGGACCTGATTCCCGTGCAGAAGGGCGAGTCGCTGGCCCAATACGCCCGTCGCCTTGGTAAGGAGCTGGGCGTTAAAGCCGGTGACGTGGTCGGCGGCGTCTCGTTGGGCGGCATGTTGGCCTTGGAAATAGCCGCTGCGACTCCGGGGATACAGGGAGTGATCCTCATCGCATCCTGCGTGCACCCCAAGTTTATCCGCCGTCGCTTCGCGAATCTTGCCTTTCTAGCGCCCTATGTACCGGAGTGGCTGATCCGAAGAATTTTCACTTTGATCCCCACGGTGCTGAAGTTTCAAAAGATGCTTTCGCCATCGGGACAAGCCTTGCTGGCCGATATTATGGGGAAATTTCCACCCGCCTTGTTGAAGGCTTTCCCAACCTTAATCATGAGTTGGCCGGGACGACGCCCTCCCGAGAATTTCCGGCAACTGCATGCCGAAGGCGATTGGATGATTAAACCGGATGGTCCCAAGGAAAATCTGGTGACCCTGCCTGGGAAAAATCATTTGATCACGGTGTCCCATCCTAAGGAAACCCGTGAATTCATTTTGGATGCCGTGCAAACATTTTTAATCCCGGCTCCAGGTGGTTGACGTCCCCTCTATGGGTGCTTGACTGGTTTCCTTAGGAAAATCAAATCTCGGCGTAGTCCAAAACCGGTTGCTCCGGCAACAGCCCAGCGGAGCAGGCAAGCGCGTAAAATCGACGCAGGGATTCGGCGTGTTCGGCTGTAAAATTGTAGTCCGCGGTTTCATAGAAGCGGAGCATCAAATCATGGGGAAGCGGAGAAGGATATACCCGCGTCCACGCCTGCAAGGCCTGCTCCGGTTGGGCGCGAAAGGCTGCCAGGCTTTCCATGAGGATGGAATGAAAGCGGCGGACCAAATCACCTTTGCCGCGAACGGCATCCCGGCGAACGATCCATAACCCGAAAGAAAACGGCAATCCCTGCCAGCGGGCCCACTCGTCAGCCAAATCGTATTTATGCGCCCATCGGCCGGAGAGGGCTTCACCCAAAGCTTTGTCGCCGATAAAAACTTGTCCGACAGGAGGAGCGCCGCGACTTCCAAGCGGTAAGACGGCGGGATTTCCATGCGACATCTCTCCGGGCTTGGCTCCGGCTGTGCCGGAGAGAAGTTCCGGACGCACATGGTAACGCTCCGAACAAAGAATGCGGAAGAGGGCGTTGGATGTGGCTGAGTCCGGCGAGAGACCGACCTGCTTCCCGGATAGCGTCTCCCAGGGCGCTTGCGACAAGAACAGCACGGATTTCATTTCCATCCGGCTCGAAGTGGAGACGCCCGGGATCAAGACATAGTCGCGATAGTGGAGTCCATATTCAAAGCTGGAGGAAGGCGCGGCATCGATTCGCCCCGCTTGCAATTCGTCATTTAAAAATGATGGAACGCCGTCGCGGAAATCGATTCCGGGAGCGCCGGCCAAAGTGGAGTGGAAAAACGGGGCGCATACCAGGAAAGGCAACCGGCCAATGATGAGTTTAGCGGCGGGAATCGAGTCCGGATTATTTAACGATATCGTGAACGATTTCGAGTCCGAGGGCATCCGGTGAAATTAGCAAAAAGAAAAGCGGCCCTTGCGGACCGCCCTGTCGCCATTGAGCCGAATTGAATCCGGCCCGATAGATCCTTTACGATGATTACTTCGACTTGGC